>CAMYOO010000041.1 GCA_947260035.1 uncultured delta proteobacterium
GCGCGACCTGGAGGAGTACTTCCTGGCCGGCCGCACCCTGCGCGGCTGGCAGGCGGGGTTCTCCATGGCGGCCACCCAGTTCGCCGCCGACACGCCGCTGGTGGTGACGGGCCTGGTGGCGACTGCGGGCCTGTTCGGCCTGTGGCAGCTCTGGAGCTACGGGCTGGCCTTCCTGCTGCTCGGGTTCCTGTTCGCGCCGCTTTGGCGCCGGGCCGGCGTGTTGACCGACGCGGAGCTTGCGGAGGCGCGCTACTCGGGCCACGGCGCCACCGCGCTGCGTGGGGTGCGCGCCGTACTCTACGGGGTCCTCTTCAACACGGTGGTGCTGGCCATGGTGCTGCTGGCAGCCACCCTCTTCGCCGCGCCCTTCCTGCTCTGGCACGAGTGGCTTCCCAGCCGGCTCTTCGAGCCGTTGGTCTCGCTGGCCGGCAGCCTGGGAGCCGAAGAGCCGCTGCGCGCCGTCAACGACACGATCTCGCTCGGGCTCGTGGTGCTGTTCGCCCTGACCTACTCCACCACCGGGGGCCTGCGCGGCGTGGTCTTCACCGACGTGCTCCAGTTCTCGATCATGATGCTGGGCACGGCCGCCTACGCCTTCCTGGCGGTGCGCGCCGCCGGGGGACCCAGCGCCATCGCAAGCCAGGTAGCGGAGATGGGAAGCCAGCGGATCTACAACCTGGGGCCCGAGCCCGGCGCGGCGGGCCTGGTCGCCGTCTTCGCGCTGCAATGGATGCTGCAGCGCAACGCCGACGGCACCGGTTACCTGGCCCAACGGGCCATGGCGTGCCGCAGCGACGCCGACGCACGCCAGGCGGCGGTGTGGTTCGCCTTCCTGCAGGTGGGGTTGAGGAGCTGGCTCTGGGTGCCGCTGGCCCTGGCGCTGCTGGTGCTCTTCCCGCCGGCGCCGGACCTGGCGGCCGACCTGTTCACCCGCGACCGCGAGGCCACCTTCGTCCTGGGCATCCGCACGCTGCTGCCCGTGGGCCTGCTGGGGCTGATGATGACCGGCATGCTGGCGGCGCTGGCCTCGACCTTGGATACGCACCTCAACTGGGGCGCGTCGTACCTGTCCAACGATCTCTACGCTCGGCTGTGGTGCCGGGGCGTGCGCGGGCGCGAGCCGTCTCCGCGCTCGCAGGTCTGGGTGGCGCGCCTCAGCGCGGTGCTGCTGGTGGTGCTGGCCGCAATGCTGGTGCCCCGGCTCGGCTCCATCCAGGCCGCCTGGAAGACCACCCTGGTCCTGGGCGCCGGCATCGGCGTCGTCACCGTGCTGCGTTGGCTGTGGTGGCGCATCACCGCCTGGGGCGAGCTGGCGGCCCTGGCCGCCTCGTTCGCGTTCGCGCCGCTGGCGCTGGCCCTGCTGAGCTCCGAAGTGGCGCAGATGCTGGGCGGCGCCGCCGTGGGCACCCTGGCTGCGGTGAGCGTTTCACTGTTGGGGCCGCAGACCGACCCGGAGGTGCTGGAGCGCTTCGCACAGAAGGTGCGACCGCCCGGCTTCTGGGGCCCGTGGGGCGACGGTGCAGGCCGCGCCGAGCTGGGCCGCGCACTCCTGGCCAGCGTTGCAGCAGCAACCAGCCTGTTCGCGGGGCTCCTGGCCGGATTGCGCGTGCTGGCGCCGAGCCCCGACGGCGCGGGACTCCCGATCACCCTGGGTCTGTTCGCGCTGGCGGCAGCGGCCCTGCCCGGGTGGCTTCCCGTCCTGCGCCGACGCTGAGCCGCGCACGCCCGGCTGTGCCAGAATCGCCGCATGGCCGACGCTTCTCGGGGAACCCACTTCGTCGCGATCATCGGCGGCGCCACCGCCGGTGCCGAGGTTGCCGCACAGCTCGCCGATCGCGGCGCGCGCGTGGCGGTCTTCGAGCAGAACCCGCGCCCGTTCGGAAAGATCGAAGACGGTCTCCCGCGCTGGCACGTCGCGCTGCGCAACAAGGAGTACGCCGCCATCTCCGAGAAGCTCTCGCGGCCGGGCATCGAGTTCGTGCCCAACACCCAGGTAGGCCGCGACGTGGACTTCCTGGAGCTGGTTCGAGAGTGGGGCTTCAGCGCCGTCGTGCTCGCCAACGGCGCATGGCGCGACCGTCCGCTTCCCATCGAGGGGGCCGACGACTACCTGGACAAGGGGCTCATCTACCAGAACCCGTTCGTCATCTGGTTCAACCACGCCAACGAGAAGGGCTACGACGGCCCGGTCTTCGAGCCGCTGGACGACGCCATGGTCGTGGGCGGCGGCCTCGCCTCGATCGACGTGGCCAAGCTGCTGATGCTGTGGACCGTGGGCGAGAAGCTGCGCGAGCGCGGGATCGTCGAAGACATGATCGAGATGGAGCTGAAGGGCATCCCGCGCACGCTGGCGAAGCACGACCTGACCTTCGAAGACCTGGGACTGGCCGGCTGCACGATCTTCTACCGTCGCCGCGTCGAGGACATGCCCGTCACCGAGATTCCGGAGGGCGCCACGCCCCAGCGCGCCGAGAAGGCCCGCAAGGCCCGGGACAAGCTCCTCAACAAGGCCATGGACAAGTACTGCTTCAAGTTCGTTCCGCTGTCGGCGCCCGACGGGCTGATCGTCGAGGATGGAAACCTGGTGGGCCTGCGCTTCCGGCGCACGCGCATCGAGGGCGGGCGCGTGATCCCGCTGGACGAAACCTACGAGGCGCGAGGCTCGTGCGTGATCAGCTCGATCGGAAGCATCCCGCTGCCCATGCCCGGCGTACCCACCAAGGGCGAGCTCTTCGACTTCGCCGACTGGGAGCTGGGCAGGCTTGCCGACTTTCCCACGGTCTTCGCGGCGGGCAACATCGTCACGGGCAAGGGCAACATCGTGGCGTCGCGCAAGCATGCAACCCAGGTCTCGGAGACCATGGCCGCCGCCTACCTGGGCCTGGACGACGACGGCGCGGGACGTGAGGCCCTGGCCGATGCGGTTTCGGCGCGTGCCTCCGAGACCGCCGCCGCCCTGGCCGACGGCGTGGTGGACCTTCCGAAGCTGGAAGACAAGGCCGTCGAAGGCGTGTTGGCTCGGGTGCGCGAACGTCAGGCCGCGGTGGGCTACGACGGCGACCTGGCGGCCTGGCTCGCCACGGTGGCTCCGGAAGAGCTCGAGTAGCGAGCGCGCCTACGGGCGGATCGAATGGGCTCGCGGGCCGGTCAGCGACGCGAGCCGCGTCTGGACGGACTCGACCCAGTCGCACAGCACAGGACGCGTCCGCCGCGGATCGATCATGTCGTGCACGCCGAAGGCCTCGGCGGCCGCGAAGGGGCTGCGGCGCGCGGCCAGACTCTCTTCCAGCTCGCGACGCTTCGCCTCGGGGTCCGGCGCCGCGGCGATCTCCCGGCGGAAGGCGACGGCCACGCCGCCTTCCAGCGGAAGCGCCCCGCTCTCGGCGGAGGGCCAGGCGACCACATAGGCACCGGGCGCGAAGTGGGCCGCGCCGGCCACGCCGTAGCACTTGCGCACCATCACCGAGCACCAGGGCACCTCGGACTGCACCACCGCAAAGAGCGCCTCGGCGCCGTGGCGGATGGTGGCGTCGCGTTCGGCCTTCGCGCCGATCATGAAGCCGGGCTCATCCACGAAGGCCACGATCGGCAGGTGGAACGTGTCGCACAGATCCACGAAGCGCCGCACCTTGCGCGCTCCGTCGGCGGTCATGCTTCCGGCGTAGAAGCGCGGGTCGTTGGCCCACACGCCCACGGGCTGTCCCGCCAGTCGCGCCAGCCCGGTGATCTGTGCGCGACCGTACCCCGGCGCCAGCTCGAAGAAGGAGCGGATGTCCACCACACCCGCCAACAGCGCGCGCGCATCGTAGACCTGGCGCCGCTCGCGCGGAATCCGCTCCAGCAGCTCCGGGTCTTCGCGGCCCGGCGGGTCGTCGCAGGCTGTGCGCGGCGCCGGTTCCCAGACATTGGTGGGCAGGTAGCTCAGGAAGGCCCGGATGCGCGCGAAGGCGTCGGCCTCGTCGTCGGCCACGGCGTCCACCACGCCGCTGCGTGCGTGGATGCGCGCGCCGCCCAGCTCGTCCTTGGTCTTCGTCTCGCCCAGAGCCCGTTCCACGATCGCCGGCCCCGCCACCAGCACCTGGGCGGTCTCGCGAGTCATCACCGAGAAATGCGAGGCCACCAGCCGCGCTGCGGGAAGGCCCGCCACCGCGCCCAATCCGGCCGAGGCCACCGGCGCCTGGCTCATGGCGCGCATGATCGAGTGGAAGCGGTGCCCTTCGAACGGAGTTTCCGGAGGCGGAGGCGGCGGGGCTGCGGCGCCCTTGCCCGCGGTCCCGGTGACGCTGCCGCCGGCGCCTTCCAGGAAGCGCACCAGGGGCAGGCGCAGCCGACACGCCAGGTCTTCCGCCATGACGCTCTTCTTGAGACCCGCCGGCGACGGAGAGCCGCCGCGCTGGGTGAAGTCCTCGCCGCCCACCACGATGCGGCGGCCGTCGACCAGGGCGGTTCCCAGCACGTAGTTCGCGGGGGTGAAGCCGGTCATGGCGCCGTCGGCGTCGCGCTCTGCGCGGCCGGCGATGGGGCCCATCTCGCGGAAGCTGCCGGCGTCGGACAAGCCGGAGATGCGCTCGCGAATCGTGAGCCGGCCGCGCTCGTGGTGGCGCGCGACGGCATCGGCGCCGCCGTGCTCGGCGGCAAGGACCCGCCGCCGCTCGATCTCCTCGACTTCGTCGCGCCAGCTCACCAGGAGTGACCCCCCGTGCAGTTTTGCAGGAACGTCCCTCTATGCACTCGATGCAGTCAGATGCCTTCGACGCGGTGGACCATGCGCCACACCAGGCCCGGGGCGAAGCGGCGCATGAGGACGCTGAAGCGCGTGCCGCGGCCGGGGAACACGAACAGGGCGCCCTTCTCGAGCCCGCGCTCGATGGCGTCCAGCACCTCGTCGGGCTCGATGGGCTTGCCCCCCTGGTCCAGGATCTTGGGCTTGGACTTCGCCTGCTCCAGCAGCGGCGTCTCGACGGGCGGCGGACACACGCAGCAGATGCGCACGCCCTTGTCGCGGTTCTCGTGGTAGAGAACCTCCGTGTACGCCACGACCGCGAACTTGGACGCATTGTAGGCTCCGAAGTGCAGCGCGGGAGCCCAGCCGGCGACGGATGCGAAGTTGACCACGTCGCCTCGCCCGCGCTCCAGCATGCCCGGAAGCACCGCGCTGGTGATCGCGACGCTGCCGCCGTAGTTGATGTCCATGATGCGCCGGACCGTGGGCACGTCCTGGTCCATCAGCAGTCCCGTGGGCATGATCGCCGCTGCGTTCATGACCCGGTCGACGGGTCCCAGCTCGGTCTCCACGCGCCGCACAAGCTCCGCCACCGCGCGCACGTCGGTGACGTCCAGGGGGTAGGCGCGAATCGCGTCGCTGCCGGAGGCCGTCTCACGCAGGCCTTCTTCATTGACGTCGATGGCGGCCACCTGGGCGCCCGAAGACGCGAGTCGCCGCGAGGCCAACCGGCCCATGCCGCTTGCGGCACCGGTGACCAGGGCAACCGTGCCACGGAAGGCCATCAGGCCGAGGTGGAGCCGCCGGACAGCGCCTTGCGAACGCGGCGCTTGAGACGCAGACCCTCGATGCCCAGGTCCTTGTCCGCCGCCGAGAGCAGGTACGGGTCGAGGCCGCCCTTGCGCTGCACCGTGCGCAACGCACGGGTGGAGATGCGCAGGGAGACGCGCCGCCCCAGGGCGTCGCTGGACAGGGTCACCTTCTGGAGGTTGGGCAGGAAGCGGCGCGACGTCTTGCGGTTGGAGTGCGAGACGTTGTGACCGTAGGAGACCCTCGTTCCGGTGAGGTCGCATTCGCGGGGCACGGCTACTTCTTGCCTCCGCCGTAACGGCGCCGGAAGCGATCGATCTTCCCGTCGGCGTCCAGCTCGCGCGCGGTGCCCGTCCAGAACGGATGGCTCACGCTCGAGATGTCCAGCCGCACCACCGGAACCTCCGCGCCGTCGACCTCGCGGGTCTCCTTGGAGGTCAGCGTCGAGCGCGACATCCACTCCTGGCCCGTGGCTGCGTCCACGAAGAGAACCGGGTGGTAGTCGGGATGGATGCCTTCCTTCACGGCGTCCTCTACCAGCTGGACTTGCGCACGCCCGGCAGCTGACCCTTGAGGGCCAGTTCGCGGAGCATGATGCGCGAGACACCGAACTTGCGGTGATAGCCGCGGGCGCGACCCGTCAACGCACAGCGCCGGGTGAGCCGCGTGGGGCAGGAGTTGCGCGGGAGCTTGGCGAACAACTTCTGGACCTCGAGCTTCTCGTCCACCGAGACCATCGGATCCTTCAGCCGCTTGCGCAGCTCGGCCCGACGCTCGAGATCCCGCGTGATCAGCTTCGCGCGGCGATTATCGCGATTTACCTGGGACTTCTTTGCCATGGGAGGCGGGAACCTATCCCGCAGGCGGGGCCTGCGCAAGCCGTCTCCCCCGGGGGAGGCGAGCCAGGGGCCGTAGGCGCCCCGGCGGCAAGGCGCGCGAGCGAAGGCGTCCTACCCGGTACGGCGAGCGACGCGGAACGCAGCCGCCGGGGCGCCTACGGCCCCTGGCTGGGCCTCCAGCCAGTCGAGCCCCTCCTCCTCGTTGAGCAGGATCCCCTCCAGCAGCTCGCGGCTACCGTTGTCGGCCTTGTCGCGGCACAGCGCGATGGCCTTGTTGAGCCGCTCCACCGCGTCCACCTCCAGCGCCAGATCGAGCCTGTGCTGCTCGATCGGATCCTCGCCCACGCCGACGGGGAAGAGGCGCTGCATGTTGGGCGTCCCATCCAGGTAGAGCACCCTCTCCAGCACCTTGTCCGCGTGGTGCATCTCCTCGATGGACTCCTCGCGCTTCTTCTTGGCCAGCCGCTGATAGCCCCAGTTCTCGCACATCTTGGCGTGGATGAAGTACTGGTTGATCGCCGTGAGCTCTGCGGTGAGCACCTCGTTGAGCGCCTCGATCACGTCGGGATTGCCCTTCATCCTACACCTCCAAGTGTCTATCGGCCGAACAGGGCGAACCTATCCCGCAACGTGCAGCGCGGCAAGCAAGTTGAAACTGAATGTCGCTTTCAGCGGAGGTCAGCGAGCCCGGGAGAAGGCCGGCGCCTGGGCGGCGTCGCTGCGCGCACGGGCGTGCTGCTCGTGCTCGACGATCTCGTCGATGCGGGGACGGCAGCCACCGCAGGTTCCGCCGGCCGAGCAGCTCCGGGTCACCTCATCGGAGCTGACGGCGCCCTCGCGCACGGCGCGCCGGATGGCGCGGTCGGAGATGCTGTGGCAATGGCAGACGATCATCGCCCCGGAAGGATAGGGACCTGAAAATGAAAATCAATATCAATAAGCACACCTGCTGAAAATCCGAAAACTATTACAAATCAGTAAGTTACGGATCGAGGCGGAAGATCCAGGCGGCCGTGGCGTGCTCGTCCGCCTCCACCTCGTACTTGGCCAGGAGCATCTTCCGGACCGCCTCGCGCTCGGCCGGGTCCTCCACACGAACGGCCCGAAGCGGGTAGACCGTGCCCTCGATGCGCACGCGGACCCGCGGATCGTCCAGCGCATTCTTCACCCAGCCCCGCTCCGCCGGATCGTCGGTGCCCAGGATCAGCGAGGTCGGCACGTAGAGCTTGCCGTCCATCACACCGCACCAGACGTTCACCGAGTAGGGATCCCCGGGCCGCGTCTCCAATTGGATCTGCTTCTCGTCCTTCGCGAACGACCAGTCGGGCGGGGCGCTCTCGTGGACCTCTCCACTCAGCTTTCCGCCGGGGAAAGGACCGAGCGGGCCGCAGGCCACCAGCGATGCGACGGCGGCGAGCAGGACGATGCGCCGGGGGCGCGAGTGACGCTGCATGGCAGTTCCTCCCAAGGCGCGAGCGCGATGCTAGCCGGCTGTGGACTCGTCGCGCGACACGGTCTCCTTGGCGCGGCGCCAGAGCGCCCACTGCTCGTCCGTGCTCAGTTCGTCGAAGCCGCGCTTTGCCGGCGCCAGCTCGGCCTCCATGGCCTCGAAGCGGCGCAGGAAGCGGCGGTTGGTGACCCGCAGGGCCTCCTCGGGATCTCCGCCCAGCTCGCGAACCAGCCCCGCGGCCACGAAGAGGACGTCGCCCAGCTCATCGATGGCGCGCTCGCGCGCACCGCGCTCCAGCTCGACCTGAACCTCACCCACCTCCTCGCGCAGCTTGGCGAAGATCTGCCCCGCGCCCTCCCAGGCGAAGCCCGCGCGCGCGGCCCTGCGCTGCAGCTTGCCGGCGCGCATCAGCGCGGGCAGCCCCAGTGCGACGCCGGCCAGCGCGCCTTCGGCCTCGCCTGCGGCGCTGCGTTCACGCGCCTTGTGGTCCTCCCAGGCGCGGGTCTGGGCTTCGGCGTCCTCCACCACTGCGTCGCCGAAAACGTGTGGATGTCGGCGCACGAGCTTGTCGCAGATCGACGCGATCACGTCGTCGATGCCGAAGCGTCGCTGCTCCCGGGCCATCTGCGCGTGGAACACCACCTGGAGCAACAGGTCACCCAGCTCGTCGCGCAGCCCATCGAAGTCGCCGCCGTCGATGGCCTCGGCCACCTCGTACGCCTCTTCGATGGTGTAGGGCGCGATGCTTCGGAAGTCCTGCTCCACATCCCACGGGCAGCCGGACTCCGGATCACGAAGCTTCGCCATGATCTCGATCAACCGCTCCAGGTCACTCTCCATGGGTCATCCCCTCACAGGTTCAAGATCACGACGCCCAGCGCCACGACGCCCGCCGCGAAGACCCGGCGGCGGCCGAAGGGCTCGCCCAGAACCAGCGTACCGATCAATGCGGCCAGGATGATTCCGGTCTCGCGCAGCGCCGCGATGGGAGCGATGGCTCCGAGACTGTACGCCCAGAGCACCATCGAGTAGCCGAGGGTGGCCATCAGCCCACCGGCGACGCCGCGGCGCGCGGCGGGGCGGCGCAGGAAGGCGGGCAGGTCGCGCCGGCGCAGGATCACCGTCACCACGACGAAGGGCACCGCCTCCAGGGCCTGCAGCCAGAGCACGTAGGACAGCGGCCCCGGATCCCCGGCCCGACGTATGCCCATGGCGTCGACAAGCGTGTAGCCGGCGATCCAGACGCCGGTCCCCAGGGCGAAGAACGCGGCGCGCCGGCCCGAGGCCGTTCCGAGACTTCGATCCACGGCCAGCGACAGGATGCCCATGCTGATCAGCGCGGTGCCCGCCAACTCCATCTGCGACAGGGGCTCGCCGACGACGCGCGCAGACAGAGCGGCCACCAGGAGCGGACCCGTGCCGCGTGCGATCGGATAGACGTGGGACAGATCGCCGAAGCGATAGGCAAGCACCAGGAACGTCACGTAGACGTTGTGGAGCAGGGCGCCCGCGGCGAGATAGCCCCAGCTCTCCCGCGCAGGCGCGTCCACGAAGGGAAGGCCCAATGAGCACGCGACCGAGCCCGACACGAAGACGACCAGGGTGGTGAGCCAGGGATCGTCGCTCGCCTTGATGAGGGCGTTCCAGACGGCGTGGAGCAGCGCGGCCAGCAGCACCAGGCCCAGAACGACGGGTGTGTCGGCCATGGTCCGAGGAGGCTAGCCCTTCCTAGAAGAGCAGGACTTCGGCTTCGAGGCTCGGCAGGTCGATCACGCCCACGGCATTGTGGCCTTCCATGTGACCCGCGCACTCGCCGGGGTTCACGATCAGCGAGCCGGCGCGCCGCTCGAGCCGCCGCCGGTGATCGTGCCCGTGCAGCACCAGATCGTGACCGTTCAGGCGCTCGTGGATCTCCAGCGGGTCGTGAACCACCAGGATCCGACGGCGGCTCCAGTGGAGCTCGCGGCCCGAATCGGCGAAGTCGAAGCCCAGCTCCGTGCTGGCCGCCTCGAGAACGTTCCGCGGCAGATCGTTGTTGCCCCACACGCCGTAAAGGGGCGCCGCCAGTCCGGCCAGCACCTCCAGCGTCTTCACCTGGGTTACGTCACCGGTGTGCACGACACGATCCACGCCCACGCCGTTCAACAGCGCGACGATTCGCGCCACGTTGCGCAGGTTGTCGTGGGTATCGCTGACGACGCCGACGCGCACCGGTCAGATCTCGCAGCTTGGATCCGGCTGAACGGCGACACGCTCGAGCCACGCTACCCAGTCGTCCGGCAGGCCGTGATGCCGCGCGCCCTGAACCATGTGCTCGCGGTACCAGGCGAAGGGCGGCGTCCGGGAGAGCCGGGCGGACGCATAGGTCCAGGCTTCGAACGCCTCGCCAGCGCTCCGCTCCACCTCGACCCGCAGCCGCGTGTAGCCAGCCTCGAACCGATCCAGCGTGGGCCACGCATCGGGCGTCAGCTCGTACACCACGCCCCAGACCAGCCCCAGCGGATCGGGCATCAGGTTGGCCTTGCCGGACCCGTCGCGCCCGCGCTTGTTGAACGCCAGGCGGTGTCCGTGCAGGCAACCCACTCCATGCACCCGGAACTCCCCAACCCGCTCCCGCAGCCGCCCAGGCGCCAGGTTCGACCCATACGCAAAGTACCGCTGCATTGAGGGACGTTCCTGCATAACTGCACGGGGTACCACTCTTAGCCCCTAGGAGTGGCACTCGGCGCAGGAGTGGCCCTGCACGCAGTTATGCAGGAACGTCCCCCAATGCAGGCGCTAGTTGTCGACGAAGCTCTTGAGGTGGCGGCTGCGGCTGGGGTGGCGGAGCTTGCGGAGCGCCTTGGCTTCGATCTGGCGGATGCGCTCGCGGGTCACTTCGAAGTCGTGGCCCACCTCTTCGAGCGTGTGGTTGGCGCGCTCGCCGATGCCGAAGCGCATCTTGAGCACGCGCTCCTCCCGGGGCGCCAGGGTGGCCAGCACCATGCGGGTCTGGTCCGCCAGGTTTGCGCCGATGACCGCATCCTGCGGATTCTCCGCGCTCTTGTCCTCGATGAAGTCGCCGAGGGCGCTGTCCTCTTCCTCGCCCACGGGCGTCTCCAGGCTGATGGGCTCCTTGGCGATCTTGAGCACCATGCGCACCTTCTCGACCGGAAGCTCCATCCGCTCGGAAAGCTCCTCGGGCGTGGGCTCGCGGCCCAGCATCTGCACCAGCAGGCGCGTCGTGCGCACCAGCTTGTTGATCGTCTCGATCATGTGCACGGGGATGCGAATCGTGCGAGCCTGATCGGCGATGGCGCGGGTGATGGCCTGGCGGATCCACCAGGTGGCGTAGGTCGAGAACTTGTAGCCGCGCCGCCACTCGAACTTGTCCACGGCCTTCATGAGGCCGATGTTGCCCTCCTGGATCAGGTCCAGGAACTGCAGGCCGCGGTTCGTGTACTTCTTGGCGATGGAGACCACGAGGCGGAGGTTGGCTTCGACCAGCTCACACTTGGCCTCATGGGTGCGCTTGGCGGCGACGTCCAGGCGCTGAAGCGCTGCCGACACGTCGCTGCGCTTCATGTGAAGGTCCGTTTCCAGCCTGCGCACCTTCTTGGAAATCTCGACCAGGGTCTCCCCGACCTCGGCAATCCGTTCCGGGTCACCGCCCAGCTCCTCGAGGGCCTCCCGTCCCTTGCGGCTGCGACGCTGCGACAGCGGCGCCAGCTCGGCGAACGCGTCGGGGCTGACCCGCAGCGTGCGCGTGGCGCGGCGCTCCTCGGCGGCGATCTTGCGGTGCAGCTGGCCGGCCTCCTCCAGGGTCGCCGTCACCTCGGCCATCGGCCCCGGCGCGAAGCGGCAGTCCTTGAGCAGCTGCCACATCTCGCAGTAGCGGGTCTGGATCTCTTCGCGAAGCCGTGCACGCGTCTCGTCGGTGGTCCGCGAGTTGGCGATCGCCCGGTACTTGCGCGCCAGCTCGGTCTCGATCACGCGGATACGGCGGAACGCCTCCAACAGATCCCTGCGGCGCTCCTCCACGGGAGGCGCGCCCTCGTCATCGAGCCCCAACAACAGCTCGGACACCTCGATCTGCTTGCGACGCAACCGGTCGGCAAGTCCCAACAGCACCTGCATGCCGTAGGGCGTGCCCAGGACCGAGATGGCCTGCTCGTCCTCGCCCGCTTCGATGCGCTGCGCGATGGACACCTCGCCCGCGCGATCCAGGAGCGAGACCTGGCCCATCTCGCGCAGGTACACGCGAACCGGGTCATTGGTGTGCCCGGCGGAGTCGTTGTCCTGGTCGCGCGCGCGCCCGCTGCGCGGCTCGGACGGCAAGCGCTCGGTGCTGACCAGGTGGATACCCTGGGAAGCGATGTAGGCCAGAGCGGTCTCGACGCGGCCGGCGCCCTCCTTGCCCAGGCAGCGTTCCACGTCCTGCCGCACGACGTACTTCTGGCGGCGCGCCTTGGTGAGCAACGTCTTCATTCCGGGGAGCCGCATGACCTCGGGCTGAGCATCCGCTCCGCTCCCACTGCTCGTGGGCTTCGTGCGGGGCGTTCGCTTGCGGGGGGCGCGCTGGGGGCGGGGCAGTTCGGTCATCGGAGGGGGGCTCCTTGGGTCAATGCCGTACGGGATCAGGGGGTTGGGTCCAGAGCTCACGACGCCGACGCAGCTGCTCCTCCTTCAGGCGGAGCAGATCGTCGGAGTCCACCGCCTCGCCCCGGGCCAGGGCGAGAGTGGAGGCCTTGCGTTCGCGCCGATGGGAGCGCCGGCGCAGATTCTCGATGGTTTCGTCGATGGAGCGGGCCGTCGCCTCGTCGTCGAGGGGCTCGCGCTCCGAGGTGGCAAGCTGGGTGTAGAGCGCGCGGGCCTCGCCCTCCAGCTCGACGGCCGGATCATCGCCGGCGGCCACACGGGCGATGAGTTCGGCGACGGGAGGCAGTGCCGCCGAATCGGGGAAGAGCACCGCCAACTCGTCCAGGGGCACACGGTCGGCCAGACCCGGATGGTCCAGGACTGCAGCCGCCAGGTTCCCGAACCAACGGTCCTCGGGTCCGCGTCGACGCGGCGCCGGTGCCGCCACCTCGTCGTCGTCCACACCGCCGCGGCGTGCGCCGCGAATGGCGGCGTCCACGTCCTCCTCGCGCACTCCGGTGCGCATGGCCAGCAGCCGCGCGAACTCGCCGCGCTCGACCGGGTCCACCACCAGGGCCACCAGGGGCGCAACCGCGTGCACCGCGTCGGCGCGCTCCCACGGCGTCGCGAGCCCGCGGGAGCAGGCCTCGGCGATCTGTGCCTCCAACGCGGGCGGCGCCTTGTCCACCAGGCGCTTCAGGGCTTCGGCGCCCTCACGAGCCAACAGGGTGTCGGGGTCGTCGCCCGACGGGAGCGCGACGTGACGCACGCGCAACCCGGCCGGCAACAGGATCTCCAGCGCGGAGCGCGCGGCTCGACGTCCGGCGTCGTCGCCGTCGAAGAGCAGTACCACCTGACGCGTGCGACGCTTCAGCTCGCGCGCGTGGTCCTCGGTCAGCGCCGTTCCGCAGGTGGCCACGGCCTCGCCGACTCCGGAGCGGTGCAACGCCACCACGTCGAAGTATCCCTCCACCACCACGGCGCGTTCTGCGCGACGCATGGGCTCCAGCGCCATGGGCAGGCCGAAGAACACCTCGCGCTTGCGGTAGATGGCCGTCTCGGGGCCGTTCAGGTACTTGGGCTCCTGGTCCTCCCCCATGGCGCGACCGCCGAAGCCCAGGATGCGCCCGCGCGCGTCGCGAATCGGGAACACCACCCGGCCCCGCAGCCGGTCGTAGTGTCCTCCACTCTGGCGCTCGACGAGGAGTCCCGCCTTCTCGCCCAGGGACGCGGGAATGCGGCTCTGGCTCATCATTGAGCTCGCGGAGCTGCTCGTACAGGCCCGTCTCGCGCGAGTCGGACTCCTGCACCTCGACGCCCACCTGGCGGCCCAGCTCGCGCGCGGCCTCCGGGAAGGTGAGGTTCTCGTGGCGCATCAGGAAGGTGAAGGCGTTGCCGCCGGCGTCGCAGCCGAAGCAGTGGAAGATCTGGCGGTCGGCGTTGACGTTGAAGGAGGGGGTCTTCTCTTCGTGGAACGGACAGAGACCCTTGTGATTGCGGCCTGCGGACTTGAGGGCGACGTAGCGGCCGATAAGCTCGACGAGATCAACGCGATCGCGAATCGCTTGGATCGTCTCGTCGGGAATTCGGCCCATTCTCAGCGCCCCCGATTGGCCACTGGCGCTACTAGCGTGCCATCCGCTTCAGCTTCTTGAGCGCGCGCTTGCGGGCCGCCGCAGCCTTCTTCTTCTTGCGAATGCTCGGCTTGTCGTAGTACTCGCGACGACGCAGCTCCGATAGCGTGCCGGCCTTCTCGACCTGCTTCTTGAACCGCCTCATCGCCGCTTCGAAGGACTCGTTGTCCTTCACTTTCACTACCGGCATGCGCGCTCTCTCCTGGTGAGTGACGCCGAATGGCCCCAAGTGTCGCCCACTTGCCGGGTTTGGGCTCACGGGCTCGGGTCAGCGTGGGCAGCAGACCTGAAACCCCTGAATTTCCGGCAGGTTAGGGCATCCGCAAAGGGCGATCGACTCTAGCGCACACCCCCCAGGTGGGCAAGCGAGCCTGTGTTTTCAGGCACTTGCAGCGCCCGGCTGCTTCGGGCAGCAGCAGAGGCGCGCCCAGGCTGCAGATCGGGCCGGGCCTGTATCCTCGGTCCGCCATGGAGATCTCCTATCCCGGTGCCGTGGCTCCTGCGCGGAGCCGGTTCGTGCGCTCGTTCGGGCTGCGCATCCACGTCTGCGAGTGGGGCGATCCCGACGCGGAGCCGGTGCTCCTCATCCACGGCTTCTACGACCACGCGCGCAGCTTCGACCTGCTCGCCCCGCGCCTGGCCGAACGCTACCGGGTGCTGGCCATCGATTCGCGCGGCCACGGCGACTCGGACTGGGCCGACGAGTACAACTGGCCGACGGACATCCTGGACACCATCCACGTCCTGCGCGACCTGGGCCGTCCCGCCCACCTTGTGGGCCACAGCCGCGGCGGCGGCCTCGCCACCGATGCCGCGGTTCTAGACCCGGGCAGCGTGCGCAAGCTCGTGAACCTGGACGGCTTCGGCCCGCCGGAAGAAGGCTTCGAGATCCCGGGCCGCACAAACGAAACGCGCACGCCTCCCGAGAACCTGGCCTGGTACCTGGACTGGCGGCAGCGTTCCGCCGCCCGCTCCGGCTTCCGCCCGGCGCCCGACGTGGGTGTGCTGGCTGAGCGGCGCCAGGCCCAGAACCCGCGCCTGTCGCTGGACTGGCTGAGCTACTTCGCTTCGGCCGGCTCGCGGCGCACCGAGGACGGCTACGTGTGGAAGTTCGATCCCTTCGCGGGCCGCGGCATGGGTCCTTTCCGTCCGGAGTGGATCGCTCCCAACTGGACTCGGCTGCGCGTGCCCATGCTGGCCGTCGTCGGCGGCGTGCCCGACACCTGGGGACCGCTGCCCGAGCCGACCCTGAGCAGGCGGCTTGCCCACGTGCCCCGGCTGGACCGCGCCGTGGTCGAGGACGCCGGCCACTTCATGCACATCGAGAAGCCGGGGGAGAGCGCGCGCCTGATCCTGGACTGGCTGGAGGGCGCAGCGTGACCCGGCTGAAAAGCGGTCGCATCCAGGTCGCGCTCCACGAGCTTCGCGCGGGCCCCGGACCGACGTTGCTGCTGTTGCACGAGCTGTGGGGCCGGGGCACCGACCTGACCGAAGCCGCCGCAGCCTGGCCCGGCGGCCGTGTGCTGGCCCTGGACTTCGCCGGTCACGGCGCCAGCGACCGCGCGCGCGGCGGCACGTACTCGCCGGAAACCCTGTCCTGCGGCGCCGACGCGGCCCTGGTCGAAGCCGGGCACGCCTACGTGGCGGGCTTCGGTCTGGGGGCGTACGTGGCCCTGCTGGTAGCCGGTGCGCGGCCCGAGCGCGTGCCCGCCGCCTACCTGCTGCCCGGGGAAGGGCTGGATGGCGGTGGCAGCGAGCCCGACTGGGAGATCCCGCTGGAGACCGTGTACGAGAACCTGGCCGACGTCCTCGCCGCCGCCGAGGCGGACGGCGGGGACGCCGATCCCATGCTGCGCTCCTGCGCGCGCGACCTGCGACCGACCGAGTACACCTCTGCCTACGCGGAGCGGACGTCCCGCCTGCTCCTGGCCGAAGACGGCGAAGAGCGCCCGGACTGGTGGCGAGCGCTGCGCGACACCCCGCGCGTCGAGGCCGCGCCGGACACTCTGGCTGAGGGCTTCGCCCAGCTGCTGCGCGGCGCCTGAGCGGGCCTACTCCGCCGGCGGGCGGACCGGGATGCCGAGCTCGAGCAGGCGGTGTTTCACTTCGCCCACCGTGGTGTGCTTGAAGTGGAAGATCGACGCGGCTAGAGCCGCCTGGCAGTGCCCGCCGTCGGGTCCGTCCGCCAGGGCTTTGGCCATGTCCTCGGCACTGCCCCCGCCGCCGGACGCGATCACCGGAATCGGAATCGAGTCGGCCGTCGCGCGCAGCAGATCCAGGTCGTAGCCGCTGCGCGTCCCGTCCTTGTCCATGCTGGTGAGCAGGATCTCGCCGGCGCCGGCTTCCGCCATGCACTGGGCCCAGCGCACGGCGTCGATGCCCGTGGGCGTGCGGCCGCCGTGGGTGCACACCTCCCAGCGAGTCTCGCCGGGAACGACCGGCGCCAGAACCGCGCCCGCGGTGCGCTCCTCGGCGTCGCGTTCGCTGGGCACCAGCACGCCGCCCTCTTCGCGAACGGCGCGGGCGTCGATGGCCACCACCAGGTTGGCGCTGCCGATCCGCGCCACCGCATCCGCCACCAGGTCCGGATTCAACACCGCCGCGGTCATGACGGACACCTTGTCGGCACCGGCGTTGAGCAGGTCGCGCACGTCGTCGAGCCCGCGCACCCCGCCCCCTACCGTGAGCGGCATGAAGACCGTCTCCGCGGTGCGCGCCACCACATCCAGCAGGATGTTGCGCCCTTCGTGGCTGGCCGTGATGTCGAGAAAGGTGATCTCGTCGGCCTCCTGCTCGTCGTACATCTGCGCCACTTCGACGGGATCGCCTGCGTCCACGTGGTCGACGTACTGAACGCCCTTCACCACGCGGCCCGCACGCACGTCCAGGCAGGGGATGATGCGCTTCAGGAGCACGACGCGGCCTCCAGCGCGCGGTCCAGGTCCAGGTCGCCCGTGTACAGGGCGCGCCCGGCGATGACCCCGGCCACACCGCGGGACGCCAATGCGGCGGCGCGCTTGACGTCGTCCAGCGACGCGACTCCGCCCGAAACGATCACCGGGATCGAGACGCACTCAGCCAGCTGCGCGGTCGCTTCCAGATTGGGTCCCGTGAGCATGCCGTCCCGGGCGATGTCGGTGTGCACGATGGCCGCCACTCCGGCGTCTTCGAAGCGCCGGGCCATGTCCAACGCGGTGGTCTCGCTGGTTTCGAGCCAACCCTCGACGGCCACGTGCCCCTCGCGTGCGTCGATCCCCACCACGATCCGCTGCGGATTCCGCTTCGCCGCCTCGCGAACCAGCTCGGGATCGCGCAGGGCCGCGGTTCCGATCACCACCCGATCGACGCCCAGCGCAAAGGCGGACTGAACGCCATCCTGGTCGCGGATGCCTCCGCCCAGCTGCACCGGCGCCGCGCCCGCGGCGGCCACGACCGCTCGGATCGATGCCTCGTTTCCGCGCTCGCCGCTGCGTGCGGCGTCCAGGTCGACCACGTGAATGCGCGGCGCACCGGCCTCTGCGAAGCGCCGAGCGACCGCACCCGGATCCGGGTCGTAGACGGTGGCGGCGGCGTAATCACCGCGGGACAGGCGCACGACGCGCCCGCCCAGGAGATCGATGGCGGGGATCAGCTCGAAGCTCATGGCCGGGACCTACCAGCGCGTGCGTCCCGGCGACTGGAGGTCGGCGCCGCTGCCGTACGGGAACTCGGCGGCCAGCTCCCCTGCGCCCCAGCGCGCCAACTCCTCCGCGGAGAGCCAGCGCATGCCGCCGCCCGGATAGCGCCCGGCATTGAAGACATTCTCGTTGAGCGGCTGTTGGGTCTCGTTGATGCTGCTCTTCCACAGGCGCGCGCCGCCCGGGGCCTTGAGCACCAACACCTCGAACCACACGCTGGCCGCCGAAGAGGTGCCCATGGCCTCCGGAGTGCGCTCGCGCATCCGGTAGACGGTGCCGTACGCGATGGCCGGCGTTCCGAACTCCTTGTGGACCACCTGCGCCACGATGCGCGGCGGAGGCGTGGCCATCTCCGGCGTGAGCCCCAGCGCCGTCCGCACGTCGCCCGCGGGCACCACCCGAACGCCGCGCTTGATGAGCGCCTCGGTGACGAAGCGCTCGACCAGCGCTGCGGCTTCCGGACCCGGCACGTTGCGCGTGCCCGTGCTCGGGTACAGGTCCGCAATGCGGAACGGCGCGATGGCCACCCGGTCGATATTCAGCTCACGCGCCTCCTTGCCGGAGGCGTAGGTCTCCGAGCGCGCCGTGGGCGCCTGGGCGCATGCGCTCGACAGCAGCGCCACGGCGCACAGTGCGAGGAACGCGCGACTCAACGGCATCGGCCTACCCACGCCGCGAACGCGTCGAGGACGCGCTTGCCGGCACCCTGGCTCTTCTCGGGATGGAACTGCACGGCGAAGATCCTCTCGCTGGCTACGGCCGCGGCCAACGGACCGCCGTAGTCGGCCTCTCCCACCACGTGACCTTCCCCTGACGGAACGGCGCGATAGGAATGAACGAAGTAGTAGCAGTCCTCCTCGGGGAGATCCTGCAGCATGGGGTGCTCGCCTCGAAAGCGGACCCGGTTCCATCCTATGTGGGGAACCCGCAGCGGCTCGCCGTCGCATCCGCGATCCGCGAAGCGCTCGACCCGGCCCGGCAGCAACCCCCAGCCCGGGGTCACTCCGTGCTCGTCGCTCTCCTCGAACAGGAGCTGGAGCCCCAGGCACAGACCCAGGTAGGGGCGCGAGGCGGCGATGGCATCCTGGATGGCGCGGTCCAGCCCCTTGGCGCGCAGGCCGGCCGCCGCGTCGGCGAAGTTGCCCACACCGGGCAGCACCACGGCGTCCGCGCGAGCGACGGCGGCGGGATCGGCGGTCACGTCCGGCACGAGACCCGAGCGCGCCAGCGCCTTGGCCACGCTGCGTACGTTGCCGAAGCCGTAGTCCACGACGGCTGCAGTGAGGGGGGCGGAAGGCACGACTCGCTACAAGGTCCCCTTCACCGAAGGGACCCCCTCCACACGCGGATCGATCTCCACCGCCGCTCGCAATGCGCGGGCCAGGCCCTTGAAGATCGCCTCCACCACGTGGTGCGGACTGCGCCCGTAGCGCTTGTCCACGTGCAGGTCGACTCCGCCGTTCTGCGCGAAGGCGTACAGGAAGTCCTCCACCAAGCTGGCGTCGAAGTCGCCGATGCGATCGTTGGTCAACTCCACCCGGTAGACCAGGTACGCCCGGTTCGAGAGGTCGAGCGCGACCTCCACCTTGGCTTCGGCCATGGGCAGCACGAAGCTTCCGTAGCGACGGATACCGGCAGCGCTTCCCAGGGCCTGGCGCAGGGCCTGGCCCAGTGCGATGCCCACGTCCTCGACCGTGTGGTGCAGATCCACGTCCAGGTCGCCCTTGGCGCGCAGGTCCAGATCGAACAGCGCGTGCTTCGCAAGCGACTCGAGCATGTGGTCGAAGAACGCCACCCCGGTATCCACCTGGTACTGGCCGGAGCCGTCCAGGTCGAGCGCGAGCCGGATCTCAGTCTCGCGGGTCTTGCGTTCGATGACGGCTTTTCTCTGCTCGCTCACAGCTCCACCTCCGCGGCTCGCGCCGCTTCGCGTTCGCGCCGGGCGCGCCGGATCTTCTGAAGCCGCAGCTCCACCGAATGGCCGTGCCCCGGCAGGCCCTCCAGCTCCGCCAAGCGGATCACGTCGGCTCCCAGCTCCCGCAGCTTGGGCGGATCGAAGCGCACGAACGCCGTGCGCTTGAGGAAGTCATCGACCCCCAGCGGCGAGAAGAAGCGGGCGGTGCCACCCGTCGGCAGTACGTGATTCGGGCCGGCCAGGTAGTCGCCCACGGCCACCGGCGTGTAATGGCCCAGCAAGACCGTCCCCGCGTTCTCGACCAGGCGCAGCGCTCCGTCGGCATCGTCCACCGCCAGCACCAGGTGCTCCGGGGCGTAGGCATTCGCCACGTCCATGGCCTCTTCCAGGTTCTTCACCACCAGGATGGCGCCGCCCTTCGAGAGCGCCTGCCTGGCGATCTTGGCGCGCTCGAGCCCCTTCAGCTGACGCGCCAGCTGATCCTGGACGCGGGTCGCGATGCTCTTGGACGTGGTCACCAGAACGACGCCTGCCTGCTCGTCGTGCTCGGCCTGGGACAGCAGATCCGCGGCCACCCAGGCGGGAGTGGCCGTCTTGTCGGCCACCACCAGCACCTCGGTAGGTCCGGCCTCCGCGTCAATCGCGACCCGGCCGAAGACCAAGCGCTTGGCGGCGGCCACGTACTGGTTGCCCGGCCCCACGATCTTGTCCACGCGCGGCACGGACTCGGTGCCGAAGGCCAATGCGCCGATCGCCTGAGCCCCACCCATGCGGAATACACGGTGCACGCCCGCCACGCGCGCCGCCATCAACACGTCGGGCCGGATCGACCCGTCAGCCTGGGGCGGTGTCGCCATCACGATCTCGGGCACCTCCACCACCGACGCGGGAATCGCGTTCATGATCACCGACGACGGATAGGCAGCCTTGCCGCCGGGCACGTAGATTCCCACGCGTTCCAGCGCGCGGACCCGGTGGCCCATGAAGGCGCCGCCCTCCTCGCGCATCTCCCAGCTTCCCGCGATGCGCTTCTTGTGGAACTGGCGCACGCGCATGGCCGCCTTGCCGATGGCCGCCCGATCTGCGGGGTCCACCTGCTCGACGCCGGCATCCCATTCCTGGGGAGTGACCTCCAGCACGCTGACCTTTGCGCGGTCGTGCTTACGCACCAGACCGAGCAACGCCTCGTCACCGCCGTCGCGAACCTGGTCCAGGATCTTGCGAACCGTCTTCTCGACGGACGGATCCTCTTGTTCCCGGCGGTCGATGAGCTTCTTCAACGCGGTGCGAAAGCGCGGCTCACCGGTCTTGTAGACCGGAAGGATCGCCTTGGTGGTTCGAGCGGCCATCAGGACTCCCTCCGAATGTCGGCACCGAGAGAGCGCAGCTTCTCTTCGATGCGTTCGTATCCGCGATCGATGTGGTAGACGCGGTTCACCGTGGTCGTGCCCTCCGCGGCGAGCCCCGCCACCAGCAGGCAAGCCGATGCCCGCAGGTCGGTGGCCATCACCTGCGCACCCGCCAGCCGCGCCACGCCGCGCACCAGAGCCGCGCGACCTTGAAGCGAAATGTCGGCACCCATGCGCTGCAGCTCCGGAACGTGCATGAAGCGATTCTCGAATACGTTCTCGGTAACCACGCTGGAGCCGTCGGCGGTGCACAGCGCCGCCAGAAGCTGCGCCTGCATGTCCGTGGGGAAGCCGGGGTAGGGCGCGGTGCTGACGTCCACGCCGCGAAGCGGCTGCCCGGCCCGCGCGCGCACGCGGTCGGCTGCGACCTCCAGCTCGGCGCCGCCCTCGCGCAGCTTCTCCAGCACCGCGTCCAGATGGGTCGGGTCGGTACCCGTCACGGTCACGTCGCCACGCGTCGCGATGCCCGCCGTGAGAAGCGTTCCGGTCTCGATGCGGTCGCCGCTCACCGTGTGGTGGATGCCGCGCAGCCTGCGCACGCCGCGCACGCGGATGCAATCGCTGCCGGCGCCCTCCAGGTCCACACCCATGCGCGCCATTGCGTCCGCGAGCTCCAGCACCTCGGGCTCGCGCGCGGCGTTCTCGATCAGGGTCTCGCCCTGCGCCAGCGCCGCGGCCATCATCACGTTCTGGGTGCCGTTGACGCTCACCACGTCGAAGACCACGCGGCCGCCCACCAACTGCTCGACGCGGGCTTCCACGGTCCCGTGGTCCAGCGAGATCTTGGCGCCCAGGGCGGCGAAGCCCTTCAGGTGCTGGTCGATCGGGCGCACGCCGATGGCGCAACCGCCGGGCTCGGAAACCCGGGCCAGGCCGCAGCGGCCCAGCAGCGGGCCCAGCACCATGAACGAGGCGCGCATCTTGCGCACCAGGTCGTAGGGCGCCTCCGGCTCCACGATTCGCGAGGCGTCGATGCGCAGCGTGTGGGGCTCGTCGGGAAGCCACTCCGCCTGGGCGCCCAACGCGCACAGAAGCTCCAGCATGGCGTCCACATCGCGCACGCGCGGCGCGTTGGCAAGCCGGGTCTCGCCTTCGGCCAGGAGCGCCGCGGCCATCAATGCCAGGGTGGCGTTCTTGGAGCCCGACGCCTGCACGGCGCCCTCCAGCCGCGGCCCACCGCGTACGACGATGCGGTCCATCTACGCTTCCCCTCCGGCCAGTGCGCTGACCGCGCGCTCGCGCCCGGCCAGATCGCGGTGCGTGCGCACGTCGCGCCAGCCTGCGTCGCTGCACAGCTGCAGCAGCGCCGGGGCCTGACGTGGATCGATCTCCAGGGCCAGCACGCCGCCCGCTTCCAGGTAGTCGGACGCCTCGGCCACCAGGCGCCGCAACACCTCCAGCCCGTCGGCCCCGGCGTAGAGGGCCGACTCCGGCTCGTGGCGCAGCTCCGGCGCCAGGCTGTCGGCCTCGCCGCGGCCGATGTAGGGCGGGTTGGAGATGACCAGATCGAAGCGCTCGCCGGCCAGCGGCTCGAACAAGTCGCCCTCGGCGAACGCGACGCGGTCGGCCAGGCCCAGGCGCTCGGCATTGCGGCCGGCCACCGCCAGGGCGGCGGCCGAGAGGTCCGTCGCCACCACCCGCGCCTTGGGGCGCTCGGCGGCCAGGGCCAGCGCCACGGCGCCCGACCCGGTTCCCACGTCCAGCACCCGCAGCTCCGCCTCCGTGTCGGGCAGGCGCTCCAGGGCGGCCGTCACCAGGGTCTCGGTCTCGGGGCGCGGCACCAGGACGTCCTGCGTGACCTCGAAGGACAGCGACCAGAACTCCCGGCTCCCGGTCAGCAACGCCACGGGAATCCGCTCGTCGGCGCGGCGCTGCACCAGCTCGCGGAAGCGGCCGCGCTCCGTTTCCTCGACCGGCTTCTCGCAGTCCAGGTAGAGACGCAGCCGGTCGCACTCCAGCGCGTAGGCCAGCAGCACCTCGGCATCCAGACGTGCCGTGTCGATGCCGCGAGACGTGAAGTGGTCCGTCGTCCAGCGCAGCAGGTCGAGCACCGTCCAGACCCGTTCGGCACTCATGCCGCCGCCTCTTGCAGTCGCGCCACCATCGCCGTTCCCACGCCGTCCAGAAGCTCGTCGAGATCACCCTCGACGATGTTCTCCAGCTTGTGCAGCGTCAAGCCCGCACGGTGGTCCGTCACTCGGGACTGCGGGAAGTTGTAGGTGCGAATCCGCTCGCTGCGGTCACCGGTCCCCACCTGGGAACGGCGCTCGCTGGCGCGCTCGTCGGCCTGGCGCTGCTGCTCGGCCTCGAGCAGCCGCGAGCGCAGGATCTTCATGGCCCGCGCCTTGTTCTTGTGCTGCGACTTCTCGTCCTGGCAGATCACCGTCACGCCGGTGGGGACGTGCGTGATCCGCACCGCCGAGTCGGTGGTGTTCACGCTCTGGCCGCCGGGCCCCGACGCGCGGAATACGTCGATGCGCAGGTCCTTGGCTTCGATGGCCAGGTCCACCTCTTCGGCCTCCGGCAGGACTGCGACGGTGGCGGTGGACGTGTGGATGCGGCCCTGGGACTCGGTGGCGGGCACGCGCTGCACCCGGTGCACGCCGCTCTCCCACTTGAGGCGGCTGTAGACGCGCTCGCCGCTGATCGAGGCGATCCCTTCCTTGATGCCGCCGCCGTCGGTCTCCGACAGCGAGAGGGCCTCGAACTTCCAGCCCTGCCCCTCGGCGTAGCGCCCATACATGCGGAACAGGTCCCCGGCGAAGAGCGCGGCCTCGTCGCCGCCGGTCCCGCCGCGGACCTCGACGATGACGTTCTTCTCGTCGTTGGGATCCTTGGGGACCAGGAGCTCCTTCAGCTCGGCCTCCAGATCCGGGAGGGAGGTTTCCAGATCGCGGATTTCGGAGCGCGCCAGCTCCTGGACCTCTGAGTCCGGGTCGTCCAGCATGGCGCGCGCTTCCTCGAGCTGGCCCAGGGCATCGCGATAGCGCCCACCGGTCTCGCGCAACGACCGCAGTCCGCCCAGCTCTTTCGCCAGGCGGGCGTACTCGGCCCTATCGCCGCCGCTCGCGGAGGAGAGCTTCTCCTCCAGCTCGCGACCGCGCGCCTCCGCCTCGTCGATTCTCTCGAGCAGCTCGGCCATGCCAAAGCCTCGTCCCCAACGTCCGTATGGGGCGTCTCCGAGGGCTCCAGAATCCAGGGGGTGGTTTCGAGATACGTACGGGGAGCGGTGCCGCGGACAGTCGGGTGTGGTTCGCCAGGAGGCCTAGGGGCCCCTAACGATGTCCTCGCACCAGATGGTTCTCCATCCACAACACGTCGAATTGGATAGCCTTTCCGCCCCTGGGCCGCAAACCCCGGGCGGCCTCGAGAGCGCCCGGACAGGGGCCGACGGCCGTCAGGCGACGCTTCCGTAGAGGGCCTCCAGGCGTGCGGCCACATCCTCCCAGCGGAACTGCGCCGCCCGCTCGGCGGCGCGCCGGCTGTGTTCCACCCGGACGTCCGGATCGGCCAGCAGCGCCGCCAGGCACCCCGCCGATGCCTCCCAGTCGGCCGGGTCCACCAGGGTGCCCCCGCCCGCCACCACCTCGCGGTTCGCGGAGCGATCCGAGGTGATCACCGGGGTGCCGTAGCTCATGGCCTCCAGCAGCGTGATGCCGAAGCCCTCCTCCCAGGACGGGCAGATGTAGGCCAGGGCCCCCCGGTAGAGCTGCTCCAGCTGCGCCGGCGAGACCCGACGCTGCCACGTCAGGCGTCCCTGCTCGCGCAGCGTGGGGAAGGACTCCTCCACCGTGCGCTCTCCCTCGAAGCCGGGAATCCCCACCACCACCAGGCGCAGTCCCGGCACCGCGGCCACGGCGCGGGTCACGTGCTCGTAGTTCTTGCGGGCTTCGATTCGCGCCACGATCAGAGCGTAGGGTCCCGCCGGACCCTCCTCGGCGCCCTGATCGGGAACGGGCGAGGGATCCCCCTCCAGGCTGCGCGGCCAGCCGTAGCCGGTGACGGCGATGCGGTCGGCCTCGATCCCCAGCTCGGAGACCATCTCGTCCCGGAGCGTCTCGGTCAGGACGGTATAGAGGTCCGCGCGCTCCAGGACGCGCCGCAGCTTGTCGGCGCGCCCCTCCTGGAAGGCCGAAGACTGGTACGGGTTGGGCCGCAGCGTCCAGACGTCGTGGACGTGCAGGATGCGGGTGCGAAAGGGCAGGGAGGGCAGCTTGTGGTAGCTGCTGTGCAGGATCCTCCCGCGCAACGGGAGGTCCAGGGACAGGTAGGGGTGGTAGGCGCGCAGCGGGGTGCAGCCCAAGGCTCGCAGCGCCTCCAGGTTCTGCGCCGGCGGCCCGGCGCCGCGGCGGTAGAGGAAGACCGGATCCACGTCGCGGCCGTAGCGCTTCAGCGCCAGGAAGTAGTGGGTGCCGACGTTGCCCACGCCGTGGTTCAGCGAGAGCGCGCTGCGCGTGTTGTCGAGGTAGACCCTCACGGCCCGCGAGGGTACCCCGGCATTCCGGTGCAGCCCGCGGCGCCGGTGACCCCAGTGACCCCGTTGACCCCGTTGACCCCGTTGACCCCGTTGACCCGGCAGGCCGGTGCTAGCCTGCACGGGCATGGCCGACCCCCGCTACTCGGAGCTGCTCGACTCGATCGAGGCCACCCAGCACAGCCGCTCGGGCAGCTTCGAGGAGGCGCTGGCCATCGCCGATCCGCTGGCCCGCGGCCGCGCGCTGGACGTTCCCTGCGGCCCCGGCCGCATGGCCGAGGCGCTGGGCCAGCTGGGATTCCGCGCCTTCGGGGCGGACCTGGACAGCGAGGGCTACGGCGGCTCGACGCCGTTCTGCACCCTGGACCTGAACCGGCCGCTCCCCTACGCCGACGCCAGCTTCGGCTTCGTCTATTGCGGCGACGGCATCGAGCACCTGGAGAACCCGTTCCTGCTGCTGCGCGAGCTGGCGCGGGTCGTGGAGAGCGACGGGGTCCTGGTGATCGTCACCCCCAACTACCTGAACATCGAGCGGCGCCTGCAGTTCCTGCTCACCGGCTCCCTGGCCAAGCCTCCCCGGCGCGCCCCCAACTACTACGAGGGCTCGCCTTTTGATCGCGGCCATATCAACCCACTCACCCTGACGCGCCTGGCCTACATGGCCGAGAACGCCGGCCTCGAGCTGGTGGAAGCGCGCACGCTGCTGCCGCGCAAGGGCCAGCGCTGGCTGGCGCCGCTGGCGCTGCTGGTGCGCGCGCTGTCTGCGCTGTCGAAGCCCAAGCGAAAGCGCGACCTCTTCGCCGAGCACACCCAGAGCTGGCGCATGCTCATGGGTGGCAAGCAACTCCTCGCGGTGTTCCGCCGCGCGCGGAAGCCGCTCGTCCCGTCGGCCTGACCCCTCCGCGAGCGAAGCCGGAGCCTCTGACCGGCGCGTGCATCCGCGCGGGCGTCCCTCGGGGCGCCCCCGCGAATGCACGGCAACTAAAGGGACTGTCCCTTTAGTTGCCGGGGTCAGGAGTTCATGGAGGCGAGGAACTCTTCGTTGGAGTCCGTGGCCTTGACCTTCTCCAGCAGGAACTCCATGGAGTCCACCGGGGAGAGCGGCGACAGCACCTTGCGCAGCAGATACATGCGGCTCAGCGTCTCTTCGCTGAGCAGCAGCTCCTCGCGCCGGGTCGCCGAGCGGTTGATGTCGATGGCCGGGTAGGTGCGCCGGTCGGCCAGCTTGCGGTCCAGGACCAGCTCGCTGTTGCCGGTGCCCTTGAACTCCTCGAAGATCACCTCGTCCATCCGCGAGCCCGTGTCGATCAGCGCCGTGCCCACGATGGTGAGGCTGCCGCCTTCCTCCACGTTGCGCGCCGCGCCGAAGAAGCGCTTGGGCTTGTGCAGGGCGTTGGAATCCACGCCTCCCGAGAGGATCTTGCCGGAGTGCGGCACCACGGTGTTGTGGGCCCGCGCCAGGCGCGTGATCGAGTCCAGCAGGATCACCACGTCGCGCTTGTGCTCGGTCAGGCGTTTGGCCTTCTCGATCACCATGTCGGCGACCTGCACGTGGCGGGTGGCGGGCTCGTCGAAGGTGGAGGAGATCACCTCGGCCTTCACGTTGCGCTGCATGTCGGTCACCTCCTCGGGCCGCTCGTCGATCAGCAGCACGATGAGGTACGCCTCGGGCTGGTTCTCCGCGATGGCGTTGGCGATGTCCTTGAGGATCATCGTCTTGCCGGCCTTGGGCGGCGAGGTGATCAGCGCGCGCTGCCCCTTCCCGATGGGCGCGATGAGGTCGATGATGCGGGTGGTGAGCCCCCCGGTCTTCGCCTCCAGGTTGAACTTCTCCAGCGGGTAGAGGGGCGTCAGGTTGTCGAAGAGGATCTTGTGCCGAGCCGCCTCGGGCTTCTCGAAGTTGATGCTCTCGACCTTGAGCAGGGCGAAGTAGCGCTCTGTCTCCTTGGGCGGCCGGATCTGGCCCTTGATGGTGTCGCCCGTGCGCAGGCCGAAGCGGCGAATCTGCGACGGCGAGACGTAGATGTCGTCTGGGCCGGGCAGGTAGTTCTGATCGGGGGCGCGCAGGAAGCCGAAGCCGTCGGGCAGCGTCTCCAGGCAGCCCTCCGCGAAGATCTTCTCGTCCGCGTCGGTCTTCGCCTTCAGGATCGCGAAGATCAGATCCTGCTTGCGGAGCCCTGCGGCGTTTTCGACGTTGAGCCCCTCGGCGAGCCCGGCCAGCTGCTCCATGGGCTTGTGCTTGAGGTCGGTGACGTACATGCGCTCGCCGCCGTCGTCGTCGTCCTCGGTGTAGATCATGTCCGTGTTGTCGTACTCCTCGTCCAGGGGCGAGAAGTCCTGATCCATTCCGCTCATCCGGGGCGCGCGGTTTCCGCGCGATCCGTTGCCGCGCGGGCGGCGGCCCTTGCCGCGCGGTCGCCCTGAAGTTCGATTGCCTTGGGACACGGTGACCTCTTGGATAGTGACGGGGGTTGGGTTGGAGTTCCCGGGACTCGGAGAGCGTGGAGGAGTTCCGAGACCGGCGGTCCGCCCGGTGGCGGTCCTTGCCCTCGATCGGGGCAGGGGATGGCTGGTGTGGCTTAGCTTCTCGTTCGGAAATTCAGCCCTTGAAGTTGAGTGGTTTGAGTGCCTGCGGGTCTGGTCCCGCACTCGACCTGTGCCTGGAGAATTCGCTCTGTGTTCTTCAAGAGAACGCGGTCGATCGACCGCTCGAAAAAAACCCTACGCCGGGCCCTGAGGGCTGTCAAGGGCGGCCTCCGGGCGGTTCGCAGCGCGAACGAAGTGCAGCAAACGACCCGCGCGCGCGCCGTCGCGCCGGTACGAATGGAAACGGACGGCATCGCAGCGGGTGCAGTCCGCCGCCGCCATGCCGATCGCGTGCGGAGGAAGGCCCGCGGACTCCAGTGCCCGGCGCGCCAGCGCTCCCAGGTCTACGCGCCCTTGATCGGGGCCGGTGGGAACCAGCGCAGCTTCCAGATCGGTGCCGAAGCGCTGCCGCAGCGGAACCAGCACGGGCGCGTCCACCTCGTAGCAGCACGGTCCCACGTGGTGCATCCAGGCCGGCGCCGATAACCCCGAGGGCAAGCCCCTTCCAGCCGGCGTGCACGGCCGCCACACGCAGCGCGCCGCGCACTCCCATGAGTATGGGGACGCAGTCGGCCGTCAGCACGCCCACGGCGCGCCCCGGCGCGTCGGTCCAGACGGCATCCGCCTCGGCGGGTTGCACCACACCCCGCGCATCCGCCCGGGCCACGGCGATGCCGTGCACCTGACGCGGCCGCGACAGCCCCGCCGGCTCGGAGCTTCCGCGCAGGCCGAAGCCGTGCTCCACGCCCCATTCCATGAGCAGCGGATCGCTGAGGAAGCCCGCGCTCACCGCGCTTCGATCTCGGCCAGGCGGCGCAGCGCATCCGCCAGATCAGCAGGCTCGGGCGCCTCGAAGCGCAGCGCTTCATCCGTCCGCGGATGCCGAAAGCCGAGCACGGCTGCGTGCAGGGCCGGGCGCTCGAGCAGCCGGGTGGGGTTGCGACGCCCGTAGACCGGGTCGCCGACGATCGGCACCCCGGCGGATGCCAGGT
This sequence comes from uncultured delta proteobacterium, assembly GCA_947260035.1. Classification (GTDB taxonomy): domain Bacteria; phylum Myxococcota_A; class UBA9160; order UBA9160; family JAFDET01; genus JAFDET01. The sequence goes on from CAMYOO010000041.1 coordinate 29,127, forward strand.
GAACGCGGATCTGATGGGTGCGTCCCGTCTCCGGCCGGATCTCCAGCCAGCTCAAACCGCTGCGCGCGAAGCGCTCCAGCACGCGCCAGGCGGTGATCGCCTCCCGGCCCACGGGACTGGCCACGGACATGCGTTTGCGATCGCGCCGATGGCGGCCCACGGGCCGGTCGATGCGCCCTGCGTCGCGGCCGGGCAGGCCGCGGACCAGCGCCCGATAGATCCGCTCGATGCTGTGGTCGCGAAACTGCTCCGCCAGGCCGCGGTGGGCGGCGTCGTTCTTGGCGGCCACCAACACCCCGCTGGTTCCCCGGTCCAGGCGGTGCACGATACCCGGCCGCAGCACGCCGCCCACGCCGGCCAGGTCGCCGCAGTGGTGAAGCAGCGCGTTGACCAGCGTTCCGTCGGGGTGACCGGGCGCCGGGTGCACCACCAGCCCGGCGGGCTTGTCCACCACGATCAGGTCCGCGTCCTCGTAGAGGACCTTCAGCGGGATCGGCTGGGGCTCCAGTGCGCAGCCCACGGGATCCGGCGGCTCGGCCTGCAGCACGTCGCCGGAGCGCACACGGCGTGAGGCGCGCGCCGGCTCGTCGTTGACGCGAACGTGGCCAGCGTCGATCCAGCGCCGCACCTGGGCGCGGGGCTGGCCGGCGGCATCGGCCAGGGCGAGATCGAGACGGCGCCCCGCCTCCTCTTCGCCCACCACGAAGGTCACCATATCCGCGCGCGAACACTCCGGCTGCCGCAGACCAGGACGTCTACGATCGCGCGGTCGACGAAGTTCTCCTTGTGCAGCAGCTCCGGATCGACGCGACTCTCGAAGTAGGCCCGGGCCTCTTCGAAGTGCCCCCCCATGCGCTCGAAGAGGTCGTCCTGCTCCAGACCCTGGCGGACGGCGTCGCGGTTGTAGAGCAGCACGTCCGACAGGATCGCGCGGGCCAGCCGGCGCGCACGCGCGGCATCGGCGATGCGGGCCACCTAGCAGCCCGACCCAGGATGGAATGCGCCCGCCCGGGCGTCGGGACGCCGCGCCGGCAAGGCGCGCGACCGAGCCATGTCCGTCGCAACGGCGCAAGCAGCGCAATGCAGCCAGCGCGGATGGATCGGCGTCCGGGGAGTGTGCTCCATCTTGGGTCGGGCTCCTAGTGGCGGCCTCCGCGGCTCCCCTCGCCCCGGTGCTGCTGCAGACGCTCCACGTAGGAGAGCGACGCTCCCGGCGCGTCGAGACCCAGGCAGCGGGCGTAGGCGCTGACGAAGCCGCGCACGTAGACCGTTGCCGGGAGATCGTCGAAGCGCTCGTCCTCGATGAAGTGGATGTAGGTCGGGTTGACCTTGGTCAACTCGGCGATCTGATCGATCTCGACCCCGCGCAGCAGCCGCGCACGGCGCAGCCGTGCGCCGTCGTACATGGTGCCATCGCCCTCGTCGTCCACGTCCTCGAAGCCGGAGATGCTGGGCATCACCTCGGCCTTCGAATGCGGCGGCACTTCGGAGACCAGGGCCGGCATCAGCTCCGCCTGCTCCAGCGGATCGGGGAAGGGCTCAGGGTCTCGCCAGGCCGAGTCGTCCTCTCCGCCCAACCCGGCGTCGTAGCGCTGGCGCGCGGTGGGGTCGGAAAGAATCTCGTAGGCCAGATCCACGCGCTCGCGGGTGGCTCGGGAATCCTTCTCCGACAGGAGGGAGTAGACGGCTATGGAGTCGTCGCCGTAGGTGGCCAGAGCCATCCGATAGGCGCGCTCGATTTCTTCAGGCGCAGCATCCGTCGAAATCTCGAGAATCTCGTAGTGGCTCTGATCCGAGAACGGCTTCACGCTTCCTCCACGGCAGCGGGTCCCAGCGACTGGATCACCTTGCGCGCGATGCGGCGCAGGTAGACCGCCGCATCGCAGTTGGGATGCACGTCTACCAGCGGCCGGCGAGCCACCACCGACTCGCGGACCCCGGCATCGTGGTTCACGTAACCCAGATACTCGGCCTCGAGCCCGAAGTAGCTGCGGCACACGCTGCGCACCGAGAACCCCAGCTTGATCTCGTCCGCCGTGCGGACGTCGTTGATCAGCAGGCGCGGCCGGAAGCGGCGCAGGGTCTCCGCGAAGCGCCCTCCCTCGCTGGGATCCAGCTGCTCGATTTCGCGCAGCAGGTCCGCCGGGGTGCGGATGCCGCGCTCGTTGCTCTGATCCATGGCCTGGGTCACCAGGGCCCGCACCGAGTGGGTCAGCATGGAGAGCCGCATGCGCCGGTAGAAGGCGGCCCGCAGGAACGAGTAGGCATTCTCCATGGATGTGGGCTCCGGGCAGAACACCACGATCCCGTCGTCGCCGACCAGGAAGTAGTCCATCACCGCGGGATGGGTGCCCGCCCCCAGGTCGATCAGCACCAGGTCCACCGGGAGCTGACGCAGGCGCGAGAGCAGCCGCACCCGCTGGAAGTGGCCGGGCTGGGCCGCCGCCAGGTTGGCGTGGGTGGCCGCGATCAGCCGCAGGTTCGGCACCCCCGTCTCCACCATGAGCTTAGTCAGCTCTTCTTCCCGGTTGGCCACGAAGTCGGCCAGCGAGAGAGGCGGCGGGGGCACACCGAAGCAGGTGTGGGTGTTGGCGCCCTCCAGGTCGCCGTCCACCACCACCACGTCGAATCCCTCGCGGGCGATAGCCGCAGCGAGGTTGACGGTGACGAAGGTCTTGCCCACGCCCCCTTTTCCGCCACCCACGGCGATCATACGAGCGGTGTCCGGCGCAGCGCCGGTCGCTCGGCTCGCCGTGCCGGCGCTGCCTGCACTCGTATCGATCACGGAACCCCCTACCGTGATGCGACGTCTACTTCTCGAGCTCGGTGTTCCAGTAAGAAGCGTCGACGATGTTCAGGAACGGCCGCCACTCGTTGTAGCGAACGCTGGAAATCATGAGGTTCATGAGCGGCGTCCAGCGCGGACGCAGCGGAAGGCGGCGCAGCTTCAGGCCGGCTTGCTCCGGCGTGCGGCCGCCCTTGCGTCGGTTGCAGTCGACGCACGAGCACACCACGTTCTCCCAGGTGCTGCGGCCGCCGAGCGCCCGCGGAACCACGTGGTCCAGGTTCAGCTCGGCGCGAGCGGGCTTGCGCCTGCAGTACTGACACGTGAAGCCGTCGCGCGCGAAGATGTTGATGCGGCTGAAGCGAACGTGGCGCTTGGGTACGCGGTCGAAGGCCACCAACACGATCACGCGCGGAACGCGCATGGCCCCGCCCGGGGTGCCGACGAAGTCCTCGTCCCGCGCCACGGCGAGCTGTTGCCAGCTCTCGAAGTCAAAGGTCTGGTACTGCTCGTCCACGGCCCGCGCGATGCCCTGGTAGATCAGCGAGAACGCCCGACGCACGCTGGTTACGTGAATCGGCAGGTAGGACCGATTGAGAACGAGAACGCTCGAGCTCAGCACTCCGCGAGAATAGCCCGAGGCGAGCATGAGGTTCAATCCGTGCGGCCCAGCGCGAAGGCCAGGGCGTGCTCCAGGTCGGCCTGGTCGCCGTCGAGCAGGGTGCGCACGTCGAGCAGCAGGGCGTCATCTCGGATCCGGCCGAGGACCGGAACCGGCGCCTCGCGAAGCCGGGCAGCCAGGGCATCGGGACCCCGTGATGCGCGCAACGCCACCACCCAGGTGGGAAGCTCGAAGCCGGGCAGCGACCCGCCCCCCACCGCCGAACGCTCCTGCTCCGCAGTGACGGCGGCGGCCGAGCCCAGGCGCTGGCCCAGCCGCAGCGCCAGCTTCTCCGCGTGGGCGCGCAGCTCGGATGCATCGGCGCCGAGCGCGCGCAGGGTCGGGATCCGCTCCGGGCGACCCTCCAGCAAGGCACGCAGAACGGCGTCGAGGGCTGCCAGGCCCAGCTTGTCCAGACGCAGCGCCCGGGCCAAGGGGTTGCGGGCCATGGCCTCTACGATCTCGTTGCGGCCCAGCACGATGCCCGCCTGCGGCCCGCCCAGGAGCTTGTCGCCCGAGAAGCAGACCAGGTCCGCACCCTGGCGCAGCCGCGCCGGCGCGAGGGTCTCGGCGGGCAGCTCCACGCCCGGCACGGACGTGAGGGTTCCGCTGCCCAGGTCCTCCACCAACGGGATGCCGTGACGCCGGGCGATCTCGGCCAGCTCCTCCAGGCCGACCTCGGCCACGAAGCCGTGCTGCTCGAAGTTGCTGCGATGCACCTTGAGCAGCAGAGCCGTGTCGGAAGCGATGGCCTGTTCGTAATCGCGCGGGTGGGTGCGGTTGGTGGTGCCCACCTCCACCAGGCGGACGCCGGCCCGCTCCAGGATCTCGGGGACCCGGAACGAGCCGCCAATCTCCACCAGCTCGCCCCGAGAGACCACCACCTCGCGACCCCGAGCCAGGGTGTCCAGGGCCAGGAGCACTGCAGCCGCGTTGTTGTTCACCGCCAGCGCCGCCTCGGCTCCCGAGAGGATCACCAGCTTGTCGCGCAGCGAAGCCAGCCGATTGCCGCGGCCGCCGCCGGCCAGGTCGAGCTCCAGGTCGCTGTATCCGGCCGCGGCCTCGCTCACCGCGGCGGCGGCCTCCGCGCCCAACACGGCCCGCCCCAGGTTGGTGTGCAGCACCACCCCGGTAGCGTTGATGACGCGCCCCGGGCGCGGCCGGCACAGCCCCGCCGCCAGCCGGGCGGCCTGGGCCTCCAGGGCCCCGAGCGCCGGAGGCTCGGCCCCCGGGCTCGCATCCAGGTCGCGACGCGCGGCCGCGACGGCGCGTCTGGAACCCTCTACACGCGCCCAGGCCGGCAGATCCGGCCGGGACCGGGCCAGGACCTCGGCCAAGCGCCCTACCGCGGGGAGACCGCTTCTCGGATCTGCCTTGACCTTGTCCCCGGGATGCATGATGTTGGATCTCACGAGTTTGTGCGGCTCGGCAGGGTCCGGTTGATGGTGCCACGGTGCGCCAGCGGGCCTCGCCCGGGCGAGCGGGACGGGCGACGGGGAGGTCGTCCGCGGGGGCTCACCGGAGCAGGCCAGCCGTCACGGTAGAGTGAGTCACATTGCGAGTCAACGCTTTAGCCTTTGATTTCGGGAGCTTAGAGAGAGCCTCCCGTCCTCCGGACGGCGCCTTCCGCGCCCCCGTACCCCGCTTGGCCTCCCCGACTCTCAGGATCCACTGAGGTCCACGTCCCGCCTCAGGCCAGGCCAAGGCTCGCCCAATACAGGAGCGGCGTAGATCCGCATGTCCACCCCCTTGGGGGCCGGGCCCGCTCCGTGGGAAAGTCGAAATGAGCAACGAGATCGTGGTGAACGCCACGCCGGGCGAGACCCGGGTGGCCATCCTCGAGAAGGGCAGCTTCGTCGAGCTCTTCATCGAGCGCGCCAGCACCCGCAGCATGGTGGGCAAGGTGGTCAAGGGCCGCGTCACCCGGGTGCTGCCGGGCATGCAGGCCGCCTTCGTGGACATCGGCCTGGAGAAGGCCGCCTTCCTCTACGTCGGCGACTACCTGGCGGAGACCGATTCGGACGACGGGGACTCCCGCCGCCGCCGCCGCAACGGTAACGGCCGCCAGATGCCCAAGATCGAGGCGCTGCTCTCCGAGGGCCAGGAGGTGGTGGTCCAGGTGGCCAAGGAACCCATCGGCACCAAGGGCGCCCGGATCACCTCCCACGTCTCCATCGCCGGCCGCCATCTGGTGCTGACGCCGTCGGGCCGCCGGGTGGGCGTCTCGCGGCGCATCGGCTCCGACAAGGAGCGCCGCCGACTGCGCGACACCGTGGAGCGAATGCGCCCCAAGGACCTGGGCTTCATCATCCGCACCGCCAGCGGCGGGGTCAAGGAGTCGGACCTGGAGGCCGACGTCAAGTACCTGTCGGAGACCTGGGAGGAGATCCAGTCGGGCAAGGCCCAGGCCCGCGCTCCGCACATCCTCTACCACGAGCCGGACCTGCCCATGCGGGTGATCCGCGACGCGGTGGGCGACGAGACCAAGCGCATCGTGATCGACGACCCGGATGTGTACGCGGAGATGAAGAAGTTCGTCGATCGCTTCATGGTCGATCCGCCGACCATCGAGCACTACGAAGGTGACCTTCCCATCTTCGACCACTTCCAGCTCGAGGAGCAGATCGACCGGAACCTGGGCCGGAAGGTATGGCTCAAGAGCGGCGGCTACCTGATCGTCGACCAGAGCGAGGCCCTCACCGCCATCGACGTCAACACCGGCCGCTACGTGGGCAAGCGCGACCTGGAGGAGACGGTCCTCAAGACCAACCTCGAGGCGGTGCGCGAGGTGGTGCACCAGCTCCGCTTCCGCAACATCGGTGGGCTGATCATCATCGACCTGATCGACATGGACGACTTCACCAACCGGGAGAAGGTGTATCGCGCCCTCCAGGAGGTCCTGCGCGGCGACAAGGCCCGCACCAACATCCTCAAGATCTCGGAGCTCGGGCTCGTGGAGATGACGCGCAAGCGCACCCGCGAGAACCTGGTGCAGGTGCTGGGCGAGCCGTGCTCCTACTGCGAGGGCAAGGGCTACGTGCTCTCGCCCGAGAGCGTCGCCTTCCGCGTGCTGCGGGAGATCCGCAAGGACCTGCCCCGGCTGAGCGGCCAGCGCATCGCGGTGACCGTCTCGCGCCGGGTGGGTGAGCTGCTGCTGGGCCGTGACCGGCCTGCGCTGGAGGCCCTGGAGGCAACGCTCGGCCGCGAGATCGAGATCTCGGTGCGCCCCAACCTGCACCACGAGCAGTTCGAGGTCCGCACCAGCGATCCGGGCAGCGGCATTGCCTTCACCCCGGCCTGGCTGGGCGAGGGGCCGGGCAACGGTGCCGACGTCGAGGCCGAGGACGCCGAGGTGGAGGCCGATGAGGAGGCGGCCGCGGCCCGGGCGGCGCAGGAGGCTGCGGAGGCCGACGCCCCGGCAGAACCCGACGTGGCCGAGGAGACCGGAGAGCCCTTGGAGGCCCCGGCTGCCGACATCGAGACAGCCGGTCTGGAGGCGCCCTCCGGGGCCCCGGAGCCCTTTCAGGCGCTGCCGGCCGAGCCGCCTCCCGCCCCGGAGCCGGACCCGGGCCTCGAGCCGCAGGCGCTTGACGCCGAAGAGGAATCCCGGATACTGCCGGATTCCGAAAAGCCCGAGGGTTCGTGATGTACGCGGTCGTCCGCAGCGGTGGTAAGCAGGTCCGGGTCGAGCCCGGCAAGAAGGTCCGCGTCGAGAAGCTGGCCGGTGAGGTCGGCTCTCAGGTGGAGCTCGACGATGTCCTCCTGGTAGGAGGCGAGGGCGAGGCTCGCGTGGGGCGCCCGCGCGTGGACGGCGCCCGGGTGCTGGGAACCATCACCGCCCAGGGCCGCGGCGCCAAGATCGTGGTCTGGAAGTTCAAGCGCCGCAAGAACTACCGGCGCAAGCAGGGTCACCGCCAGGCCTACACCGAGATCCAGGTCGACCAGATCGCAGGCTAGCCCGCACAGGGACCGAGGAAGATCCGATGGCGCACAAAAAGGGACAGGGCAGCTCACGCAACGGTCGCGACAGCAACTCGCAGCGCCGGGGCGTGAAGCGCTTCGGTGGCCAGAACGTGCGGGCGGGCAACATCCTCGTCCGCCAGCTTGGAACCCGGATCCATCCGGGCCGCAACGTCGGCTGCGGAAGGGATTACACGCTCTTCGCGCTGTGCGACGGCGTCGTGCAGTATGGCCGTTCGCGCGGTCGCGTCGTCGCCACCATCGAGCCGCCCGCCTAGGATAGGACCGCAGCGCGGCGACACCCCCGTACGTCTGCGCAGCGGACGGTCACGGGATGCCCAAGCCCACCGACACCTTCATCGACGAGGTCACCGTCTCGGTCAGCGCCGGGGCAGGAGGCGAGGGGTGCGTCTCGTTCCGACGCGAGAAGTTCGAGCCTCGAGGCGGGCCGGACGGCGGAGACGGCGGGCGCGGCGGCGACGTGGTGCTGTTGGCGGACCGCAACCTGGCCACCCTGCTGGACCACCGCGTGCGCCCGGAGGTCCGCGCTCCCCGCGGCGAGCCGGGAAAGGGAACCAACAAGCACGGCAAGGCCGGCGAACACGTGGTCCTGCGCGTACCGGTGGGAACCATGGTCTACGACGCCGACGCGGGCGAAGACGCCGCGGCCATCGCCGACCTGTCGGAGCCGGACGCGCGCCTGGTGGCGGCCCGCGGCGGGCGCGGAGGACGCGGCAACGCCAACTTCGCGACGCCGACGCGCCAGGCGCCCGACTTCGCCACGCCGGCCAAGCCCGGCGAATCGCGGCGCTTGCGTCTGGAGCTGAAGCTCCTGGCCGACGTGGGACTCATGGGCTTTCCCAACGCCGGGAAGTCCACGTTGATCCGGCGGCTCTCGGCGGCTCGTCCGCGCGTGGGCGCCTATCCCTTCACCACCCTGGTGCCGTCCCTGGGGGTCGTCGAGGTGGACGACCGCCGCTTCGTGGTGGCCGACATCCCCGGGCTGATCGAGGGAGCCAGCGACGGCGCGGGCCTCGGCGACCGCTTCCTGCGTCACGTGGAGCGCACGCGGGTCCTGGTTCACCTGCTGGACCTGGCGCGCAGCGAGATGGAGGGCGCCGACCTGATGGCGGACTACGAAATCCTGCGCCGCGAGCTGGGCGCCTACGACTCCGCGCTGCTGGAGCGGCCCGAGATCGTGGTCCTCTCCAAGATCGACCTGGTGGCCGAGCGCGCAAAGCTGGAGCCTTTGGAGGACGCCTTCCGCGCCCTCGGACGAGAGGTTCTGTACGTGTCGGGCGTCACCGGCGAAGGCGTGCCGGAGCTGGTGCGCGCCATGCTGGGCGCACTCGACGCAGCCGCTGCAGCCGAGGCGGCGGAATCCGACGAGGCGGCGTCATGAGCCCGCAGCGCGCCGCAGCGCGCCGCGCCAAGCGCATCGTGGTCAAGGTCGGAAGCAGCGTCCTGACCGAGGACGGCCACGTGCGCGCCCGTGCCTTCTCCGAGCTGGCGCGACAGGTCACCGCGCTGGCCGACGACGGACGCCAGGTGGTGGTGGTGTCGTCCGGGGCCGTCGCTCTGGGCAGCCGCACCCTGGGACGCGAGCGGCCCGGCCGCAGCATCCCGGAGATGCAGGCCGCCGCGGCCGTGGGACAGATCGACCTGGTGGAGATCTATCGCCGGCGCTTCGCGCGTCACGGCCGCCGCGTGGGCCAGGTGCTGGTCACCCGGGTCGGCCTCGACGACCGCGAACGCTACCTGAACGCGCGCAATACGCTGACCACCCTTCTGCGCATGGGCGTGGTCCCCATCGTCAACGAGAACGACACCGTCGCCACCGACGAGATCCGCTTTGGCGACAACGACAACCTCTCCGCCACGGTGGTCAACCTGGTGGACGCCGACCTGTTGGTGCTGCTGACCGATGTGGATGGCCTCCACGTGGAGAAGCCCACGCCGGGCCGGCCCAAGCCGCCGCTCTTCGACGTGGTGGAGTCCATCGACGAGAGCGTCCTCGAGGCCGCGGGCGGATCGGCGCGCGCATTCGGTCGCGGCGGCATGATCACCAAGCTGGAGGCGGCACGCCGCGCCGGCAATGCCGGCGCGGCGACGGTGGTGTGCAACGGACGCACGCGCAACGTGCTGCTGGCGGTCGCAGCAGGCGAGCCCGTCGGAACGCTCTTCGCACCCGGTGCGCGTCTGCGCGGGCGCAAGCACTGGCTGGCCCACACCGCGCGGCCGCGCGGCCGGCTCGTGGTGGACGACGGTGCAGCGCGAGCGCTGTGCGAGAAGGGCCGCAGCCTGTTGCCGGCGGGCATCACCTCGGTGTCGGGCCGCTTCCACGTGGGCGAACCGGTGACGTGCGAGGACGCCCGCGGTCGCCAGCTGGCCCGCGGCCTGACGGCCTACTCGTCGAGCGAGATCGAACGCATCCGCGGACTGCCGACACGAGAAATCGTCCAGGTGCTAGGCTATTCGAACGGCGACGCGGTGATCCATCGCGACCGCCTCGTCGTGCTCGATCCTCCGCAGAAAGCGAGCGACGAACGATGACCGACCTCTCCCGCGACATCGAAACGCTGGCGCGTCGCGCCCGCGAGGCATCCCACACCTTGGCTGCGCTGTCCTCACGCGAGAAGAACGGCTGGCTCGAGGCGGCGGCCGCGCGACTGGAAGCCTCCAAGAGCGCCATCCTGGAGGCCAACCAGGTCGACCTGGCCGAGGCCCGGGACAAGGGCCTGTCCGAGCCCATGGTCAAGCGCCTGGACCTGGCCGAGAAGTGGAGCGACATGGTGGCGGGCCTGCGCGACGTGGCCGCGCTGCCGGATCCCGTGGGCGAGATGAGCGAAGTCTCGGTGCGGCCCAACGGGCTCCAGGTGGGACGCATGCGCATCCCCCTGGGCGTCATCGCGATCATCTACGAGTCGCGCCCCAACGTGACCGTGGACGCGGCGGCCCTGTGCGTGAAGTCAGGCAACGCGGTGATCCTGCGCGGCGGTTCCGAGGCCTTCAACACCAACGGCGCCCTGGCCGAGGCCCTGCGCGAGGCGGCACGCGAGGTGGGCCTGCCGCAGGACGCGCTGGCCCTGATTCCCACGCGCGACCGCGCCGCGGTGGACGCCTTGCTGCGCCAGCACCGTTACGTGGATCTGCTGATCCCCCGAGGCGGTCCCGGCTTGATCCGCAAGTGCACCGAGGAGTCGACGATCCCCGTGGTGGCTCACGACGCGGGCGTGTCCCACGTGTTCCTGGACGCCAGCGCGGACCCCGACATGGCACGCGCCATCGTGCTCGACTCCAAGATCCGTCAGATGGCGGTGTGCAACGGAATCGAGACGCTGCTCGTGCACCGGGACGCCGTGCACAACGTGCTTCCCGACGTCCTCAAGGCGCTGCACGAGGAGGGCGTCGAGATCCGCGGCTGCCGCGTGACCTGCGAGACGTTTTCCGAGGCGGTCCCCGCCAACGAAGCGGATTGGGGCGAGGAGTACCTGGGACCCATCCTGGCCGTGCGCGTGGTGGAAGGACTGGACGCCGCCATCGAGCACATTCGAAACTACGGCTCCGACCACACCGAAGTCATCGTCACCCGCGACTACGAGAGCGCCCAGGCGTTCGTACGCCGGCTCGACTCCTCGGTCGTAGGCGTCAACTGCTCGACGGCATTCTCCGACGGCTATCGACTGGGCCTGGGTGCGGAGATCGGGATCTCGACGTCCAAGCTTCACTGGTACGGGCCCATGGGGCTCGAAGGGCTCACGACCCGGAAGTTCGTGCTGTTCGGAAACGGACAGCTTCGCGAATGAACCGGACCCGGGGACGCGCCCGCGTCGGAGTCTTCGGCGGAACCTTCAACCCCATCCATCTGGGTCACCTGCGCGCGGCCGAAGAGGCGGCCGAGGCGCTCGACCTGGAACGGGTGCTGTTCGTGCCCAGTGCGCGCCCACCTCACAAGGAGGCCGACCCGGAAGCGATTGCGCCGGCGGACCACCGCCTGGAGTGGGTGCGGTTGGCCGTCGCGGGAAACGCGCGCTTCCAGGTCGACCCCGTCGAGGTGGAGCGCGGCGGGCCCTCCTTTCTGGTGGATACGCTTCCGGAGGTCCACGCGCGGGTCGGGCCCGTCTGGTTCCTGCTGGGACGGGACGCGTTCGCCGAGATGGCCACCTGGCGCGAGCCCGAGCGACTGCTGACCCTGGCCGACTTCGCCGTGCTCACGCGCCCCCCGGTTCGCAAGGGCTCGCTGGCCGAGTGGCTGCCCGCGCCCCTGGCCGAGGCGCTGGAGATGGCCCCCGACGGGCGCTCGGCGGTCCACCGCGACGCGGGAACCCGGGTGCACCTGGTCGAGATCACGGCACTGGACGTCTCCTCCTCGGACATTCGCGCACGGCTGCGCGAGGCACGCTCCGTGCGCTATCTCATTCCCGACTCCGTCCGTGAGGCGATCGAGCGGAGCGCTGTCTATCGGAGGGTTTCTTGAGCGAAGAGCGGCTGGATCGCATGCGGAAGCTCGCCGACGTCATCCTCGACAAGAAGGGCGAAGACCTGGTCGCACTGGACGTACGCGAAGTCTCCTCCTTTGCGGATGGATTCCTGCTGGCGTCGGGCACGTCGGATCGGCACGTGCGGACCCTTGCCGACGCGGTGGTCGAGCGCGCACGCGAGCTGGGCGACCAGCCCCTGGGCGTCGAAGGGTACGGCGACGGGCGCTGGGTGCTGATCGACCTGGGCGACCTGGTGATTCATTTGTTCCAGCGCGAAGTGCGCGAGCACTACGACCTCGAGCGCCTGTGGAGCGACGCGGCCCGCGTCGCGGTCGGCGAGTGAGGCAACTTCTAGCGGGCTTGCTGGGTGTGCTCGGCCTGCTCCTCGCGGCCCCTGCCACCGCCCAGCCGGCCTCCTCGGCGGCGTGGGAGCGCGTCCTGGAGCGAGTCGTACCGGCCGTCGTCGTGCTGCGTGTCAGCGAGACCCGGCCCTTCGACACCGAGCCCACGGGCACGGCCACTGCCACCGGCTTCATCGTCGATGCCGAGCAAGGCATCATCCTCACCAACCGGCACGTGGTAAGCCCGGGACCGGTGGTGGCCGAGGCGGTGTTCCAGAACCACGAGGAAGTCGCCGTTCAGGCGATCTACCGCGATCCCGTCCACGACTTCGGCTTCTTCCGCTACGACCCTTCGAGCGTCCGCTTCATGCGCCGCGCTCAGCTCGAGCTGGCCCCGGACCAGGTGCGCGTCGGCGCCGAGGTGCGCGTGATCGGGAACGACGCCGGCGAGAAGCTCTCCATCCTGGCGGGAACCCTGGCCCGCCTGGATCGTTCCGCCCCCCACTACGGAAAGGGTCGCTACAGCGACTTCAACACCTTCTACTTTCAAGCTGCGTCCAATACCTCCGGTGGATCTTCGGGCTCACCGGTGATCGATCGCAGCGGGCGCGTGGTGGCGCTCAATGCGGGCGGAAAGCAGCGTGCAGCATCGAGCTACTACCTGCCGCTCGACCGCGTGGTGCGAGCCCTGGAGCTGATCCGCCGCGGAGAGCCGGTGTCCCGGGGCACGCTCCAGACGATCTTCGAGCATCAGCCGTACGACGAGGTGCGCCGCCTGGGTCTGCGTCCCGACACCGAGGCAGAGGTGCGGCGCGCCCATCCCGCGGCCACCGGAATGCTGGTGGTGGGGCAGGTGATTCCCGATGGGCCGGCCGACGATGCGCTGCAGCCCGGCGACGTGCTGGTGCGGGTGGCCGGAAAGCGGGTCACCGGGTTCCTCCCCCTGGAGGCCGCGCTCGATGATCGCGTCGGCCAGACCCTGGAGCTGAAGGTGGAGCGCGGCGGCGAGCCCCACCAGCTGCAGCTCGAAGTGGGCGATCTGCACGCGATCACGCCGGACAGCTACCTGGAGGTGGGCGGCGCGGTCCTCAACTCGTTCTCGTACCAGCAGGCGCGAAACTACGGGCTGCCCGTGCGAGGCGCCTACCTGGCCCATGGCGGCTACATGTTCCGGCGCGCCGGGATCCCGAGCCGCTCGCTCATCACCCGCGTCGGCGGTACCGACACACCGACCCTGGACGTGCTGGAAGAGGCCCTGGCAAAGCTGTCCGACGGCGCGCGGGTCCCGGTCCGCTTCCGACGCGCCCAGATGGCGCGCAACGAGGAGGTGCGGGTGGTCCGCATCGACCGGCGCTGGAACGACATGCGTCGCTGCACACGCGACGACGCCAGCGGCAACTGGCCCTGCGTCGATCTGCCGCCGCCTCCCCCGCCCGAAGCGGCCTCTCCCTCGACCACCAGCTTTCCTTCCGGCGGCGATGGCCGTACGCGCAAGGTGGCGCGCTCACTCGCGGTGGTGCGCTTCCACGTCCCCTTCCGCGTAGACGGCGTCAGCGGCGACTCCTACCTGGGCGCCGGCGTGGTGATCGATGCCGAACGCGGCCTCGTTCTGACGGACCGCGACACGGTTCCCGTGGCGATGGGCGATGCCACGCTGACCTTCGCCGGGTCCATCGAGGTGCCGGCGCAGCTGGCCTACATCCACCCCGAGCACAACCTGGCGGTGCTGCGCTACGACCCGGCGCTGCTGGGTGAGACGCCGGTGCGAAGCGCGTCCCTCCACGCCCGGGAGCTGGAGCCCGGCGACGATCTGTGGCTCGTGGCCCTGACCTCGTCCCTGCAGCTGGTCTCTGAGAAGGCGCGGGTGTCGCAGGTGGAGGTGGCGTCCCTGCCCACGCCCTCACCACCGCGCTTCCGCGAGACGAACGTAGAGCTGGTCGCGCTGTCCCGTGCACCCAAGGGCGTCGGCGGCGCTCTGGTGGACCGCTGGGGCCGGGTGGTGGCGCTCTGGTCCTCGTTCTCCGCCGCAGGCAAGGACGGGCCGCGCGCCTTCTTCGCCGGCATTCCGTCGGAGCTTCTGCTCGACGTGATCGGGCCCATGCGCGAAGGCGGGCTGCCCGAATGGCGGAGCCTCGGTGCCGAGCTGCGCCCGCTCTCGCTGGCCGACGCCCGTACGCGGGGTCTCTCGGAAGAGGCCGCCCGCACCCTGGAAGACCACGATCCGCAGCGACGCCGTGTCCTCGACGTAGCGCGCGTGGCCGCCGACGTGCGCGCCTCGGAGATCCTGGAGGAGGGCGACCTGCTCCTGGCCATCGACGGCAGCCCGGTGACCCGTGTGCGCGAGGTGGAGCGCGCCGTGGCGCGCCGGCCCGAGGTGGAGCTGACACTGTTGCGCGACGGAAAGGAGATCCGCGTTCGCGTGCCCACCGACACGCTGGACGGGAACGGCACCCAGCGGGCCCTGCTGTGGGCGGGGGCGCTTCTCCAGGTCCCCCACCGCGCCGTCGCGGCCCAGCGCGGCCTGCCGCGCGAAGGCCTGTACGTATCCTGGTACGCGTGGGGCTCCCCCGCTCACCGCTACGGCCTGGGGGCAACCCGCCGCATCGTGGCGGCCGACGGAAAGCCCACGCCGGACCTGGACTCCTTCCTGGCGGCCGTGGGCGAGAGGCGCGACCGCGACTCCGTCCGGCTGCGCACGCTCAGCCTCGAGGGCCGCACCGACGTCATCACCCTCAAGCTGGACCAGCGCTACTGGCCGCCCGCCGAGCTGCGGCGCGGCCCGAACGGCTGGGAGCGCATCCAGCACTAGCCGAACCTGAGTCAGGAGACGGTCCTTCGGGCGATCCGGGCTACGGTTGCTGCTTGCCCGGTCCCGGGGAGCTGCCATTGCGGCACCTGCTTTCGGATCTTCTCGAGTTCTTTCTGCCGGGTGCATGCGCCGGCTGCGCCGCTGCGCTTCCTCGCGACGCGGCGCTGTGCGACGCCTGCGACGCGCGGCTGCCTCGCTTGATACCGCCCCGCGATCCGCGCCCGCCTGCGCCGTTGACCGACAGCCTGGCGGGAGCCGCCTACGCGGGCGACTTCGAGTCGTGGATGCGCCGCTTCAAGGATCCCCGCCCGGGGCTGACGGGCTTCGATCCAGGAGCCGAGGCGGTGGCATTCGCCCTGATCCGCGAGGCCGCCGCCGGCCTGGACCACGCGCCGGACCACGTGGTTCCGGTGCCCCAGCACCCGCGCCGCCTGCGCGCGCGGGGCTTCCATCCGGCGGGTCTGCTGGCCCGGGAGGTGGCCCGGTCCCTGGACGCGCCGCTGGCGAGAGGCGCCCTGCTGCGCGTGCGCGACACCCCCAGTCAACGCGGCCTGGGCCGAGCGGCGCGGCGGGCCAACGTTCGGAACGCGTTCCGGGCATCGGGCGCACTGGCCGGCTGCGTGGTCCTGGTGGACGACGTCACGACGACCGGCAGCACGCTGGCCGCGGCGGCCCGCGCCTTGCGCCGGGCGGGCGCCCGGCGGGTGGTGGGCGTCTGCGCTGCGCGAACCCTATGAGTCGTCCGGCTGTGCGGAGTAGACCGCCTCGAGGATCGCCTTGCGCAGCCGGGCCGGATCGACCGGCTTCTTGAAAATGACCGTGGACAGGCCGCGCAGCCGGCTGCGCTTGATGATGTGGTCCTTGTCGTAGGTGAAGGCCGTCATCATCAGCACGGGAAGATCCGGGTGCATCCGGTTCAACGCCGTATACAGCTCGTAACCGTCCATGCGGGGCATCACCACGTCGGTCACGACCACGTCCACCGGGCTCTCCTCCACCCGGGCCAGGGCCTCCTTGCCGTCGTGCGCCGTGCTCACCACGCAGCCGTCGACTTCGAGAATCTCCGACAGCGTACGCAGGATTCCCAGGTCGTCGTCCACCACGAGAACGCGCAGGCCACTCAGACGCTCGTCGCTCTTGCCTTCCCAGCGCCGGCGCAGGTCGATCATGCGCGCCGGACCGATGTAGTCGACGGTCTCGTAGCTCTCCTGCTCGACCATCTCGCCCAGACGCTGGAGGATCTCGGAGATGCGCGCGATCTCGCGGCGAACCGCGTCCACGCGCTCCAGCTCCACCGAGGCGTCCGCCTCGTCGGCCAGCCGCATCAGATCCCGTTCCAACAGCTCGGTCTGATTGAGGATCACGGTGAGCGGGTTGTTGATCTCGTGGGACAGCCCGATCGCCACTTCGCCCAGGGTGGCGAGCTGATCCTTCTGGAGGATGTCGCGCAGGTCCTTGGCGAACCCGATGGTGCCGTCGTCCTCGCCGTTCTCGTCGAAGAGCATCACGCCGGAGAT
>CAMYOO010000042.1 GCA_947260035.1 uncultured delta proteobacterium
CGTGCAGACACCGCAACTCAGCCCCACCCGCGGCCGCCCGGCCTTCCGAGCCTGATGCCCGCAAGCCCGAGCCAACGGTGGACGCGCGAGCTCCGGAGCTGGCCGAGGGCGCGCAGTGAGCCGAAGGCGAGCGTGGGGCATTGTCCTGCTAAGGATGGCCAACGCACGGCTAGCCAGCGCAGCATCTAAGGGTCCCCTGGATCGTGCACCAGCGGCCCGCCGGGAAGCTCCTCGCCCTCGCGCGATGCGGCGCGCACCTGGCGCAGCAGGGCGATGGCGCGGGGCAGGAAAGCGATCCCGATCAGCACGTGGAAGATCAGGAAGAGCGAGTTGGTGGCGAAGGCGTAGGCGACCAGGGTGTCGCGGTCGTGGAAGTCGCCGAACAGCGCCGCCCAGGCCAGCTCGCGGGTTCCGAAATTCCCGAACGACGGGATCATGAATGCCGCGTAAAGGATCGGAACACGCGCCACCAGCTCCAGGAACGGGATCGGCGCTCCGAAGGCCCAGGTCGCGATCCACTGCACGGTGATGTCCATGAAGGCCAGCACCACGAACCAGCCCAGCATGGGCAGGAAGGCGCGGAACTCCACCTGCTCCAGCCACATGCGCACGCGCGCCAGCCAGCGCACGGTGCTGCGGCGCGCGAAACGCACCGAGAACAGGATGCCCAGGATGATCGACCAGCCGATGGCGGCGGCGATGGTCACGTCGCGGTTGGCCGAGAGGCCGCCTTCCAGCAGGAAGAGCGACAACGTCACCTGACCGATCAGCACGATGGCGTGCACGAAGCCGGGCACCGAAGCGGCCAGGATCACCCGGCCCGGGCTGCCGCGGGTGATGCGCACCAGGCCGATCAGAAAGGCGGCATCCGCCAGGGGGTTGCTGACCGAGCGCAGCAGCTCGGATCCGCCGCGCAGCGAGATCAGCCGCCCCAGGGACATGGGGCCTACCATGCGCCGGAAGGCCTGGACCTGGAGCATGGTCCAGAATACGAAGAAGATCATTTTGTCGGCGAAGGTGACCAGGACGAAGAGCGGTGCGTTGGCCCGTCGTGTGGCCTCGAGCAGCTTGTCCCACTCGGTGAGCCACCCGAAGACGTAGACCAGCAGAGCAGCCGAGATGAGCCAGGGGAGCACGCGTCGTAGGAGCTGGCGCAGCCGCATCGTCCGAGATAGTAGGTTGGGATCCGCTCATGCGCGCGATGGTCGTCACGAATCCCCGCCCGGCCGAGCAGAATCCGCTCGAGCCGCTGGAGGTCCCGATTCCGGAGCCCGGACCGGGCGAGGTCCTGGTGCGCGTGGAGGTGTGCGGCGTGTGCCGCACGGACCTCCATGTGGCCGAGGGCGACCTGCCGCCGCGCCGGGGGCGGGTGATCCCCGGCCACGAGATCGTGGGCCGGGTCGCGGGCCTGGGGGCCGGAGCCGAGCGCTTCCGCGAGGGCGAGCGCATCGGGGCGGCGTGGCTGCACCGCGCCTGCGGCGCCTGCCGTTTCTGCGCCAGCGGGCGCGAGAACCTGTGCCTGGAACCGCTCTTCACCGGCTGGGACGTGGACGGGGGCTACGCGGAGTACGCGCTGGTGCCCGAGGCCTTTGCCCACGCGTTGCCCGATGAGCGGCCCGCCGCCGAGCTGGCGCCGCTGCTGTGCGCCGGGATCATCGGCTACCGGGCCTGGCGGCGCTGCGGCGTGCAGCCGGGCGGGGTGCTGGGGCTGTGGGGTTTCGGTGGGTCGGCCCACGTGACGATCCAGGTGGCGGTTCACATGGGCTGTCGGGTCCACGTCTTCAGCCGCGGTGACACGCACCGAGAGCTCGCCTGCGAGCTGGGCGCCGCCTCGGTGGCCGGAAGCTTCGACCCGCCGCCGGAGAAGCTGGACGGCGCGATCCTGTTCGCGCCCGCCGGCGAGCTGGTGCTGCCGGCCTTGGAGGCTCTGGACCGCGGCGGCGTGCTGGCCGTGGCCGGAATCCACTTGTCCGAGATCCCGCCCCTGGACTACCAGCGCCACCTGTTCCAGGAGCGCGAGCTGCGCAGCGTCACCGCCAACACCCGGGAGGACGCCGCAGACCTGCTGCGCCTGGCCGCCGAGATTCCGATCCGCACGCACACCGTCTCCTATCCGCTCGAGCAGGCCAACCGGGCGCTTCTGGATCTGAAGCAGGACCGGATTCGCGGCGCCGCGGTGCTGAAGCCGTGACCGTCTACCGTCTCGCCGCGGTGCTGAAGCCGTGACCGTCTACCGTCTCGCCGCGGTGCTGAAGCCGTGACCGTCTAGTCTACCGTCTCGCCGACGCCCTGGCGTTCCCGTCGCCGGATGAGGCCGACTCCGACGGCCTGCTGGCCGTGGGCGGTGATCTGCGGCCCGAACGCCTGCTGCTCGCCTACTCCATGGGGATCTTCCCGTGGCAGGGGAGCCCGCCGCTCTGGTTCTCGCCCGACCCGCGTTGGGTGCTTCAGCCGGAGCGGCTGCGCGTGGACCGCAGCGCGCGACGGGCACTGCGCAGGGGCGGCTTCGAGCTGCGCATGGACAGCGCCTTCGAAGACGTGATCGACGCCTGCGCCCAGGCCGAGCGGCCCGACCAGGATGGAACCTGGATCACGCCGGACATCCTCGAGGCCTACGTGGAGATGCACCGGCTGGGCTTCGGCCACTCGGTGGAGACCTGGCTGGACGGCGAGCTGGTGGGGGGCGTCTACGGACTCTCCCTGGGCGGCGCCTTCTTCGGCGAGTCCATGTTCTCCTGGCAAGACGGGGCGTCCAAGGTGGCGCTGATCGGCCTGGTGGATCAGCTGCGCGCCTGGGGCTTCGACCTGCTGGACTGTCAGGTCCATACCGATCACGTGGAGCGCCTGGGCGCCGAGCCCTGGCCGCGCCAGCGCTTCCTCGCCCAGCTTCAGCGCAGCCTGGAGCGGCCCACGCGCCGAGGCCGCTGGCAGTTCGATGGGGATCCGCTGGCGGCGCGGCTGGCGGCCCTCGAGCCGGAGGCCTGAGCTCAGCCGCGCAGCTCCCCCACCAGGGTGCGCAGCGCTTCGTCCCGGCGCCGGCGGCGCAGCTCGGCCCGAAGCGCCGGCCGGGCCTCCTCGAACGCCAGGCCGCGCTCCGGCTGCCGCTCGTGGACCCAGATCCAGTGGGCGCCGTAGGCCGAGTGGGCCGGACCGCTCCAACGGCCCGCCGGCGCTGCCAGCGCCGCGGCGGCCAGATCGCCGCCCAGCCGGGCGGCCAGCTCGGCCTCGCTCAGCGCCGGCAGCCGGGCGCCCAACAGGAAGGGGTCGCCCAGCTCGGCCGCGGCTTCGGGCGCGCGTCGCTCCAACAACGGACCCAACGCGCGGGCGTCGCTCTCCAGGTCGGGGCCGCGCGCGTCCCGGGACAGGTAGACGTGGGAGATCCGCACGCGGGCCGGCTCTCGCCAGCGCGTTGGCTGCAGCGCGAAGGCCGCGCGCAGCTCCGGCTCGCCCGGCTCATGGGCGTCCGCCAGGCTCCACGCCTCCAGCCTCATCTTCTGGATCAGCCGTCGGCGCACCACCAGATCGCTGCGATGGAGGCCGAGCGTCCAGGCCTCCGCAAGCAATGCTTCGTCGTCGCGCGGGTCGTCGGGGTGCAGGAAGCGCGCGTTGCGTTGGAGTCGTCGGCGCGCGATCGGGTCCGTGCGCTCGTAGCCGCGCGCCAGGGCCTCGTCGAGCAGGACCTCGTCCTCACTGCGGGGGGCCGGCGCCTGGGGGGCGCGAGCGCGGTCCGCGGCGAAGAGCAGGGCGCCCAGCAGCAGGAAGTGCAGCAGCGGATGTCGCGCGATCCTCACGGCGTCCACCAGACGGGCGAGGTCCAGGCGCGTTCTCGGATCGTCCCGGGCATCTCCAGGTGCGAGCAATCGAGCCCGCGCGCGCGGCACACGTAGGTGTGCCAACGCGGCGTCGGCACCTCCAGCACTCGCGCGTACCAGAACGCCGGCTGGTCCGGGTCGAAGTCGGGGTCGCGCCAGACGCGGCACAGGGAGTCGGCGCCCCCAGCCGCCGCGTCGATCACGTCGATGACCCGCTCTCGGGGATCGCCGTCCTCCACCCAGCCTTTCACGATCTGGATGCGCTCGAGCCGCGCGCCCTGAGCGTCGCGCAGCGCCGAGACGGCGAAGGCGGGCCCTTCCGCTCCGGCAGGCAGGTCACCGCCCATGGGCACGCCCCCGGCATAGCCGCCGGCGGCGAAGTCGGCGCGCTCGCACAGGTCGTCGGGCAGCGCGCGTCCCCCGAACATGCGCACGATCATGCGGGGACCGCTGGTGCCGTAGACCTCGCGCCGCCGCAGGGCCGCGAAGATCGATTCGCGCGTGTTCTCCTCCGCCCAGGCGACCGCCAGCCCGCCCGGGTTGAAGAAAACGTCGTCGGGCAGGCCTTCGGGAAGCCGGTCCGGTGAGGGCGCGCCGGCGCCGCCATGGCCCGGGTGGCTCGCCTCCTCCACCGCGCCGGGCGCGCCCAGGTGCGTGTCGGTGCTGGCGATCTGGCCCAGCTTGAAGGGGTTGGCGCCGATCTCGGCCTGGTGTGCGATGCCCTGGAGCAGCGCCCAGCGCGTGGTGTCCTCGCGCCGGGGCGGGTTCTCCAGGAAGGGGACGAACTTTCCGCGGAAGCTGTCGAAGGGAAGCTGCTCGAAGGCGCACAGCTCGTCCTCGGCACCGGGGCCCCACCAGCACTCCGAGTCTCCCTTGTGCTGCATCACCTCGACCAGCGGCTCGAACGCGGAGCGCGTGCGTGCCTGCTCCGGCGTCAGGTCTTCGGGGAGCTGGAACATCAAGCCGGCGGAGAGGTTGGAGTTGTGGGGGATGACCAGCGCGTCGCAGCCCGTGCCGGCCTCGGTGCACTCCCGGCGAAGATCATCCCACAGCGCTTCGGGCGTCGTTGATTCGTAGTAGCTGCTGGGCAACCGGGGCACGGCTTGGTTGGCGAAGATCACGTTGCGGTGCAGGTTTCGCCCCACCACCGACGCGGTCCACTCGTAGGCGACGAAGCTGGTGAACTCGCAGCGGTCGTCCGCCTCGGCGGCCGCGTCCACGATCTCGCGCCAGGGAGTGAGGGCGGCGTCGAGGCAGTCGCTTCCGTCCGGGCCGCACAACCCCATGCGCGAGCCGATTCCCCGGGAGACGTGGGTGTTCATCACGAAGAACGACGCGCGCGGCCAGAACCGGTGCAATCGGCAAAGCCAGGCGTCGTAGCCCGGAAGCCCGGGTGTCTCGCAGGTGCGCACCTCGCCCAGCAGCTCCGCGTGGTCCGTGACCGCAGCGAAGTCCAGGGGGCGTTCCAGCTGGAGCGTGCGCAGCGGGCGCCCGTCCACGTCGAACGGCTGCAAGCCCAGGGCCTCGCCGCGGGCGAAGCGGTAGGCCTCGCGGGGCAGGGTGCGTGTGCCCTGGGTACTGGCGTCGTGGGAGAAGGCGGTGTGGACGTGCAGGTCCCCGAACAGCGGGCGCCGCAGCGAATTGCGGTCGGGGCAGGGCGCCGCGGCCAGGAGGCAGGGCGCCAGCACGGCGAGGACGATGGGCCGGAGCATGACGGGCGCCACAGGCTACCGCTTCTGGCGGAGTGTGAACTAGTTCACACTCCTTCGAGCCCGGGGTCCGCCACCTTACCGGGAGAAGGAGGTGCGCGTGCCGCGGCCGCTCGATCCCGCCGTCCTCCGGGAGGACCCCTACCCGGTCTACGCGCGCCTGCGCGAGAAGGCGCCGATCGTCTACGCGCAGCTTGTGAGTGGGAAGGCGTGGATCGTCTCGCGCTACGAAGACTGCGTGCAGGCCCTGCGCGACCCGAGCCTGGAGCTGGCCGCGGTGCGGGGCCGGATCCCTCCGGAGCTGGGCGAGGGGCCGGCCGCGCGGATCCTGCCCCGGCTGTTGGCGGTCCAGGACCCTGTCGAGCCCAACCGCATCCGGGCCCTGGTTGCCGACGCCTTCACGGCGCGGGAGGTCGAGCGCCTGCGTGGCGCCGTCCAGAGGCTGGTGAAGCGATCGTTGGTTCGGGACCCCGAGAAACTGTCCATGGATCTGGTCGAGGACTTCGCCGCTCCCGTCGCGCTCCTGGCGGTGGCCGAGCTGTTGTCCGTGCCTCCCGAGGAGCATGCGCTGCTGCGCGCCTGGCAGCCGCGGGCCGTCGGCATGTTCGAGCCGGAGGGGCTGGGGCCGGACGGGGTCGATGCCTGTCACGTCGCCAGCGAGGAGCTCTGGAGCTGGTTCGCGGCCCACGTCCGCCGAAACCGCCGCCGGCCCGGGGACGACATCCTGGGCGCCCTGCTGCGGGTGCGCCGCGGTGACCAGTGCCTCTCCGATGACGAGGTGGTCGCGTTCTGCGTGCAGCTCAGCACGCTGGGCTGTCGCCTCAGCGAGGCGCTGATCGGCAACGGCGGCCTGGCCCTGGCGCAGCACCCGGCGCAGGCCGGGCGTCTGCGGCGAGATCCCAGTCTCGCGGTGAGCGCCGTCGAGGAGTGCCTGCGCTTCGATTCGCCGGCGCAGCTGGCGCTGCGGGTGGCAGTCCGGGATACGAGCCTGCGGGGCTTCGTCATCGAGCGGGGCCAGATGGTCTACGTGCTGCTGGGCTCGGCCAACCGCGATCCCGAGCTCTACGATGAGCCCGATCGCTTCGAGATTGCACGCCGGGGGCCGCCCCACCTCACCTTCGGCTCCGGGCCCCGTTCCTTCCAGAGCGGGCACGTAGCGCGCATGCTGGCCCAGGTGGCCCTGCCGGCGCTGGTGCGGAGCTTCCCGCAGCTGCGGCCGGCCGCGGACCCGCCGCGGCACCGTCCGGCTTTCCTGATCCGGTCCCTGGAACGCTGCCCCGTGGTGCTGGGCGACTGAGGTAGAATCCGGGGGTCGTGCCGACCCCGGAAGCGCGTGTGCGGCGGGAATCCCTTGCGCGGGTCCCCGCGTTCTCCGGTCTCGAACAGCGGGATCTGGAGCAGCTCGCCCAGGCGACCCACACCACGAAGCTCCAGCCCAAGGAAGAGCTCTTTCACAAGGGCGACGAAGGCAGTCGGCTCTACGTGATCGTGAGCGGTCGCTGCCGCGTGGT
Organism: uncultured delta proteobacterium; assembly: GCA_947260035.1. Taxonomy (GTDB): domain Bacteria; phylum Myxococcota_A; class UBA9160; order UBA9160; family JAFDET01; genus JAFDET01. The sequence continues at coordinate 7,033 of CAMYOO010000042.1, forward strand.
GACCACCTCCATGGACGGCTCGGACGCCCAGTTCACGATCATGAACCCCGGCGAGGTGATCGGCGAGGTGACGCTGTTCGGCGGCGGTGAGCGCTCGGCCACGGTCACGGCCGTAGACGAATGCGAGCTGCTGAGCCTGGATCGCCGCGACTTCTTCCCGGTGCTGCGCGCGAACCCGGACGTGGCGATCCAGCTGCTGGAGGTGCTGGCCCAGCGCCTGCGGCGGGTGAGCGAGCAGATGGAGGACACGCTGTTCCTCGGCCTGCCCGCGCGGCTGGCCAAGAAGCTGCTGTCCCTGGCGGAGCAGTACGGGCGCCCGGCACACGACGGCGTGCGCATCGACATGCGTCTCTCGCAGTCGGAGCTCGGCACCATGGTCGGCACCAGCCGCGAGAGCGTGAACAAGCAGATGCGCGCCTGGGAAGAGGCCGGACTCGTGCGCAGCACCCGAGGCAGCATCACGCTGCTGAAGCCGGGGCAGCTCGAGCGCTTCGCCGACGGGGATTGCTGAGCCACAGCACCGCGAAGGCGCCCGCTGCGCACGCCGCTCCCACGCGGAACACGGGCGGGTAGCCCACGGACTCGGCCAGCAGGCCCAGCCCGAACACACCGCTGGCGTAGCCCACGTTGAAGGCGCCGTTGAAGAGCGCCATGGCCTTGCCCCGCTCGCGCTCGCCGGTGTCCTGCACCGCAAGTGCGTTGAAGGTGGGGTAGAAGAGCCCGTGGGCCAGGCCGAAGGCGCCGCCCACCACCGCCAGCCCCAGGCTTTCCAGCTGCGCAGCGGCTGCGGTGGAGAGGGTGTAAAGCGCCAGCGCGACCAGTGACACGGGCCGCCGGCCCAGGCGGTCGGCGAATGGACCCAGGCCCAAGCGCGCCACCAGGGCCGCGGCCGTGTAGGCGACGAAGAAGCTGCGCACCCGGTCCATGCCCAGCTCCAGCGCAAAGGTCTGCGGAAACGTGAACATGGTCCCGAACGCCGCGCCGGCCAGTGCGATCACCAGACCGACGCGGGCCGCGCCCGGGCGTCGCATCACGTCCAGCACGCGCGGGATCGACGTCTCGGGCTCGGCACGCACGCGCTCGTGAATCCGCAGCGAGAGGGCGGCGGAAACCAGCGCCGCGGCGGCTGCCGCCACGAAGGCGGGCGCCCAGCCTGCGTGCCGTGCAATCTCCTCGACAGCCACGGGAGCAATGGCGTTGTTGGAGAGCATGGTGAGGCCGAAGATGCCCAGTGCCAGCGCCAGCCGCTCCGGCGGCGCCTCGTCCACGGCCAGGGCGGAGCCCGCCACGAAGGCCATGGCGAAGGCCACGCCCTGCAATGTGCGCAGCGCGTAGATCAGGGGCCCCATGCCGTCTACGGCCACGAATCCCACGGAGACCACGGCCATGAGCAGGGCGCCGGCGGTCAGGAAGCGCCGCCGCCCGCGCCGATCCACCACCGATCCCATCCACGGCCCCAGCAGGACCGCCGTCACGTAGAAGCAGGCGGTTACGCGGCCGATGTCGTCGGGCCCCGCCGCCAGCTCCTTCGTCATGAAGGTGGGCAGCAGGAAGAAGCTCGAGAACGAGAACCCGAAGCACGCCTGGGTCGCCAGCAGGGCGACGAAGCTGCGCGTGAACAGGGACGCCATGGTTCTGGACTCCGAGTGCCGGGGGCCGGCGGGATCGGGCGTCCGGTTGCGCTGGACAAACGAAACCCTCTCCGGCCGGTGCGGCGGGAGAGGGTTTTCGGAACGACGCGACTAGCGGCCCGGGGCTCCCCCTCCCACCTTCCACTTCCAGACGGTCCATGCCGTCTGGAGAGCGGTGCTGGGAATGAGGAACGGAATGTGCCGCGGGGCCGACGTCATGCGGCCGAGTATATCTCCTCGAGGGTCACGGCGCGCCTCTCCTCTGCGCTGCGCCCCGCCGCCAGGGCGAAGGCCAGCGTGCACCGCGCTTCGTCCAGGTCCTGGGCCATGGGCCGGCCCTCGCGCAGGGCATCCACGAAGTCGATCCCGCCCAGTCGGAACGACGCGGCCCAGTCCGTCTCGAGCTCGTGGAAGGCGCGCGTCTCGCCTTCGCGGTAGAGCACCAGGGACGGCTCCTCCAGCAGCTTGCCGGTGCAGCGGTTCACCCAGAGGATGCCCTCGCTGCCGTGGATCTCCATGCGGTCGTCGCTCACGTAGTAGTCGGAGCGCACGCTCATGCCCAGGGAGGCGATGACCTCCCAGGAGCCGAAGCGGGGCAGGTCGCCGGCGTAGCGCCACGAGATCAGGGCCGGCCCGTCGTGCCACGCGTCTTCGCCGAGCTGCGTCCAGTGGATGAAGGCCTGCACGGACTCCACCTCCGCCGGGACCAGCCAGCGTCCCATGTGGAAGCAGTGGTAGCCGTGGTCGAAGGTGACGGGACCGCCGCCGCAGTCCTCGCGACGCATCCTCCAGGCAACCGAGCCCGGGCCCACGTCCCAGCCGGCATCCGGCCGCCCCGCGGCCGTCTTGATGCGGATCGAGAGCACGTCGCCGATGGCGCCCTCGTCCACCAATTGTCGCGCCTTCGCGTGGGGCGGGTAGTGCATGAAGTTCTCGAACACGCGGATGCGGGCTTCGCTCCGATCGGCTGCACGCGACACCGTGTCCAGCTCCGCCAGCGTTCGCGTGGGCGGCTTCTGGAGCGACACGTGCTTACCGGCCTCGAGGGCTGCGATGGCGTGCTGCGCGTGAAGCTGGTGGGGCGTGAGGATCTCGATCGCGTCCACTTCCGGGTCGGCAAAGAGCTTCTCGGGATCCGTGTAGAAGCGCGTCGCGCCCCACTCCTGGGCGCGCCGTCGTGCGACGTCCTCGTCGCTGTCGCACACCGCGGCGATCTCGGCGTCCGGATGTTCGAGGTAGCCGAGACACTGGAGATCGGCGATGCGCCCGGCGCCGAGGAAGCCCACACGCAAGCGTTCGCTGGCCATGCTCGGAGCATACCAGTACCCTTGGCCGGCCGTGCCCGAGAAGTATGTCACCGTCGACGGAATCGCGACGCATCTGCATCACGGCGGCCCCACCACGCTGCCGGGGTTGCCGCCGGACACCAGCCTGGGGCGGACCCTGCTGTGCGTGCACGGCTCGGGCAACAACGGCCACTCCTTCGTTCCGCTGCTGGAACGGCTTGGACACGAGCACAGCGTGATCGCGATCTCCCTGCCCGCTCACGCCCGCAGCGGCGGCTTGGAAAGCCTGGGGAGCATCGAGGCCATGGCGGCGCACGTGGCCGGCGTGATCGGCGCGCTGGGGCTGCAGCGCCCGGTGGTGATGGGGCACTCGATGGGCGGCGCCGTCGCGATCGAGCTGGCGCTGGAACATCCGCAGGCCGTCGCAGGTCTCGTGATCGTCGGCAGCATGGCGAGGTTTCCCCCGCTTCCCGATGAGGTCTTCCAGCCGCTGCGCGACGTGGTGGAAGGCAGGGCGCGGCGCAGCTTTCCACGCGACGCGTACTCGCCGAGCACGCCCGACGAGATCGTCCACCGCGGTTGGATGGAGGACGCCAAGACCGATCCGCGAGTGATGCTGGGAGACCTCTTGTCCGTGCGCGGTTGGGCGGCGGACGAGCGGTTGGATGAAGTCGTCGCGCCCACCTTGGTGATCTGGGGCGAGGACGAGTTCCCTCCCATGCAGGACGGCGGCCTGGCGCTCAGCCGGGGCATCGCCGGCGCCCGCTCGCTGACGGTTCCCGAGGCGGGGCACATGGTGCACTTCGAGCAGCCCGACGTAGTGGCCGAGGCGGTACGGGGCTTCCTGGACGAGCTTCCCGCGTGAGCCTGTCCGGTCGCATCGCCATCGCCGGCGCCTACGAGCACCCGACGCGCTGGGCGCCGGACAAGACGGACTGGCAGATCATGGGCGAGTCCGCGCGCGGTGCGCTCCAGGACTGCGGGCTGACGATCTCCGACGTGGACGGCCTCTTCGCCGCGGGCATGGGCATGGGTCCCATGGGTGTCGTGCAGCTCGCCGAGTACCTGGACCTGCATCCCCGCTACGTGGACGGCACCAACATCGGCGGCTCGTCGTTCGTGGCGCACGTGGCCCACGCCGGTGCGGCCATCCACGCGGGCTTGTGTGAGACGGCGCTGATCCTGTACGGGAGCACCGCGTCATCCAACGCCATGGCCATCGGCACGGGCATGCGCATGGGCAACGATCCGGCGGCCGGATTCACCGCGCCCTACGGGCTGACCACCGTGGGGGCGTATGCCATGGTCGCGCAGCGCCACGTGGCCCTGCACGGCACCACGTCCGAGCAGCTGGCGGAGATCGCCGTGGCCGCGCGCTCCCACGCCGCGCTGAATCCGGACGCCAAGATGCGCAGGCCCATCACGGTGGAAGACGTGCTGGCGAGCCGCCTGATCTCCGATCCCCTGCACCTGCTGGACTGCTGCATCATCAGCGACGGCGGAGGCGCCCTGGTGGTGACCAGCGCCGAGCGGGCGCGCGACCTGGCCCGGCCGGCAATCCTGCTTCAGGGCTGCGGCGAGGCGGTATGGCACGCCGGCACCGGCGAGCCCGACCTGCTGGCCATCGCCGCCCGCGACTCGGGCGAGCGGGCATTCGGGATGGCGGGCGTCTCCCGGGACGACGTGGACCTGGCCACGATCTACGACTCGTTCACCATCACGGTGCTGGCTACCCTCGAGAACCTGGGCTTCTGCAAGCCCGGCGAGGGCGGCGGCTTCGTCGAGGGTGGGCGGATCCGCCTGGGCGGCGCGCTTCCGGTCAACCCGGACGGCGGCGGGCTCTCCTCCAACCACCCGGGCATGCGCGGCATCTTCCTGGTCATCGAGGCCGTGCGACAGCTTCGCGGTGAGTGCGGCGAACGACAGGTGCAGGATGCGCGCATCGCGTGCGTCCACGGCACAGGCGGGCTGCTCTCCACGCTGCACAGCGGCGCCACCCTGATCCTGGCGAGGGACTGATGGGCAAGCTGATCGAAAACCCCGCTCCGGCCTTCGACTGGGAGACCCGCTTCTGGTGGGAGGGATGCGCGCGCGGCGAGCTGTGGCTCCAGCGCTGCGCCGCCTGCGGAGTGCTGCGTCATCGCCCGCGGGCCGTGTGCCCCGCGTGCCTTTCCGGCGAGGTGGCCTACGAGCGGGCCAGTGGGCGCGGCACGGTTCACACCTTCACCGTGACCCACCAGAACCACGCGCCGCCCTTCCGCGGCTGCACGCCCTACGTCCTGGCCTACGTAGAGCTGGAAGAGGGGCCGCGGGTGCTCACCAACGTGGTCGGCTGCGAGCCCGATGCGGTGCGCGTGGGCATGCCGGTCTTCGTGGACTTCGGCGAGGCCCAGGGAGAGATTGCCGTGCCCAGGTTCCGGCCGGCATGATCCTCGACCTGCACAACCACTCCATCAAGTCGGACGACGGCCGGGCGCGGGTCGAGAGCTACTGCCAGTGGATTCACAAGAAGGAGCTTCCGCTCGACGGCTTCGTGCTGACCGAGCATCGGCAGTTCGATGCGGAGTCGGACTACCGCGCGCTGGAGGACGAGTTCGGCCTGCGCATCCTGAAGGGGAGCGAGGTGGAGACCGAGTACGGTCACGTCCTGGTCTTCGGGGTGAACGAAGAGCTGCTTCACGCCTTCGATTTCACGCGCATCGACCTGCCGCTGGAGACCGTCGTGCGCGCGTCCCGGCGCTGCGGCGCGCTTGCCGTGCCCTGCCATCCGGGCCGGCCCAACGTGGGACTGTGCGCCCACTACGACACCCGGGGGCCCGCCGAAGGTGTGCACATCATCGAGGTGGCCAGCGGCGGCAGCCGCGCAGGCGAGGACGAGGCGGCCCGCAAGCTGGCCGACGAGCACGGCTACCAGGGCGTCGGGGGCAGCGACGCCCACATCGTCAGTCACATCGGACGCTGCGCGACCCGCTTCCCGCGCCCGGTCCGCGACGAGGCGGACCTGGTGGCGGCTCTCGGGGAAGGCGGATTCGAGGTGGTGCGATGGACGTAGAGGCGCTCCGCGAGAGATTCGTGGGGGTCGACTTCGATACGGCGGAGTTTCGGGTGGATCCCGACGATGCGCTGGCCTTCGCGCAGGCGTGCGGCGAGACGGACCCGCGCTATACCGCCCCCTCGCATCCGGAGTACCAGGCGCCGCCGACCTTTACCGCCCGTTTCGTGAGCCGCAGGACCATGCCGGAGGCGTTTCCCCAGGAAGGCTTCCGGCGCGCCTTCGACGGAGGCAAGTGCGTGGTGGTCCATGCGCCGGTCCCCGTCGGCGCGCGACTCACGGCGACCAGCTCCATTGCCGAGGTCTTCCGCAAGACCGGGCGCTCCGGCGGAATGACCTTCATCGTGCACCGCATGGAGTTCCGGAACGACGCGGGTGAGCTGCTCTCCACCGTGGACTGGCGCATGGTCGCCCGGGATGAAGTCTGATGGTGGATTTCGGCGACGAGTTCGAGTTCGAGCCGGACGTCTCCATGGACACCGTGCGCCGCTTCACCCCGGCCGCGGGAATGAACTTCCACCGCTTCACCGATCACGAGAAGGCCCGCGCCGATGGCCTGCCCGGCGCCATCGTGCCCGGCATCATGAGCCAGGGCGTGCTGGCGGCGGCGATCCACCGCTTCGCGCCCGGCGCGACGCTTCAGAAGATCGACACCGTGTTTCGCGCGCCGCTGCTGGTGGACTCGCACCCGGTGGGGCGCGGGGTGGTCACCCACGTGGACGAAGACGCGGGAACCGCCGAGATCGACCTGACCATCGTCAACGAGGCCGGCGAGACCCGGGTGCTGGGCACGGCGGTCGTGGCGCTGAAACAGGACCGCTAGAGCCGGCTGGAACGGAGGGGAACGTGGCGGAACGCTTCGAGGGCAAGGTGGCGCTGATCACGGGGGCCGCGTCGGGCATCGGCGCCGCCACGGCGCGCCGCTTCGCGGCGGAGGGCGCCCGGCTGCTGCTGGGCGACGTCAACGAGGAGGGCGGCAACGCCCTGGCCCGTGAGCTCGATCCGAGCGGCGAGACCGTGCACTTCCGCGCCCTGGACGTCCGGGATCTGGCGGCGGTGGAGGCCTTTAGCCAGGCCGCGGTGGACGACTTCGGACGCCTGGACGTGGTGTTCAACAACGCCGGCATCGGCACCTACGGCAAGGTGGACGAGATGGATCCGGCCGCGTGGCGCGAGGTGCTGGCGGTGGATCTGGACTCGGTCTACTACGGCTGCCGCGCGGCGGTGCCTCACCTGCGCGCTTCCGGGGGAGGCGCCATCGTGAACACCGCCTCCATCTCAGGGACCCATGGTGACTACGGGCTGGCCGCCTACAACGCCGCCAAGGGCGGCGTGCTGAACCTGACGCGAACCGTGGCCCTGGACCACGCACGCGAGGGCATCCGCACCAACGCCGTGTGCCCCGGCCCGATCGACACCGCGCTGACGGCGCCGCTCACGGCCGTGCCCGCGTTGATGGACGTGTACCGCGACAACATCCCCATGGGCCGGCTGGGCCGCGCCGACGAAGTGGCGTCGGTGGTGGCCTTCCTGGCCTCGGACGATGCGTCCTACGTCAACGGCGCCGCCATCGTCGTAGACGGTGGCGTCACCTGCTGGACGGGCCAGAACAACTTCACCCGCATCTTCGAGCAGCAGCGCGGCGGCGACGACTCGCCCTGACCCCGTACTGCGTCGGCTGACCCGGGCTCCGGACCCACTGGTCCAGGCCGATTCCGGCCGATTGTCGCCGCTTGCTCTCCAACGGTAGTTCGAGGCCTACTCGCAGACCCCCCCCCGGTGTCGCCTTGGGACGTGGGCAACGGATCCGATTCCCGTTGCGGAACGGAACCCTGCCTGGGCCCCTGCGCGTGCGGCAGGTTCCGGCACGGGGCTTGCGATGAAGGCCGGTCCGGACCCGCGCACGGCCGGCGGTGCGGGAGTCCTCCAACTCGTCAGCCCGACTCGGGTGAATCTGGGTGGCCTGGTTGCGGGTGACTACGTGTCGGCGCTGGCGATTCTCAATCTGAACTTCACGCCGGTTCCCGAACCGGCCACAGGCATGCTGCTCGGGGCCGGCGTGCTGGCGCTGGCTGCAGCCGGCGGACTGCGCCGCCGCTCCGCGGCGCACATCGAATAGGGCTCTCTCCGCGCCGTCCAAGGCGGGCAGGAGGGTCCGCCATGTCTGCCCGTCTTCGGCTTGCGGTGATCGTCTTGCTCCTGGTGGGAGGCGTGGCGGCCGCCGCGCCCGGTGCCGGTGCGGATCCGGGGCCTCCGCGTCTGGGCATCCAGGTCCAGGAGATGACGCCGGAGCTGCGCGCCTGGCTCCAGGCCCCGGAAGCGGCCGGCGTCCTGGTGGCGCGGGTAGAGCCTGACAGCCCGGCCCAGGACGCGGGCGTTCAGGTGGGAGACGTGATCTTGGAGGCCGGGGGCGAGGCGGTGGAGACGCCGCGCGATCTGGTCTGGCAGGCCCTGCGTGCGCCGGAGGGGGAGCCCCTGAAGCTGGTGGTGTTGCGCAAGGGCCGGCGGGTGGAGATCGACGTGGTTCCGCGCGGTCGTCCCCAGCCGCCCTTCTGGGAGCGGGACGATCTCTGGGGCCCGGGCCAGGCGCCGCTGATTCGCGACCTGCGCGAGCACCTGCGAACCCTGGAGCGGCGGCTCGAGAAGCTGGAGCGCAAGCTCGAGGAGGACGACGTGGATCGGACGGCGTTCTAGGGCGGCGCAGGCCCGCCGCGCGGCTCGAGCCCCGCACTGCGGTAGATGGCGTCGATCACGCGCATGTTGCGAACGCCGTCGCGGGCGTCGCTGGGCATGGCCGGTCCTCCCCGCACGTGGGCGGCGAAGGCGCGGAGCTGGTGCGTGTAGGTGGCGTCGCCCCGCACGCGTTCGCGGCGGCGGCGCACTCCCGTGGTCAGGGTCATGCGGTGGAAGACGTGAGGCGCCACCGGATTCAGAATCCGCAGCTCTCCGTTTTCTCCGGTGATGCGTGCACTTACCTTCAGCAGCGTGGCGGACATCAACGACCCCGTGACGCGCCCCTGGGCGCCGCTGGGGAAGCGAAGATCGGCCTGGATCCAACGATCCACGCCGGGCGAGGAAAGCTTGGCGCGGGCCGACGTCACCTCGGCGGGCTCCTCGCCGGCGAAGAAGCGCAGCATGCTGACGGCGTAGCAGCCTACGTCCATGGCGGCTCCGCCGGCCAGGTCGAGCCGGTAGCGGATGTCGCCGGGCACCGGCAGCGGGATGCACATGGCGGTCTCCAACCGTTGCACCGCTCCGATCTCGCCACTGTCCAGGATCTCCCGGGCTCGTGTCGCCAGCGGGTGGTAGCGCCAGTGAAACGCCTCCACGAGCACGCGTCCGGTTTCGTCGGCCGCGTCGGCCATGCGCTCTGCTTCCTCGGCGTTGGAGGCCAGCGGCTTCTCGCACAGGACGTGCTTGCCGGCGCGCAGCGCCCGGATCGTCCACTCGCAGTGAAGGGAGTTCGGGAGCGGGTTGTAGATCGCGTCGATGTCCGGGTCCTTCAACAGCGCGTCGTAGCTCTCGTGGGCGCGGGGGATTCCGTGCTTGCGCGCAAACTTGCGGGCTCGCTCGGCGTCGCGGGCCGCCACGGCCACGACCTCGACCTCCGGTACCTGACGCGCCGGGCGCAGCAGCGCCATGGGCGTAATGCGCGCAGCGCCCAGGGCGCCGATCCGCAGAGGGGAGGATCCGGGCATCGGCGCGAGTGTATCATGGGGCGATGAGCATCCCCCTCGACGGCTTCCAGTCCGAGACCTTCAGCTGGGACGACACACCTCGCACCGTCTATCGCCGCGGCAGCGGCCCCGGCGTGGTGGTGATCCACGAGATCCCGGGCATTACTCCGCCTGTGGCGAATTTCGCCCGGCGCGTGGCCGACGCCGGCTTCAGCGTCTACCTGCCCCACTTGTTCGGCACGCCCGGAAAGCCGCTCTCGCTGCCCTACATGGCGGGGCAGATGGCCCGCGCCTGCATTGCGCGCGAGTTCAGCGTGCTGGCGAAGAACGAGTCGAGCCCCATCACGGAGTGGCTGCGCGCCCTGTGTCGGCATGCTCACGCCGAGTGCGGCGGAGTGGGTGTCGGAGCCATCGGGATGTGTCTCACGGGGAACTTCGCCCTGGCCCTGATGGTGGACAAGGCCGTCATGGCGCCGGTGCTGTCCCAGCCGTCGCTGCCGTTTGCCATTTCGCCGTCGCACCGCCGGGCCCTGCACCTGTCCGAGGACGACCTGGACACGGTTCGCAAGCGCGTCGCCGGCGGCTGCCCGGTTCTGGGGATGCGCTTCAGCGGCGACCCGCTGGTGCCCGGCGAGCGCTTCGACCGCCTGCGCGCCGAGCTGGGGGCGGGATTCGAGGCGATCGAGATCGACTCCTCGTCGGGCAACCCCCACGGCATCGGGCGCATGGCTCATTCGGTGGTGACCCAGGACCTGGTGGACACCGACGGGCACCCCACGCGCGCCGCGTTCGAGCGCGTGCTGGCCTTCTTCGTCGAGCGCCTGAAGGACGCCCCGGCCTAGCTGTTCCGGCCGAGGAGCCCGTGAGCGCGACGCGTCAGTGACGCGACCGGCAGGCCGAACGGGCAGGCGCAGGTGGGCGCCGGGCACTCGGCGCAGGCCGCGGCCGGCTGGGCCAGGGCGGCGTAGGTCTCGCGGCCCAGCGCCGCGTCACCGTAATCCTCGGCGTACATTCGCGCCCGCAGCACCTCGGCGATGGGCACCGCCGCAGAGCACGTGTCCGTGCACGCGTTGCAGCCGTAGCGACACTGGGTGGCGCCGTGCCGTTCCTCGTAGGCCAGCAGCAGCGGGATGTCGGCGGCTCGAGATGCGGTCCAGCCGGACGCCGCAAGGTACTCGTCGACCTGCTTGCGCTTGTTCATGGTGACGATGAGCGAGTCCACGAGGCCGGTGGAGAAGACCCAGCGGAAGGCGGCCTCGGCGAAGCCGACGCCACCCGTCTCGAAGGGGCGCATGTCGTTGAGCTTTGCGCCGCGCAGGGTCTTCATGGCCACGATGCCCACGTCCTGCTTGCGGGCCTTGCGGAGCACCCGGGGCAGGTCCTGCTGGATCGCCACCAGATCCATCCCGCGCGTGTAGCGCTGGTAGAAGGCGGGATCCTGCCCGAAGTTGAAGCCGACCAGGATCACGTCCACCAGGTCGTTGTCGAGTGCGTAGTCCAGGCACTCCACCAGGCGTCCGCCGTGTCCGGACATGCCCCGCCAGCGGATCTTCCCGGCCTCGGTGGCGCGCAGCGTGAACTCGCGCCACTCGGGGTTGTACATGCGGTGCGGATCGTTGACTGCGTGGTTGAAGTAGACGTCGATCCAGTCGGTGCGCAGCCGGCGCAGGCTTCCATCCAGGCTGCGCATCATCGATGCCTGGTCGGCGTCGTGGGCGGCCTTAACCTTGCTGGCCAGTACGATCTTGTCGCGCACGCCTTGCAGCGCGCGGCCCAGCGCATGGAGCGTTCCATCGACTCGCGCGCCACGGTCTCCGTTGCCGGGAAGGCCGTGCATTCGTCCAGCACCATGGTGATGTCGGCGTCGAGCAGTTGCTGGATCTCCACGGCGCGCTCCGGGGTCAGAGCGTGGGGCGTGCCGTCGAGGTGCGAGCGGAACGTGACCCCGTCCTCGGTGATCTTGCGCAGCTGTTCCAGCGACATGACCTGAAATCCGCCGGAGTCCGTCAGGATCGGCCCCGGCCAGTTCATGAAACGGTGCAGCCCGCCGAGCCGGGCGACGCGTTCCGCACCGGGGCGCAGCATCAGGTGGTAGGTGTTGCCGAGAATGATCTCGGCGCCGCTCGCCGCGACCTGTTCCGGCGTCAGGCCTTTCACGGTGCCGGCGGTGCCGACAGTCATGAAGGCCGGGGTGTTGCCGATGCCGTGCGCGGTGGTGAGACGGCCGCGCCGCGCCGCGCCGTCTTTCGCCAATACTTTGTAGGCCAGGCCGCCGCCTTTCATTCCGACTGCTCCGGTTCCAGCAGGCAGGCATCGCCGTAGGAGTAGAAGCGGTAGCCGGCGGCGATGGCATGAGCATAGGCCGCCTCCATGCGCGCCTTGCCGGCGAAGGCGCAGACCAGCATGAAGAGGGTCGAGCGCGGCAGGTGGAAGTTGGTCATCAGAAGGTTGACCGCCTTGAAGCGGTAGCCGGGCAAGATGAAGAGGTTCGTCTCGCCGGCAAAGCCGCTGAGAGTACCGTCATCTGCGGCGACACTCTCTAGCAGGCGCAGTGCCGTGGTGCCGACAGCGACGATACGCCCGCCGGCGCTGCGCGCGGCATTGATGGCTTCCGCCGTCGCGGCGGTGACTTCGCCCCCCTCGCTGTGCATGCGGTGGTCCGCGACCTCTTCGGCCTTGACCGGCAGGAAGGTCCCCGCGCCGACGTGCAGCGTCACATTG
>CAMYOO010000043.1 GCA_947260035.1 uncultured delta proteobacterium
ATGGTTCGCGAGCTGCGCATCATATCCAGGAAGGGCCCGCGCAGGTTGAGGTCCAGTTTGACGGGATAGCCGTCATAGAGATCGGGGTTCGCTCCCTCGATACGCAGCGCAAGCAAGAGTTCGCCTCCGGCATCGCCGGCGAGGGTACCCCCGAGCGAGGCATAGCGAAAATTGTCGAGGGCGGTCCGGACCAGATCGAGGCCCTGGGGGGCCTCGTAGTCCAGGGGCCCCTGCCCCGGCGGCTTGTAGCGGATCGTTCCACCACCCGCTTTGGACGCAACCTGGCCGTCTTCGATTCGAATCCCTGCCTCGGAGATCTCGACGAACATCGACCCGTCCACACGGCCGTCGCCCCCCAGGCCCGCCACGTCCGCCTCCTCCAACAGGCTCGCCACACCCACCCGCTGCAGCCGCACCCGGAAGCGCTGGGTGTCCGCGCCCGGCACGTAGCGCCCATCCAGCCGCAGGGTTCCACCGAAGACGCTGAAGCGCGCGTCGTGCAGCTGCGCCACGCCGTCGGGCTCGAGCGAGAAGGACACCAGACCGTCACGCAGCTCGGCGCCGGAGGCCAGGCGCGCCACCTCGAAGCCCTGCTCGCTGGGCGTAGCCAGCGGCGGCCCGACCAGGCGCACGGAGCCATCCACGCCCTCACCCACCAGGTCGGCCAGGGCAAACGCAAGATCCTCCACGTCGGTGCGCACGTCGTAGACAGGACTGGCCTCGGAGAGATCCACGAACCCTCGGACCAGCAGGGTGCCGGCCGCCAGTAGTTCCATGGCCTTGCTCTCGACGCGCGCCTGGAGCGGCGCCCGGATGGCTACGCCCGGACCTTCGACGCTGAGCGCAATCTCACCCTCCAGCACAGTGGTCACGGGCCCGGGCTCCGAATCCAGCTCGACACGCACCCCGCGCACGCGCAGCTCGCGAACCGGGAGAATTCGCGAGGCACTGGGCGGCCCCGCGCTCGGATCCGCCTGGAGCAGCGGATCCAGCGGAGGGATCGAGAGGCCGTCGGCTTTCAGGCCGGCGTGTACCTCGAGGCCCTCGATGGCGATTTCGTTCAGCCGACCGCGCCGCACGCCGGCCGCCCCGTAGTGGAAGCGGATCAGATCGGCTTTCACCTCATCGGCCTCGCCGGCCCGCACGTCCGCCAGGGCCAGGACGCCCCAGCGAAGCTCCGCCACCTCGAAACGCAGAGGCTCCAGGCCGAAGTGGGCGGCCATGCGGGGCCCGCCCCAAGCCACGATCCGCGGCAGCGAAGCGTGCAGCGCCACCACGCCGCCGCAGAGCAGCGCCAGCAGGACCAGCCAGATCAGGAGTCGACGCCGGGTCCGAGTCATGGCCCACCAGGAGATACCGCACCCGCTGTCTGGGCCCACCCCTTGAACAATTAGTTTCGTTTTTGAACTTAATAGATGTGCATTTCGTTTCGAAACTATATTGTTTTCACTATGCTTATTGGATGCGCTGGGATGACGTGGGCAACCAGACGTGTTCGATCGCACGGACCCTGGCCGTCGTGGGCGACCGCTGGACACTGCTGGTGCTGCGCGAGGCGTTCGGGTCCGCGCGCCGTTTCGAACAGTTCCAGCGCCGCGTGGGAGCCAGCCGGCCCATCGTGGCCGACCGCCTGGGGCGGCTGGTGGAACACGGCATCCTGGAACGGCGCGCCTATCGGGAGCGGCCGTCTCGCTTCGAGTACCGCCTCACCCGCAAGGGCAGCGACCTCCAGCCCGTGCTGCTGGCGCTGATGGCGTGGGGGGACCGCTGGATGGACGGCGGCGCGGGGCGTCCCCTGGAGCTGGTCCACCGGGAGTGCGGCTGCGTGGCGACGCCGCGCCTGGACTGCGACGGCTGCGGCGAACCGCTGACGCGCCAGACCATCAGGCTGCGGCCGGGCCCGGCGCTGCGCCGCCTGGATCGCGGCGCCGATGGCTAGCCTCCCGGAGTGATCGCCCGCTCCATCCTGCTGCTGGCCCTCGTGGCCCTGGCGACCCCGCTGTTGGCCCTCGTGGCCCTGGCAACCCCGGCCCACGCCGCCCCCTGCCACCTGCTCGCGCGGCCCGGGACCCGGGTGCTCACGCCGGCCGACCTGCGCGAGAAGCCGGTCGCCTTTCCCTTCGCGCCGGGCGAACGCATGGAGTGGGGCGTGCGCTACTTCGGAATCGAGGTGGGGCGCGCCGCGGTGGAGGTCGTGCGCTTCATCGAGGTGTACGGCCGGCGCGTGGCACACGTGGTCGGTACGGCGCGCACCAACGCGATCTTCTCGGTCTTCTACCGGGTGGACGACCGCACCGAGGCCTGGATCGACGCCGATGCGCTGCTGACCCTGCGCACCGCGACCCACACCCGGCACGGGCGCCGCCGCGAGGTCTACGAGGAGGTCGAGTTCGACTGGCCCGCGCGCTTCGTGAAGATCTTCGAGGCGCGACGCCACTCGGCGGACGCGCAGCGGGTCGAGTTCGACTTCGGACCCTTCGCCCACGACACATTCGATGCGCTGTACGCGCTGCGCGGCATGCCGCTGAACAGCGGTGACCGCGTCCGGCTTCCCGTCTACGCAACCCAGAAGATCTACGAGTTCGAGATCGCAGTAGGTGAGAAGGATTCGATCCGCTCCCCCGTGCTGGGGCGGGTGGATGCGCTGGCCGTGCGCCCATTGAACCGCCTGGACGGAGAGCCCATGGGCGACGGACGCGGGCGCGCCTGGGTGACCGACGACGAGCGGCACATCCCGGTGCGCGCGAACGGCTGGCTGCGCAGCACCCAGGGCCTGCGCATCGGCGGCCTGCGTGCAGAGCTGGTCGACTACCGGGCGGGCGAGCCGGGCTGGCCGGCAGCGCGCAGCGTGACGCGTCCCAAATCTCCGCCGTTTCCGCCCACCGTCGAGGGCTGGCCGCAATGGCAGCCTCCGCCGGAGATCGACGAGGTGCGGCGCCGCCGCGACATGGAGGCCATGATCCGGCGCTACGCGTTCACCTGGCCCGCGGCCGGCATCGGCTGCCCCGAGAGCACGGTGGCGCCAGGCGGTCTGTCCGGAGCTCAGTCCTCGAAGAGCGCCCGGTAGCGGCCGTAGCCTTCCTTCTCCAGATCCTCCACGGGGACGAAGCGAAGGGCTGCGCTGTTCATGCAGTACCGCTGGCCGGTGGGCTCGGGACCATCGGGGAAGACGTGGCCCAGGTGGCTGTCGCCATGCTTGCTGCGCACCTCGGTGCGCTTGGAGAAGAGCTTGTTGTCCTCGCGCTCGACGATGTTGTCCGGCTCCAGAGGCTTCCAGAAGCTGGGCCAGCCCGTGCCGCTCTCGTACTTGGCACGAGAGCTGAAGAGCGGCTCGCCGCTGGCCACGTCCACGTAGATGCCTTCCTTCTTGTTGTCCCAGTAGGTGTTGTCGAAGGGGCGCTCGGTGGCGTCGAGCTGGGTCACCTCGTACTGGAGCGGACTCAGGTTGGCGCGCAGCTCAGCCTCGCTGGGCTTGGCGTAGGCTCCGGGCTTGGACTTCGACTTGGGCTCTTCCATTTCGGCCTTCCTCTCGTCGCCCCAGGTCTCGTCCAGATACTGATCGCGACCCGAGCGGTAGCGGTAGAACTTGTAGCGGAGCGAACTTCGCTTGTAGTAGTCCTGGTGGTAGTCCTCGGCGGGCCAGAAGCGCCGGAAACGCTCGATCTCGGTCACGATCGGCTGGTCACCGTAGCGACCGCTCTGCTCCAGCTTCTCCCGGGAGAGCCCGGCCAGGTGGCGCTGCTCCTCGTCGTGCCAGAAGATGGCCGACCGGTACTGCGCACCGCGGTCGACGAACTGGCCGTCCGGGTCGGTGGGATCCACCTGCCGCCAGAACACGGCCAGCAGCTCGCCGTAGGAGATCTTCGCCGGGTCGTAGGTGATCTGGACGGCCTCGGTGTGCCCGGTGGCGCCGCCGGAGACCTGCTCGTAGGTGGGGTTCTCTTCCTTGCCGCCGCTGTAGCCGGAGACCACGGAGCTCACGCCGTCGAGCTTCTCGAAGGGCGGTTCCATGCACCAGAAGCAGCCACCTGCGAACGTCGCCAGGCGCGCACCCTCGGGCTTCGGGTCCTCGGCTCCGGAGAGCCCGGGCGACCCGCCCAGAAGCAGGACGCCCAGCGCGCCCGCGCCGGCCAGCGCCGCCAGCCCATTTGCTCGTCGCATCGTCTCCCTCCAGCCCCAACGTAGCTGCCCGGCTTCGATGTCCGAAGGCCACCCGAGGTGACGCGCCGGCGTGGTAGCCTCCCGGGCGTGAACCTCCAGGCCTTGCAGCCGTTGCTCCTGGTCGGCGCCGGAGGCTTCGTGGGCTCCGTCCTGCGCTTCCTGGTCAGCGGCTGGGCCCAACGCATCGATCCCGAGGGCGGCTTCCCCTACGGAACCCTGGCGGTGAACGCGCTCGGTTGCCTGGTCATCGGCCTGCTGAGCGGGTTGGCCGACGCGCGCGGCGTCCTGGGACCGGAGGCGCGGCTGCTGATCCTGGTCGGGGTGCTGGGCGGATTCACGACCTTCTCCACCTTCGGCTACGAAACCCTCGGCCTGCTGCGCAGCGGCGCCGCGCTACCGGCAGCAGCCAACGTCCTGCTCAGCGTGGGCCTCGGGCTGGCCGCCGTCTGGCTTGGGTACGGCATCGGGAGCACGCGCTAGAGCGCGCAGAGGAGACGCCATGCAGACTCGCGAAGGACAGCTTCTGCGCATCTTCGTCGGCGAGAGGGATCGCCACGAGCACTTGCCCGTGTACGAGTGGATCGTGCGCAAGGCGCGCGAAGAGGGCCTGTCCGGCGCCACCGTGCTGCGCGGCATGGAGGGCTACGGCGCCAACAGCACCGTGCACAAGGCGTCGATCCTCCGCCTCTCCAGCGACCTGCCCGTAGTCATCGAGATCGTCGACGCCGCCGACAAGATCGCCGCCTTCCTGCCCCACGTAGAAGAAGCCTTCCGCGACGGCATCGCTACCCTGGAAAAAGTCCAACTCCTCAAACTCGGAAACCGAGAGGGCAACTAAGGGGACAGCAACTAAAGGGACAGTCCCTTTAGTTGCAGATGCTCAGGCGGCGAACCACCCACGCCGATCGCTGCAACTAAAGGGACTGTCCCCTTAGTTGCCGGCCAGGTCCAGGGCGGCTTGGGTTTGGGTGCGGGTGGAGCCGTGGAATTGTTCCAGGGTCTTTACTCGCTTCAGGTAGATGTGGGGGTCGTACTCCCAGGTGAAGCCGACGCCGCCGAAGAGCTGGATGGCCTGGCCGCAGACGAAGCGGCCCGCCGGCCCGGCCCACGCCTTGGCCACCGCCACCAGGTAGGCCGCCTCCTCGGGCCGGCACTCCTGCGCCCAGGCGCCGCGGTACACCGCGGAACGGGTGCTCTCGGTCTGGAGCATCATGTCCGCGCAGCGGTGCTGCAGCGTCTGGAACGATCCGATCGGCACGCCGAAGGCCTGACGCTCCGTGGTGTACGCGAGGGTCATCTCCTGGGCGCGCTCCATCAGTCCCAGCAGCAGCGCCGACGCGCCCAGGGCTCCCAGCCGGCCGGCCTCGGCCAGCAGCTCAGCGGACCGCGCCGCGTCCGCCACCAGCACGCCGGGGCCGTCCAGCTCGATCTCCGCGAAGCGCTGGGCGTGGTCCAGGGTCTCCAGGGGCGTGGCGTTCCAGCCGGCGCCGGGCCGCTCGACCAGGGCCAGCCCGTCGCGGGTCTCCACCAGCAGCGCGTCGGAGTGGGCGCCGAAGGGCACGAACGTCTTGGTCCCGCTCACGTGGCCGTCGCTGCAACGCGCCGCCGGCTCGCCGGGATCGGCGCAGCCGGAGTCCTCGTTCCGCGCCAGCACCACCAGCGCCTCGCCCGCCGCCGCGCGCTGCCGCCAGGCCTCCGCTTCGGCTCCGTCGCAGCCGGCCAGCACCCGCGCCGCCAGCGCCAGGTCCAGGAACGGTCCAGGCAGGGCAACGCGGCCCATCTCCTCCAGCACGGCGGCGAAGGCCACCGCACCCATGCCGCCTTGGTCCTCGGGCAGCAGCAGCGCCGCGTAGCCCAGCTCGCCGAGCTGGGCGTAGAGCGCCTTCGAGTAGCCCTCGGGCGTCTCCTCCATGATGGCGCGGGTGTCCGCCAGGGCGGCCTCCTTCTCCAGGAGCTCCCGGGTGGAGGACTTGAGCAGGGCGCGGTCTTCGTCGAGCTCGAATCGCATGGGCCTCTCCCTAGCTCGTGGGCATGCGCAGGGCGCGCTTGGCGATGATGTTTCGCTGGATCTCCGAGCTGCCGGAGTAGATGGTGCCGGCGCGCGACCACAGGTACTGGTAGGACCAGTCCACCCCGGGCAGCGCCTGCGGCGAGCCCGTCGCCAGCTGGCCCTGCGGCCCCAGCAGATCCAGCGCCGTGTCGGTGAGGCGCTGGTGGAACTCGGACCAGAAGATCTTCTCGATGGAGGACTCCGGGCCGGGCGGCAAGCCCGCCTCCAGGTTGGCCAGGGTGCGCAGTCCGTTGGCCTGCATGACCTCGTTCTCCACGATCAAGCGCCCCAGCTTCTCGCGCACGTCGTCGCTCTCCAGATCGCCGCGCTCGGACACGACGGCGGTCAGGCCCTCGATCTGGCGTCCGAACTCGGCCGGGTAGCGCAGGGCCGCGGCGCCGCGCTCGTAGCCCAGCACGGTCATGGCGATCTTCCAGCCCTCGCCCAGCGCGCCGATCACGTGCTCGTTCTTGGCAACGGCGCCGTCGAAGAACACCTCGCCGAACTCGGACTCACCGGTGATCTGCTTGAGCGGACGCATGTCCACGCCCGGCTGGTCGATGGGCACCAGGAAGAAGCTGATCCCGCCGTAGCGATCGTCGGGATCGGTTCGCGCCAGCACGAAGATCCAGTCGGACCAGGGTCCGAAGGTGGTCCAGACTTTTTGACCGTAGATGCGCCAGTCGTCGCCGTCCCGCTCCGCGCGGGTGCGCAGCGACGCCAGGTCGGAGCCCGAGCCGGGCTCGCTGAAACCCTGGCACCAGATCTCGTCGCACGAGAGCATCTTGGGGATGAAGCGGCGGCGCTGCTCTTCGGTGCCGTGGTGGATCAGTGCCGGACCCAACAGCGAGATGCCCAGGAAGTTGGGGATCAGCGGCGCGTCGTGGGAGTAGAGCTCGGCTTCGAGGATGGCCTGCTCCACCTCGCCGGCGCCGCGGCCGCCCCACTCTTCGGGCCAGCCCAGGCCAATGTACCCGGCCTCGTGCAGCTTGCGCTGCCAGGCGCGCCGCAGCTCCACCAGCGAGTCCGCGTCGTGGGCGGGATCGCGAGTCTCCTCGGTCCAGGTGCGCTCCAGGTTCTGGGCCAGCCAGGCGCGGATCTCCGCGCGGAAGGCCACTTGCTCGGGGGTGAACTGCAGGTCCATGGCCGCCTCCTGGCCGCCATCATACATCCGAATTCCACAACCCACCCCATGGGGCATTTCCGCCGTCGGGTGACTGCGCGTGCCCTGCCGCATGCGAACCCGCCGACCGGTCAGCGCAGCACGATCTCCTCCAGCAGGCGCGCGTTGGGGATGCTCCAGGCGCGTTCTTCGTCACGCAGGAGAGTCTCGACGCTCCCTACACGTTCGACGACTCCACTGCGACCCGCCACCTCGACCGTACCTCCGGGCGGCAGGGACTGGCGCAGGAAGTGGCCCGCGAGGATCTGGGTCACGATGGGACGCGCGCCCAGGGCCAGACCGATGCCCAGGGTGACTGCAAGCGTCCCGATCACCGCAGCCAACACCATCACCACCACGGACGTCTCGATGCCGAGCTGTTCGAGGGCGACGGTCGCGGCCACCACGGCGACGGCGGTCTCGGCGAGCGCGCCTACGCGAGCGGCCGCGTCCAGTTCGGCGGCCGCAGCGCCCGAGCTCACCAGATTGCGCACCAGTCGTGCCAGGAGCAGTCCCAGCACGAAGATCAGCGATGCCGCGATCACGTTGGGCAGGAATCCGATCAGACGGTCGATCGTCCCGGTCACCGCGGTCAGCCCCAGTGTCTCGACGGCGGACAGCAGGAACGTCAGCATCAGCACCCAGAAGACCAGCCGCGCCACGATCCGCGAGCACGGCGCCGCCAACCCGGCGCGCTGAAGCGTTGCGGAGATGCCCACGTGGTCCGCCACGCGGTCGAGCCCCACCTGGCGCAGGAGTCGCTCCGTGACGGCGGCGACCAGGCGGGAGACCAGCCACCCGACGCCCACGATGAGCAGCGTCGCCACCAGCTTGGGCAGGAACGCCGCGAGCGTCTCCCCCAGCTCGGCGAGGGACCTGACGAGAACCTGCCGCCAGGCATCGATGTCGAAGATCTCGGACATGGCTTCCTCCTGTGCCTCGAGTACGGCCGCGGCCTGCGACCGTGCCCGGACACCAGCGTACCCCGGACGGTGCACTTCTGGCGCCGACCTTGCGCCGAAGGGGGCTAGCGTGCTTGGCTGGGGCCCGGGATGCGTCCCGCGGAGGTGCCGATGCAACTGGAACAGGAGCTGGCGGAGAGGGTGCTGGCAGCGCACCCGCGAGAGGCGGCGCAACTGGCCGAACGTCTCGACGTGGACGCCGTTGCCGGGCTTCTGGGCAGCGCCGAGGCGAAGGCCGCCGCGGGCATGCTGGCGCAGATGGCGCCGCACGCGGCCGGCCGTGCGTTGGCCGGAGTCCCCGCCGAGAGGGCCACTGCGATCGTGAGCGAGCTGCCCGTGGACCTGGCGGCGCTCTTCCTGCGCGCGATTCCCGCAGAGACCCGCGCCCCGCTGCTCGGCGCGCTCGGGGTGCGACGCGCCCGAGCGCTGGAGGCGTTGCTGGGCTTCAGCGAGGACACGGCCGGCGCGTTGATGGACCCGGAAGTGCTGGCCCTGCCCGAGGACCTGACCGCGGAGGAAGCCATCGCGCGCGTGCGCGAGGCGGCGCACGCCGCTCGCTACAACCTCTACGTCGTCGATCGCGAGCAGCACCTGGTGGGTGTTATCAACCTGCGCGAACTCCTGCTGGCGCCGCTCAAGGCCACGATCGCGTCCTTCATGACGCGGCAGGTGCGCCGCCTGCCCGCGAACGCAGACCGCGTAGCCGTCGTCTCGCATCCGGCCTGGCGCGAGGTGCACTCGCTTCCGGTAGTCGATCGCAACGGCGTGTACCTGGGGGCGATCCGCTACCGCGTGTTCCGGCAGCTCGAAGATGCGATGCAGCAGCGCAGCAGCGACCCGTCCCAGACGGCGCGGGCCCTGGGCGATCTGTTCCGCACCGGCGGCTCGGCGGTGCTCGAAATGCTGTCCGCGCCGCTGGCGCGGGGAGGAGGGCAGACCGATGGCCGCTAGAACCAACACTGCTCACGCCGCGCTGGCGACGCTGGGCCTGGAACGCTTTGCCGACGAGGCCGCAACCGTGCTGGAGAAGGCTCCGGTGGCGGAGATCGTGTCCTTCCTCGAGCGCCAGACCGCGGAGCGAACCGCCAGCGTGCTGCGCCGGCTGACACCGGACCGGGCCGCGCGCATCCTGGCCGCGCTGGGGGATCCGGCGACGCGCAGGCTGCTGCGCGCGCTGGAGCCCAACCGCGCCGCCCACCTGCTGTCCCGCCTGGACCCGCAGGAGCGCGACGCCTGCCTGGCCACCGTGGACGAGGGCCTGGCCCAGGAGCTGCGGGCCCTCGCAGAGTACCCGCACGATTCCGCCGGCGGACTCATGGACCCACGCATCACCACCTTCCGCCCCGACGCCACGGTGCGAGACGTGGTGCGGCGGCTGAGGACCTTCCGCCGCCGCCGCGTGCAGGACGTCTTCGTGGTCGATCCGGACGACCGGCTGCTGGGATGTGTGAGCCTTCAGGAGGTAGTGTTGGCTCCGAGCAACACAAGCCTGAACGCCATCATGCGCACGCCTACGCCCAGCGTGGCGGCCACCGCGCCCCAGGACGAAGTCGTCGCCGAGCTCGAGCGGCACCGCATCACCAGCCTCCCGGTATTGGACTTCGACGGGCGGGTGCTCGGCGTCCTGCGCCAGGACGAGCTGCTCACCGCCGCGCAGGAAAAGGCCACGGCCGACGCCGTGACCATGGTCGGTGCCAGCAAGGACGAGCGCGCACTGTCGCCGCCGCTCTTTGCGGTGCGCAAGCGTCTGCCCTGGCTGCTGGTGAACCTGTTGACCGCATTCCTGGCCGCCTCCGTGGTGGGGCTCTTCGAGGCGACCATCGCCACCTACACGGCGCTGGCGGTGCTGCTGCCCGTGGTGGCGGGACAGTCGGGCAACACCGGCGCCCAGGCGCTGGCCGTGACCATGCGCGGCCTGGCGCTGCGCGAGGTGCGGGTGCGCCAGTGGCTGCGCGTGGTGCTCAAGGAGATCGCGGCCGGAGCGGGGAACGGCGTCGCCGTGGCGCTGACCACGTCGGTCGCCGTCTACTTCTGGAGCGGGTCGGTGGGCCTGGGCCTGGTGATCGGCATCTCGATGGTGCTCTCCATGACCCTCGCCGGGCTCGCGGGGGCGGCCATCCCGATGATCCTGACGGCCCTGCGCCAGGACCCGGCCCAGTCCTCGTCGATCATCCTGACCACGGTCACCGACGTGGCGGGCTTCTTCAGCTTCCTCGGGATCGCGACGGCGCTGTCCGGGATGCTCTAGGGGAGCGGCGCCTCTGCCGGCGGCTCGCCGTCCGCCTGGGTCATGTCGAGCACGACTCCCGGATCGCCGGGCGGCGCCGCCCCGCGCAGCACCACTCTTCGGGGCTCCACGCGCCCGCTGGCCAGCAGCACTTCGCGCGCGCGCTCGGCCCGGCTTGCGGCCAGCGTCGCGAGCTGCGCTTCGGGCACCTCCACTTCCTGAAGCACGCGGGCCAGGAGCTCTTCGTCCTCCGGCTCGAGCTCGGCGTGGTGGCCTTCGGCGCGTTGACGCAGCGCCTCTTCCAGCCGCCGGCGGGTGGCGAAGTCCAGCGGCTCCGCCGGCAACGGCGGTAGCTCTTCTCCGCCGGCCACCCGTTCCAGCAACACCGCACGGGCCAGCGCGTCGCGGTCGGTCGGACCCACCCGACCGGCCAGACCCAGTACCAGATCCGGCCGCGCCTCGAGCACCTCGGCCAGGCGTGCGCTGCGTTCGATGGCCTCGGGGCGAAGCTCCAGGCGGCCCGGCTCAGCGCGCAGCGGCTCCAGCGAGACCTCGCCGCCGGCCAGCGAGAGCAGGAAGCCGCCCGTCCGCAGCGGCGCACCCGCCGCCGCCAGCAGCGCGCCGCGCAGGGCCCCGATCAGGATCTCCGTGAACCCGGCCTCCGCTCCTTCCCGATCGAACACCAGGGGCACGGGCAGCCTCACGTCGCCCTTGGCATCGCGCAGCAGCGCCATCACCAGATCGAACGGCAGATCGATTCTCTCCAGGAACGTCTTCGATTGCTCGCGGTCGAGCTGCAGCCGGTGCAGGACGAGGTCGCTGTCCACTTCCCAGCGGTCGCCGTCCACCTGCACGTTCGAGTCGAGGCTGATGCTGCCCCTCTGCACCTGGAGGCCGATCTCCCGGGCGTAGCTGTTAACGGGCGGCAGGGCGAGGCGCTCGACGTGGACGTCGACGCTTCCGCGGCCGGGGCCAAGACCGCCCTGCGCTGTGAGGCGCGAGCCTCCGTTCAGCAGCGCCGCAAGCTCCATCTGGCCTGCGCTGGGAGCCAGCGGATCGACCTCGAGCGCGCTGAGTTCCAGCTCGCGCACCTGCGTCCGAAAGGTGGGCGTGACCGTGCGATCCGTGATCCCGAGCTCACCGCCCGTGATCTCCACGCGCTCGATAGCGACCTGCGCCTGGGGCGCCGCGCCGGCGGTCAGCTCTGCGGCATCGGCTTGCGCGCCGGACTCCTGGGTGTAGGCGATACGCGGCTCCACCACGCGCAGCAGGGCCAGCCGCAGCGACACGGCGCGCGTGGCATCGCCCAGCGGGATGCTGGCTTCGTGGATACCGGCGTAAAGGCGCTTCCACGCCACTCGCGACGCGTCGGACTGTGGGTCGGCCCAGTCCAGCGCCTCCAAGGTCGTCCGACCTTGAAAACCCACGCCGTCGGCGTTGGCGCGCAGCGTGGCGTCGAACGACGCGGACCCCGACCGGGCCCAGGCGGCCGCATCGACACCGGCTAGCAGAGCCAGCTCCGGTACGGGCAGCTCTTTCGCGACGGCCTTTCCATGGAACATCGGCGGGGAGAACCCTGCTTCGCCTTCCAGCTCCAAGCGGCCGTCGCCGACCTCGGCCACAAGATGCGCCGGGAATCGCTTCCCCTTGCCGAGGTCGACCTCCTCCGCCTGGAATCGCAGGCCCATGTCAAGGCTCCGCTCGCCCTCGATCAGGTGCAGGGCGAAGTCCTCGACCGAGATGAGCCCGATCTGGGCCCCGTACTCCTCCAGCGGCTCACCCGCGACGCGCACGTCGTCCGTCTCGCCGGAGTCCGCCATGGCCAGGGCGAACGCGCGCTGCGCGCGAACCGTGGCTCCGCGGAGCGCAAGGCGGCCCAGTCGCGTCGGGCCAGCGGCCACGACCAGGTCGTCCAGGTCCAGCTCGTCGATGCCCAGAGTCGCCAGCTCTGCCCGATCGACTGCGTCGGACACGCGCAAGGTCGCGGCCCGCAGCGCGATCTCGTCGATGCGGATGGGCCAGCCGCCGTCGTCCACCGCCCTGGGATCGTCCGTAGGAGACGGCGCCTGGGCAGGCGGTGCAGGCGCCACGGTGCTCTCGGGCGTCGTCGCACTTCCGGCGGCGACCTCCGGCAGGAGATCGATGCGTCCCTCCGCGCCGCGCTCGATGCGGAGGGCCAGACCCTCGACGCGGACCCGGGTCACCCGGACCTGCCGGGAGACAAGCTCCCGCAGCGCCAGATCCAGTGCGACGCGCTCAGCGATCAGGCTTCGGCCCGTCGGCGCCGCATCCGCACGAGGTGGATGCATCCACAGGCCGTTGACCGTCACGCGCCCGCGCAAGAGCTGGAGATCCACGTCGGCGGCGCCCGCCTCGAAGCCCAGCGCGCGCTGCCCGGCCCAGCCGATGGCCCGCTTCGCGGCAAGAGGAAGCGCGACTCGCGCGCCCACCATCAGCGCGACCAAGAAGGCAAGGGCGATGAGGAAGCGCCGGCGTGCCGCCGGGCGTATGGGGGAAGGTGCTGTGCTCATGGGCGTATCTGACGGAGACAGCAGGCTAGCAGTCCGCGGTCAACGCCGAGTGAAGGCCCGCCCGGCATCGGTCCGCACCATGGGGGCCGCAAGCGGATCCTCTCACTCCGGCTCGCCGGCGAGCTTGCGCGGGAATCCCGGGCAAGCGCGTTCCGCGACGAAGCCGTTCGGTTTCGGCCTTCTCCGAACGCAGCCGCGAATGGCGAGGGGCTATCGCGTCGTGCGGAGGGCTCTTCATGAGCGAACCTGTCTCGTCTCCGAACGCCGGCGAAGCTTCGGAGCTTCCGCTCTGGGAACGGATCCGGGCGCTGGTGGCGACGAGCGGCGCCCAGGCCCTGGTCGACCTGGTCTCGGTCTGCATCGGGGGAGCCGTGCCCCTGTTCATCCGTCGTCTCGGCTTCGACCCGGCTCCGGCTTCAGGTCCGATGCTCACAACGGTGACCGACACGTGCGGCTTCTTCCTGGCGCTGAGCTTCGCCACAACCGTGCTGACCCAGATCCAGGTGGAGGCGGCAGCGGCTGCATCGCACTAGCGCGCCTGGGGCCGGGAGGGCTTCTTGCGCTTTCTGGAGATCGAGACGGCGCTTTCGGGAAGGCTCCGGGCCTCGCGCCGAGGCGAGACGCCGGGCCCCGGCCGATTGCCGCTTCGCGCCGCTTCATCCTTGTGAACCGCGGGGCGGCGGGGCACCCTATCGGCGATGCCGCCCCCCACGCCGAAGCAGCCCCCGCTTGTCATCGGCTGGAACGAGTACGTCGACATCCCCGAGTGGGGGGTCAAGCGGCTGCGCGCCAAGGTCGACACCGGAGCGCGCTCGAGCGCCCTGCACGTGGAGAACCTGCGGGAACTGCCGCGAGAGCGAGTGGAGTTCGACGTCGTGCTGCATCGGCGCAAGCGCGAGCGTCGCGTTCACGTGCGCACAAGGATCAGCCGGCGCGGCCGCGTCCGCTCCAGCAACGGCGAGTACTCCAACCGGATCTTCGTGACGGTTCCGGTCTCCATCGGACCCGTGGTGCGGGAGATCGAGCTGAGCCTGGTCGACCGGCAGAAGATGATTCATCGCATGCTGCTGGGACGAACGGCCCTGTCCGGTCCGTTCCTGGTCGACGTCGCGCATCGCTGCCTGCTGACCCGCGAGCGAAAGCCGCGGGCGAAGGCGCGGTCCAAGAAGCGCACCGGGCTCAGCTGAAGTCCGGCTCCGGGAAGTCCACCAGGTCGGCGTGCAGGGCCTCCACCTGCGCGACGACCCCTTCCACTCGTTTGAAGACCGCGATATGGAAGAGCGCATCGCCCTCGTTGACCAGCGGGAGATTGATGCGGCCGATCACCACTCCGGTTTCGGGCGCGCATACGTTCACGGCGGTGTCGCCCAACGGGTCCGACACGTCGCCGAGGACTTCGCCGGCCTCCACCTTGGCCCCAAGGGGCACCCGGGTGCTGAGGATTCCGCTCGACGGTGCGCGTACCCAGGTGCTGCCGCGCGCCACGAACGGCTCCATCACCCGTGACGACGGCTTGGCAGCGGGAAGCATCTCGAGGGCGCGCATCACCGAGAGCACCCCGTGCACGCCGGCTCGAATCGACACCTCGTCGAAGCGCAACGCCTCGCCGGCTTCGTAGACCAGCATGGGAAGGCTGCGGCTTCGAACCGCCTCCCGCAGCGAACCATCGCGAAGCGCCGAGTCCATGATGACGGGCGCACCGAAGGAGTGCGCCAGCCGCAACGTCTCGGGATCGTCGAGACACGCACGGATCTGGGGCAGGTTGCTGCGGTGGAGCGAACCGGTGTGAAGGTCGATCCCGTGGGTCGACCTGGCCACGACCTCGGTCATGAAGATGTGGGCCAAGCGCGCGGCCAACGAGCCGGACGCTGACCCCGGGAAGGATCGGTTGAGGTCGCGGCGGTCCGGAAGATAGCGCTTCTGGGCCGCGAACCCGTAGACGTTCACGATGGGAATCGCGATCAGCGCGCCACTCAGGCTCTCTAGTTCGGGCAGCTTCAGGAGCCGGCGGATGATCTCGGTTCCGTTGATCTCGTCGCCGTGAACGGCGGCCGAAACGAAGAGCGCGGGCCCGGCGCGCTTGCCGTGGATGACGTGCGCTGGCAGATAGACCTCATTGGCGGTGTAGCGGCGCGCAACGGGGATCTGCAGGGAGACCCGCGTCCCCGGAGCGACGCGGGTCTCGGCGACGACGAGGTCATCCGTCATCCGAAGGCTTCGGGGATTCCTGGGGTCCGGGCTCGTCGCCGGCCAGGATCGAGGGGGCATCGGGCGCAGGTTTACGCGAGGCGCGACGACGCCGCCGGGGCTTGTCCGGAGCCAGGCTCTTCAGGGTCATGGACTTGCCGAAGCAGAGCAGGATGTCACCGCACTGCAGCTCCCGGCTGCCCTTGGGGTTTGCGATGGTCACGCTGCCGCGTTGGATCGTGAGCACGATGATGTCCCGATCACGAAGTCCGGTATCCCGGATCGTCTTGCCCGCAAGCTCCGACCGCTCGTCCACCGGCACCTCCATCACCCCATAGCCGCTCTGCAGTGTCAGGCGTTGGCGGATGTCGATCTCCGGGAACAGCACCTCGTCTTCGATGTGCTGGATGATGCAGCCGGCCACGTCCACGTCGGTAGCCCGCTCGATGCCCTCGAGGCCCGGCGACGAGTTGACCTCCATCACCATCGGGCCGTCGGCGGCCTCGAGCATGTCAACACCGGCGACGCGCAGGCCCATGATCTGCGCCGCGTGCAGGGCGGTGCGCTCGTACTCCTCATCCAGCTCCACCACTTCGACCCGGCCCCCGCGATGCACGTTGCTGCGGAACTCATCGCCCTGAGCGACGCGCCGCATGGCGGCTACCACGCGGTTGCCCACCACCACGGCCCGCACGTCGCGGCCGCGGCTCTCCTTGACGAAGCCCTGAATGAGCACGTTCTGGTTGGCGGCGCTCTGCAGCACCTCGATGATCGACTTGGCCACGTTCGCGGTGTCGGCGAGGATGACCCCGACCCCCTGCGTACCCTCGAGCAGCTTGATGACCACCGGGGGCCCGCCCATGCGGTCGATGGTCGGCACGATGCGGTCCAGGTCGTGCACGAACGCGGTGTGGGGGATGCCTACCTTATGGCGGCTCAGGATCTGGATCGAGCGCAGCTTGTCGCGCGAGACGCTGATGGCCTGGGAGGTGTTGACGCAGAACACGCCCATCTGCTCGAACTGCCGAACCACGGCGGTTCCGAACAACGTGATGGACGCACCGATGCGGGGAATGACCGCATCGTATCCGGAGAGAGGCTTGCCCTTGTAGTAGAGATCCGGCCAGCCCCGTTCGGTGTCGATGGCGAATGCCAGCGGATTGAGGATCTTGACCTGGTGCCCGCGCGTCTCGCAGGCTTCCTTGAGACGCCGGGTGCTGTAAAGACGAGGCCCGCGGGAGAGAATGGCGATTCGCATGAAGTGCCTCCTGGCCCGCGGAGTATAGGCCCAATGGGGGTCGCCCCGCGGCTAGAAAGGCCCGATGACCAGGCGGCGCCGCTCGGTGGAGGCGGCCAGCTCCCGCCAGATGGCGTCCTCGGCGCGACGGGCCGCGGGCGATTCCAGCTCCTCGACATGGGCGTGCAGCTCGATCAGCAGGCCGCGCAGGGCGGCGTTGGAAGCCTCCAGGGCGGAGACCTTGAGATCCCCGTCGGCGCCGGTGGCGGCGACCTCCAGCCGACCGCGCAACTCGGCGTCCTCCACGGCGGGAACCGCGTCGGCGAAGAGCCGGCGCAGCGCCCGGTTCTCCTCCACCCGCCCGCCGGCGCCGTGCGCGTCATCAGGTGAGCCGCCACGACGTTGAGGAAGTGTCCGGGGTCCGGCTTCACGACAGATGCCCCAGCGCGTGCAGCGCGGCGCGGTCCTGGCTGTTGCCCATCAGCCAGCCCGACAGAGCCAGGATCGGATCCTGGTTCTTGCCCGCTGTGAACTCCTGCGCGCTCGAGACCCAGATGGCCTGGCCCTTCACGCACGAGAACACTTCCCACCAGTGCAGCGCTCCGGGCTCGGCGCGCAGCCCGCTGGCTTCCTCCCAGATGCGGACGGCATCCTCGCGGGTGGCGAGCCCTCCGACGCGCCCGTCCCGCGCCCAGCACCAGATCGGGTTGAGGCCCCAGGCCAGGTCCTCCAACGGGTCGCCCAGGTGCGCCATCTCCCAGTCGAGGATCGCGTGGATCACTCCGTCGGTGTCGCACAGGAAGTTCCCGGTACGGAAGTCGGCGTGCACCACCGAGAGCTTCTGCGCCGGCGGCGGCGGGTTCCGACGCAGCCAGCGAATCGCGGCGCGGATCACCGGTTGCGGACAGAGTTCGGCGCGATCGATCTCGCTCTCCCAGTGCGCCAGCTCGCGCTCCCAGCAGGCATCCACGGCCACGGGCTGCATCACGGACTCGAGGCCCAGCTCCTTCGGATCGGCCTTGGAGATCTCGCCCAGGATCGACCACTTCTGCTGCGCCAGCTTGTCGGCGTGCTCGGAGTACGGCGGCGCGGTCACCACCTGCGGCGATGCTTCCAACCCGGTGAGCTGCTCCATGACGAAGAACGGGTAGTCGAGCCAGCGCGCGTCTTCCTCCAGCCACAAGGGCTCCGGAACCGGCACGCCCGTGCCATGAAAGGCCCGGTAGGCCCCGAACTCCACGGCGCGCTCGGTGTCGATCAGGCTTCCCGGTGGATCGCGGCGCAGGATCAGCGGCCGTGACCGGGTCTCTCCCTCGACGCTCCAGACCAGCGTGAAGCGGAAGGTCTCCCGCGACGCGCCGCCGAAGATCCGCTCCAGGTCCTCGACCCGAACATCCTGCGCCT
>CAMYOO010000044.1 GCA_947260035.1 uncultured delta proteobacterium
CGAGGAGAAGAGCGCCGCTACGGCCTGTTCACCGCGAACTGCGTGACCGCCCTGGCGCACACCCTGGACGACGCGTTCGGCGGGCCCGAGCCGCTGGAGCAGACCCTCGGTGGGCGCGTCGACCCCGACGGAACGCTGGCCTTCTGGCCCTTGGTCTACTTCGGCCGGGTCGGCGAGCGCCTGACCGTCGAACGCGTAGAGCGGCTCCCCGGCCGACGCGAGCGCGAGCTCAGCGCGTTGCGGGGTAAGGAGGGCGGCCTGCGCCTCTATGCCCGCGAGTCCAACACGCTGTCTTCGCAGCTCTACCGCCGTCGCGACGCCGACGGAAGCTTCCTGCTCTTCACCGACGACGTGTTCTGGCCGCGACCGCTCTACGGCGCGCTGAACCTGGCCTGGTCCGCGGGCGACGCCGCGCTGGGCCTGCTGACGGCGCCCTTCGACCGCGGCCGGCGCCTGGAGCGGGCCGGCAAGGGCATGCTCTTCTCGGTGCCGGAGCTGGTCTTCGTCAACATCCGCAAGGGATCCTTCGACGCCGCAGGGCTGCGTCGCGACCGCGATGCCCCCTGACGCCGGCTCCCAGCCGCGGATCCTGCTGGCCAGCCTGGACCGCCTGGGGGACCTGCTCTTCACCTTGCCCGCCCTGGAGCTGGTGCGAGCCCACCATCCGTCCGCGGAAATCGGCTTCGTGACCAGCCGCTACGCCGGAGGGCTGCTGGAAGGACACCCGGCCGTGGACCGGCTCTTCTGCGTGGAGCGCGACGGCAACAGCGTCACACGTTTCCTGCACTGGCGGCGCTTCCTGCGCCAGTGGGGCAGCCAGCCACCCGATCGCCTGGTGCTGTTTCGCGAGGGCCACGACGGGCGCGCGCTGGTGCGCCACTTCCGCGAGGCTCGCGTGGATTCGGTCCGGGATCTGCCGGAAGTCGAGCGACGCCGGCTGCACACCGCGCACCTGCGCGCGGCGCTGGCAGCCCGAGTCTGCGGGTGCGCGGCGCCGGGCCGCGTGATGCCCACCCTGGCGATCCCCGGACTGCGGCTGCGCAGGGCACGCGCCCGCTTGGCTGCGGAGGGCCTCGACCCGGCCGCCAGCGTCGCGCTCCATCCGGGCGTGAACCGCCTGGTGCGGCGCCGTGGCTGGCTGCCGCGCGGCGAGGCGCCGGCCTCGCCCAAGCTCTGGCCGCTGGAACGCTGGATCGAGTTGGGACGCGCCCTGGCCCAGCGCGGGCTGCGGCCGATCTTGACCGGCAGCGGGGGCGAAGCGGCGGTCTGCGCCGATGCCGCCCTGGCGATCGGCCCGGCCGCGGTGTCGCTTGCGGGCCAGATGCCGATCCTCGAGCTCGGCGGGATCTACGCCCAGATCCGCGGGCTGGCCGTCTCGGACACCGGCCCGGGCCACCTGGCCGCCGCCGTCGGCGGCCGGCTGGTCTCGATCTTCGGCCCCACCAGCCCCTTTCTCCACGGACCGTTGGCTCCGCAGGAACGACGACGGATCCTGTGGAAGCCGCAGGCCTGCGAAGCCTGCGGCGGCGGCGACGTCGAGCACCGCTGCATGCGGGCCATCGAAGTCGGCCAGGTGCTCGACGCGCTGGAGGCCGTCGGCGCCGCACCGGCCGCCTGAGACTCAGTAGTCCCGCTCGGTTACCCGCTCCAGGCGAATCGCCACGCTCTTGCTGGGATCGCGGATCACCGAGATCAGGCGGTCCGCCCAGCCGTAGTCGCGCGCCATCAGCTGCTCGATCTCGAGGGTGAGGTTGGGGTCGGGAACCGCACGGTAGTGGCCGAGGATGCCGTTCCGGACCATCTTGATGACCGGCCGGGCCACCAGCCGCTGGCACCAGGCGCTGTCCTTGTCCCCGGCGCGCAGGTACGGGCTGCCGCGATCGTCGACGATCCAAAGCGAGGTTTCGTACTCGCGGCCGTCGGCGTCCCGGGTGGTCACCAGCACGACCTCGCCACCGGTTTCGCTGGCGATGGAAATGACGCCCAGGAAGGCCGCCACGAGCCCCAACAGCAGAAGAAGAACGCGCACGGGTACTCCCCTCTCACGGCATTTATCGCCAGGCCGCCCCATCCGTCAAGGGGTTCCGGCACGAGGGGGGCCGAAGCGCCCCGCCAGACTGCGGATCTCCAGGCTCCCCAGCACCGCGGAGAACCAGGGCCGGTACGCCGCGTAGCTGCGCAGGGCGCAGTCGGCGATCACCACCACCACGCGCCCGTCGCCCACCTGGATGAAGGTGAGCTCCTCCATCATCGGCCCGGCCCTGCCTGCCACCAGCAGACGCCGCGCCGGGCGTCCCGCCATGCGCAGGACCGAGTCCTCGACCAGCCGGCCGGAACCCACGTGGGCGGCTTCGTGGCGATCCAGGTACTCCTGCACGGTGGCGTAGCCGCGAACGATCACCTGGAACGTGGCGGCATAGTCCCAGGCGAGCCCGTCCGCGGCGATCATGCCCCGTTCGGTCTCGAGCCTCTGCCAGCCCAGCGGGAGGCGCAGCTGGTAGCCGAAGCGCGCGTCCACATGAGGCGCCGCCGCCAGCAAGGGCGGGCCCGACGGGGGTCGCGTGCGCCGCTCCGGCTCCTCGCCGGGCGCCGTGCGCAGGTAGACGGTTCCACTGGGAATGCCGTAGAGGGACACGAACGAGTTCACGTCCAGGTCCGACGGTCCGCGCACCAGCGGATTGTCGCGCGCCATGGGATACATCACGTCGGCGCGAATCGGGCTGTGTCCGCGCATGCCCAGCGCGTGGCCCACCTCGTGCAGGGCTACCGTCCCCACCTGGTCCGGGTTCAGCAGACCGTGCGCGTCCGCCAGGTAGATGAGCAGCGAGTGGGCCTCGAAGGAGGCCTCGAAGCGGTCCGAATCCAACTCGTCGCCGAGTCGACAGGCGCCATCCATGGAGATGCGCCCGAGCACTTCCACGGACGGCTCCGGACGCGGCGCGCGCTCGGCGAGCAGCTGGATGCGAAGATCGGCCCGGCTCTCGCGCTCGACGAGCTGGAAGCGAACCAGCCCCTCGAGATTGCGCTCCCAGGCGTCCAGCGCGAACTCCACCGCGGCCCGGTACGCGGCCGGCGCGATCGGATCGAACTCGTCCTGCAGCCCGTCCGGGATGGCCGGGACCGAGACGTGAACGGCCAGGGGAAAGCGCTCACGATCCCAGCGGCAGAAGACCAATGCGTAGCGGTCGCCGTCCAGGACGATCGGGTGAGCCATGAACGGCAGGTAGTTGGGCTCCACCAGGCCGTCGAAGGCGCCCCGGAAGGCGTAGTAGTCGAAGCGGCTGGGGGTGTAGACGGTACGGGAGGGTGCGCGGCCCTGGCTGCACGCGCACGCGACCAGCAGCGCAGCGCCCGTGGCAAGCCGCAGCCCCCAGGATCTCACCGGTCACGCCCGCGGCGCATCACCCGCCGCAGGGAACGATCTTCCTCGCGGCGGCGGATCGCCTCGCGCTTGTCGTAGCTCCGCTTGCCGCGCCCGAGAGCCAGCTCCACCTTGGCCCGGCCGTCCTTGAAGTACATGCGCAGCGGCACCAGCGTGAAGCCGCGCTCGGCCACCTTGCTCCCCAGGCGCGCGATCTCCCGACGATGGAGCAGCAGCTTGCGGTCGCGGATGGGGTCGGGGTTCTCGCGCCCGGCCTGCTCGTAGGGGCTGATGTGGAGCCCGACCAGCCAGGCCTCGCCGCCCCGGATGCGCGCATAGGCGTCGCCCATACTGGCCCGCCCCGCCCGCAGCGACTTCACCTCCGGCCCCAACAGGGCCAGCCCGGCCTCCACGGTATCCAGGATCTCGTAGAGATGGCGCGCCTTGCGGTTGGTGCAGATCACCTTGACGGCTTCGGGTTCCCCCATGGGGAGGAAAACTAGCCGGTATGGCGGGGAATCGCGTCACGTAGAGGGGGGTCCGGCCCACTAAGAAGACAGCGTGTCGCGCGCGACTGCGCGCGGGGCGTCCTGGGAAGTGGGTCCCCGCGGGGTTCCCATGCTACGCAGCTATGTCTTCTCCACCGCTCTCGCCCTGGCCGCTGCGCTCGGCTTCGGGCTCGAGGCGGACGCCCTGACCCTCGATTTCGACGGCGGGGGCAACCAGCACGGCACGCAGATCGCCAACCCCTCAGGCGCGGTGAGCGGCGTGACCTTCACCATCAACAACAACGGCGGCGGGCCCGACCGGGGCGTGTTGTTCGACACCGAGCAGCAGAGCGACCCCAACGACGGCGACCTGCTGCGCTTCGGCACCGGCCCCGACAACAACCCGGGAGCCTGGGCCGGCGGCAACCTGCCCACCGACACGGTCTTCAACCTGGCGCTGATGATCCAGGAGAACTCCACCGGTTGCGACGCCGACGGCATCTGCAACGACCCCGACGACGAGGGCGGCGGCGGCACCATCGACATCATCTTCGCGGTGCCCGTCTTCAGCTTCGGGCTGGACATGCTCGACGTCGACGCGGGCGAGTCGAGCGGCGGCCTCACCTTCCACGACTCGGCCGGTGGCAGCACCATGTTCTCGTGGACGATGCTGGTGGGCGCAGCCGACCTGGGCAACAACACCGCCAACGAAATCTCGCCCATCAGCATCCAGGATCTGGGCTTCACCGGGATCGAGAAGGTGACCGTGACCTTCATCGCCTCCGGCGCCATCGACAACCTGGAGATCGAGCAGGAGTTCCCGCCGGTGCCCGAGCCGGCGACGGCGGTTCTCCTGGGCGCCGCATTGGCGGGCCTGGCCGTCTTCGGCCGGCGCCGCACGCACTGAGCTCGTAATGCTGAGCTGAGCCCGAAACGCCCCGTCGCGCTGGACGCGACGGGGCGTTTCCTATTTCGGAGCGCTGCTCGTCGGCGGCGCCTCAGTCGCGCATGCGGTTGCGGGCGTCCACGAAGACGCGGATGCCCTCCCAGTCGCGCACGCGCTCCTCGGGCACCTGCGCCCAGCTCGCGATGATCACGGTATCGCCGGGCTTGATCCGGTGAGCCGCGGCGCCGTTGACGCAGATCTCTCGCGACCCCGGCTCGCCTTCGATCGCGTAGGTGGAGATGCGAGCGCCGTTGGTGCAGTCCCAGATGTCCACCTCCTCGTACGGGAGGATGTCGGCGGCGCGCAGCAGGTCCGAGTCGATGGTCACGGAGCCCTCGTACTCGATGTTGGCCTCGGTGACCGTCGCGCGGTGGATCTTCGACTTGAGCATCTTGCGGATCATCGGGGGGGCTCCTGCCGGTGGGGGTGCGGATACAGCACACGGTTGTCGATCAAGCGAACCCGGGCACCCTCCCCGCCCTCGGCGGACGGGAAGTCGACGGCCAGGGCCAGAAGGGCGGGACCGGAGAGGGTTTCCGGACACGTCTCCAGGGAGTCGGGGTCGCGCAACTCGGCGTACTCGACGCAGGCCAGCGGCGCCCGAGCCAGCTCCGCGCGCACGCGGGCCAGGATCTCGGAGCTGCCGCACACGCCCCCGCGAACCGCCCGCTCGGCCACCTCCAGGGAGCCGACCAGCACACGCGCCTGGCTGCGGGCCTCGAGAGTCAAGTGACGGTTGCGGCTGGAGAGCGCCACGCCGTCGCCCTCACGCACGATGGGGGCTCCCACCACCTCCACGTCGAAGTTCAGGTCGCGCGCCATGCGGCGCAGCACCGCAAGCTGCTGGAAGTCCTTCTCGCCGAACACGGCCACGTGGGGCTTGGCGGCCAGGAAGAGCTTGGTCACCACGGTAGTGACGCCCCGGAAGTGGCCGGGACGGCCCTGGCCACAGAGCGGCAGGGTCAGGTCCGAGACCTGGACCCAGGTCTGGTGGCCGGGGTCGTAGAACCCGGGCTCGCGAGGCGCGAAGACCAGATCCACGCCCCGCCCGCGGCAGGCAGCCAGATCGGCCTCCCGAGGCCGCGGGTAGCGCTCCAGGTCCTCGTTCGGCCCGAACTGGGTGGGATTCACGAAGATCGTGACCCACACCTCGTCGGCCTTGGCGCGCGCCGCGTCCACCAGGGCCAGATGCCCCGCGTGCAGCGCACCCATGGTGGGCACCAGGGCGATGCGCCGCCCGGCCGCGCGCACCTGATCGGCTCGCTCCTGCAACCGCCGTGTCTCGTCGACGACCTGCATGGCTAGCGATACGTGTGCTCGTCGGCGGGGAACTTGGCCTCGGCCACTTCTTCGGCGAAGGCTCGAGCCGCCTTCGAAGCCAGCGCACCCAGGTTGGCGTACTGCTTGACGAAGCTCGGCGTCCAGTCGCTGAGGCCGAGCATGTCGTGCATCACCAGCACCTGACCGTCGCAGTCGACGCCGGCTCCGATGCCGATGCTGGGAATCCGCAGCGACGCCGTCAGCTCCGCCGCCAGCGGCGCCGGCATGCCTTCCAGCACCACGGAGAAGGCGCCCGCCTGCTCCACCGACCGCGCGTCGGCCAGGACGCGCTTGCGCCCCTCCTCGCCTCGCCCCTGCACCCGGAAGCCGCCCATCTGGTGGATCGACTGGGGCGTGAGTCCGACGTGACCCATGACCGGGATGCCCGCCGCACAAATGCGCTCGATGGCCTCGCGCACGCCTTGTCCGCCCTCGAGCTTGACTGCGTGGGCACCGCCCTCCTTGACCAGGCGCACCGCGGCACGAACGGCATCCTCGGCGCTGACCTGGTAGGAGCCGAAGGGCATGTCGGCCACCACCAGCGCGCGAGCCGCCCCGCGCGCCACCATGCGAGTGTGGTAGACGGTCTCGTCCAGCGTGACCGGCAGGGTCGTGTCGCGCCCCTGGACCACGTTGCCCAGGGAGTCGCCCACCAGCAGGACGTCGATCCCTGCAGCATCGAAGATTCGGGCGAAGGTGCAGTCATACGCGGTGAGCATCGAGATGCGCTCGCCGCGGCGCTTCTTGCGCGCCAGCGAACGGATCGTGGTCCGATGCTCTCGGGTTGCGGCGCTCACGGTCGACATGGCGGCTCTCCCGGCGATCCCGGGGTGCCATTCGCGTCGCGTCTCCGGAAACAAAAAAACGCGCCATCCGGTAAACCGGAGGCGCGGATCATCGACGGCCTGGGGGGTCGCCCGAACTGGCGGGCGGGCCCGCTCCTGCACGTCGGTTCACCTTGCTTCGCCCCCGTCTCGGTCCGCCGCAGCGGATCCAAGCAGTCTTCGGGCTGAGGTGAGGCGACGTTCCTCTGTTTCCCGGAGCCCTTCGGCGAGGGCCACCCGAGGTGTTTTGCGATGGGGATCGCACCGTGCGATTCCCCTCACGACAGAGAGGCTAGAGGCCGTCGTTTCGAGGGTCAAGGGCCGATCTCAGCCGGTCCCGTCCAGCCGGGCTCGGACCGCAGGCGGCAGGTAGCGCGACTCCAGCGCCGCTCCGGCGTGGGCGCGCAAGGCATCCACGAGGGTCTGGATGTGGTCCTCGAAGCTGTCGCCGGCCGCCAGGATCACCCAGAGCTTGTCCCGCACCCGGCACACGCCGCTCTGGACCGGAATGACGGGCTCCACGTCGCGGGGCCCGGTGGCGACACGCACGTCGAGCCCGGCCTCGCGGGCCAGCTCGGCCAGGGCATCGCGCATCTCTTGAGGCGTCATGCGGCGCTCCGGCTGCGCGCCAGGGCCAGGAAGCCTTCGGGGGCGATCGCCTCGGCTCGCGCGCCCGGATCGAGCCCTGCGTCGGCGATCCACCTCTCGACGTCGCGGCAGGCCAGCCTCGGGCTGCCGCGCAGGGAGTTGGCCAGGGTCTTGCGACGGGTGCCGAAGGCCGCGCGCGCCACCTGCTCCACGGCCTCCAGCTCGTCGCCGCCGGCGTCCAGCCGCACGGCGGAGTCCGCGCGGGGGGTGATGCGCAAGGTGGTCGACATCACCCGCGGGCGAGGATGGAAGCAGCCCGGCTTCAGATCGCCGGTTCGTTCCACGCGGGTGGTCAGGGCGTGCAGCACGGCCAGCGACCCATAGTCCTTGCCGCCGGGGCACGCGGCGATGCGCGCCGCCACCTCGCGCTGGACCAGCACCGACCAGTCCAGCAGCAGCCCCCGCGCCGCGAGCAGCGCCCGCAGCAGCGGCGACGACACCGAGTAGGGAAGGTTCGCCACCACCCGCACCCGGTCCCCCAGCTCCCGGGCCAGATCGGCCAGATCCACCTGCAGCGCGTCGGCGTGCCGGAGCTCCACGTGGGCCGGCAGGTCGCCTTCGGCCTTCAGCAACCGCACCAGCCCGGAATCGACCTCCAGCGCCACCACCCGGCGCGCGCGCGCCGCCAGCGCCCGCGTCAGCACGCCCAGACCGGCGCCGATCTCGATGACCGCATCGCCGGAACCGACGCCGGCCCGCTCGGCCAGGCGTGCCGCGAGGTGGTCGTCGACGAGGAAGTTCTGTCCCAGGTCGCGGCGCGGTCGCAGGCCATGGCGCTCCAGCAGCGCGCGAACCTGCGTTCCGCTCACCGAGCGGGCTCCGCGACCGCGGAGCCGAGCGGACGTCGCGAGAAAGCCTCCAGATCCAGACCGTGCCGAACGCCCGACTCGAGCATGCGCGCCCCGGCGGCAGCCACCATGACGGCATTGTCGGTGCAGAACTCGTGCGGCGGGAAGATCGCCAGGAAGCCATCGGCCTTCGCGGCCTCCGCCATGCTCTCGCGCAGCCGGCGATTGGCGGCCACGCCGCCCACGACGGCCAGCCGGCCGATCCCTTCGGCGCGCAACGCGCGCCGCGCGCGCGCCACCAGTACGTCGGTCGCGGCGGCTTCGAAGGAGGCGGCCAGGTCGGCCACGTCCTGATCGCTGAGCGGCCGCCGGCGTTCCACTTCGAGCAGCACGGCCGTCTTCAGGCCGCTGTAGGAGAAGTCGTAGCCCGCCTGGCCGGCGAGCGGCCGCGGGAACGCCACGGCGGCCGGGTCCCCGGCGCCGGCCACGCCCGAGAGCGCCGGCCCGCCCGGATACGGCAGGCCCAACAGCTTGGCCACCTTGTCGAAGGCTTCGCCCACCGCGTCGTCGCGCGTCTGGCCCAGGAGAACCGCCCGCGCAGCGCGAGAGTCGATGCGATACAGGGCGGTGTGCCCCCCGGACACCACGAGACCCACGTAGGGAGGCACGAGCCGTGCGTCGGCCAGCTCCGCGGAGATCAGGTGGCCCTCCAGATGGTGAACGCCCACGAACGGGACGCCCAAGCGGAAGGCCAGCGCCTTGCCGAAGGACAGCCCCACCAGCAGGGAGCCGACCAGGCCCGGACCGGCGGTCGCCGCTACGGCCGAGAGCGAGTCCTGCGTCACGCCTGCCTGCGCAAGCGCCGCCTCGGCAACGGCCGACACACCGCGCAGGTGGTCCCGCGAGGCCAGCTCCGGGACGACTCCGCCGTAGGGCGCGTGCACGTCCACCTGCTCGCGGACGCAGCTCGCCAGGATCTCGGAGCCGTCTCGCACCACCGCGGCGGCCAGCTCGTCACACGAACTTTCGATTCCGAGTACGAGCGCGGGGGGCGCCATCACACGAACTGGGCGCTCAGCCCATCCCGCGTTCGAGCTTCTCCTGCTGGGCCTTGCAGTCGATGCACAGCTCGGCCACGGGGCGTGCCTCCAGCCGCTTGGTCCCGATGTCCTCGCCACACGCCTCGCAGGCACCGTAGACGCCGTCCTCGATCTTCTCGAGTGCGCCCATGATCTTGTTCATCAAGCCGCGCTCGCGCTCGCGAAGCCGACCGATGAAGGCAAGCCCCTGGTCGGACGACGCGGTATCGATCTCGTCCGGGAGGTCGTCCGGGTCCAGATTCAAGTCCCCGCCCATTGCGCGTTGCGCGTTGCCCAGCAGCGCGTCGCGCTGCTGAACGAGGATCTTCCGGAATCGCTCCTGATCACGCTTTCTCAACGTCTCACTCCAAGCATCCTGCGCTCCGCGCTATCCCGCGCTGAGCCGTTCGAGCTGTCGTTGGGCCTCATCCGCCCGCGGCGACTCAGGGTACTCCGCCAGCACCCGTTGGAAAACATCCCGGGCCGCATTTGAGTAGCTCGGCCCGAGATTCAGCAGAACTTCACCTTGCCGATAGAGCGCATCCGGGGCCTTGTTGCCGGTGGGATACATCTCGACCACCTTGGCAAAGCGGAGGATCGCCTTCTCCTGGTCCCCCTGCTTGTAGTAGCAGTCGGCCATCCAGTACAGCGCATCGTCCGCATAGGGCGAAGTGCTGTAATTCTGCAAGAACTCCCGGAAGCCTTCAATACAGGCCTGGACCTCGCCGCGCCGCCACGCGCCGTACGCCTGGCGGTACTGCACCATCTCCGCCGACGATGCCGAGAGCGCGCCCGGGCTGTTCTCGATCTCCGGCTGCGTGCCCCCCGGAGCCGCCGGCGGGGGCGCTCCCCCGTCCTCCGGCGCCCCGCCTTCGGGCGCGTAGGCGGCGACCGGCGCCCCACCTTCAGGCGCGTAGGCAGCGACCGGCGCCGCCCCCCCGCGCGCGGCCGAATCGGCATCCTGCCGCGCGCGGCGCGCCTCCTCCAGCGCCTGGTCGGCGCGGTGGTTGGCCACCTCGAGCGAGCCGCGAAGCTCGTCGATCTCCCGGTTCAGGGCGTCCACCCGCGCCGTCAGATCGGCGAGCTGCGTGCGCGTCTGCTCGCCCACCTCCCCGCCCTGAAGCGTGGCGACCCGGTTCTCCAGCTGGCGGAGCTCCGACGTGGTCGCGCAGCCCAGGGCCGGGAGCGCCAGCAGCAGCACTGCGAAGCCGAGAGCCCTCACGGCAGGACGGCGAAGTCCACGCGGCGGTTCTTGCTGAACGCCGACTCGGCGTGCCCCATGACCGCCGGGTTCTCCTCACCGAAGGAGACCGACGTCATCTGGTTCGAGGACAGCCCGAGCTGCACCAGGTAGTCCCGCACGGCCTTCGCGCGCCGCTCACCCAGGGCGAAGTTGTACTCGGAGCTGCCTCGCTCGTCGCAGTTGCCCTGGAGCTCGACGCGTACGTCATTGCGCTGGCGCAGGATGTCGAAGTTGTTGCGCAACGCCTGGCGTGCGTCGTCGCGGATCGACGACTGGTCGTAATCGAAGTAGATCGTCTTCAAGCCCATGCGCCGCGCCGCCTCGGTGCCCTCGGCGCTGCGGCCGGCGATGTCGCCGCCCGAGACACCGGACCCCATATCTTCGTATCCAGCGCCGCCGGCCCCGCCGGCATCCATGCCCTCCGGACCGTCGTCGGACGAGCAGCCGACCGCCAGCGCCAGACCTGCGGCCAGCGCCAACACCCCCATGCTCTTCGCGTTCCCGAACTTCATGCTACGGACCCTCCTTACCGTGCGTCCACCCTAGCGCGCCGCCGGGTGCGGCCCCCAAGCGGGGCTCGTGTTGTTTCCCGCGCCCTTCGTCAGGCGGCGCAGATTCCTGCCGTCGATTCCCACCGCATAGATGTCCGCGTTTCCCCGCCGAGTGGACGAGAACGCCAACCAGCGGCCGTCGGGAGACCAGGTCGGACCCTCGTCGCTCCGGGGGTGCGTCACCAGCGGGCTGCCGCTGGTTCCCTCCGGATCGATGATCCAGATGTCGAACTGCCCCCCCACGCGAGACTCGTATGCGATCCAGTTGCCGTCCGGCGACCATGCCGGGCTGGTATTGTAGGCCCCGTCGTACGTCAGTCGACGGACGTTCGAACCGTCCGAGCCCATAATGTAGAGCTGGGGCGCCCCGGAGCGGTCCGAGACGAAGGCCATCCGCCGGCCGTCCGGAGACCAGGCCGGCGAGATGTCGATGGCCCGGTGCTTCGTCAGCCGCTTCCGGCCACGGCCGTCCCGCCGGGAGGTGAACAGCTCCGGCGCGCCGTTCACGGACATGACGAAGGCGATGCGGCTCCCCTTGGGGTCGAAGGTCCCGCGGTACACGGGCGCCGAATCGTCGAGGGTGGACAGCAGACGCCCCGGCTTCCGGCGCCCCCGGGTGAGCAGGAAGAGGGTCGGCTGCCCACCCAGGCGGTACGAGGTGTAGATGATCTCGTTGCCTTTCGGGGACCAGTCGGGGAAGGCGTTGATCGAGCGGTTCCGCGTGGCGCCCCGAACGTCCGTGCCGTCCGAGCTCATCACGTAGATCTCCTTGCGCCCGCTGCGGTCCGAGACGAAGGCGATTTCCGTGCTGGACATCCCGGGGCGGCCGGTAAACGCCTCGATCACGTCGTCCGCGATGCGTCGTGCGATCACGTCCACATCGCTGGGATTGCCGAAGTA
The DNA here is from genome assembly GCA_947260035.1 of uncultured delta proteobacterium. Classification (GTDB taxonomy): domain Bacteria; phylum Myxococcota_A; class UBA9160; order UBA9160; family JAFDET01; genus JAFDET01. The sequence goes on from CAMYOO010000044.1 coordinate 12,149, forward strand.
GCGCTTGCGCTTGAGGCGCCGGCAGCGCACCACATCCCAGACGTGGAACTGCACGGCCATGCCGCGGGGCTCGGTGACGACGGTGCCCTCCACCAGGGCGTCGGCGCCGATCTGGCTCCAGTCGGGGCACACCGGAGGCGGCACCCCGTCCAGGGCCACGGTCTCGTCGGGCCCCAGGAAGGCCTTCGGGTCGATCACCGCGAAGACCTTGGAGAACACCAGGGCGTCGCCGATACGATCGCGCAGCTCCGTCAGGCGCCCCGCATCGGGCACCGCCTGCTGGTCCGTGAAGCGCTGGATCGCCGCCTTGAACGTACGCGCCGACGGGTCCGTCACGACGACCGCCGGCCGCTGCGCGGCGGCGTCCGGCGCCGCGCCGGCCAGCAGCCCAACCACCAGGAGCAACGCCCCCCCCACGCGCCTCACATCAAATCCTCCGGCCGGAACACGAACGGCCACTCGCCGGCCTCGGGCGGCGCCGGAAGCGGGCTGGCCTTCTCCAGGGCGCGCACCACCGAGTCGTCGTACCACGGATTCCCGGAGCGACGTGTGATGCGTGGCCCACCCTGGACCCGACCGCCGGAATCGATCGTTACCGAAACGTGGGTCTCCAGGTCCTGGGTGCGGAAGCCCGGCGCCAGGACCCAGTTCTGACGCACGTGGATGCGCGCACTACGCATCCAGCCGGCGACCTCGGGACTCACCCGCACGCCGCGTGCGCTGCCGGAGACGGCGCCCGCGCCGGCCACGGCCCCGGCGGGCGCGCCGGCGCGCGGGGACACGGCGGCCACTTCGTTCGCACTCCCCGACTTCTTCTCCATCTCCTTCATCACGTCGGCCAGGCTCTTCTGGGGCGGCGGCGGCGCCTTCTTCTTCGCCGGCTTCTTCGCCACCTTCTTGGGAGCGGGCTTGGCCTTCGGCTTCGGGGCCGCCTTGGGCTTGTCCGGCAGGACCACGGTCTTCTTGGCCGGCCGCGCCCGGGGCTTGGGCGCCGCCGCGGGCGCCGCGCCGGCGGGCGCCTCCAGGATCTCCACGGTCACCACGCCTTGGAGCGCCAGCGTCTTGGGGCTCGAGAGGCGGGGACTCCACGCGAACAGCCCCATGACCGCCAGATGGGCCCCCAGCGAGACGACCAGCACGCGCCGCATCTCGCGGCGCCGGCCGTCCTGAAGGGCCATGGCCCAATGCAGCGCTTCGGACCGCAGCGATCAGCCCTCCGGCTCCGTCACCATGCCGAGCTTGCTGGCGCCGGCCTCGCGCGCGGCCGCCATCGCCTGGGCGACCTTGCCGTAGGCTGCTTCCTTGTCGGCCCGCAGGAACAGCTCCTTGGTGTCGCGCCCCTCGAAGATGGCTTCGAGCTTGACGGCCAGCTCCTCCACGGGAACCTCCGTCCTTCCGACGAAGATGGCCCCGTCCTTCTTCACGCTCAGGATCAGGGGCTCGTCGCGCATGCGCATGGGCTGCGTCTTGGTCTCGGGAAGGTCCACATCGATGCCCGACTGCATCATGGGCGCGGTGACCATGAAGATCACGAGCAGCACCAGCATCACGTCCACGAAGGGCGTGACATTGATCTCCGACATCGGCCGGCCAACGGGTGTGTGGTGACCGGCCATGGATCAGCCGCTCGCCGCCCGGGGCTGGCTCTCCCCCTGCCCTGCCACGCGCCGGAAGTCCGTGCCCAGGTCGGCCACGAACAGATCCAGTGCGGCCGTGACCTGGCGCAGCTCGCCGATGAAGTGGTTGTAGAAGATCGTGGCAGGGATGGCGGCCAGCAGCCCGACGGCCGTGGCGATGAGCGCCTCGGCGATGCCCGGCGCGACCACGGCCAGGCTGGCGCTTCCGGCGCGGCCGATCCCTTCGAAGGCGTTGATGATGCCCACCACCGTCCCGAACAGCCCGATGAAGGGGGCCGAGCTTCCGGTGGTCGCCAGGAACGACAACCCCCGCTCCACGCGTAGTGTCTCGCGCGAAGCGGCCCAGCGGACGTGCTGGTCGAGCGCCTCGAACTGCGCTTCGGAAACGTCCTGCCCCGGGCGCGTGCCCGTCAGCTTGGCCATGCGGTGAAGCTCGGCGTAGCCCGCTACGAACACCGCCGAGAGCGGGCTGCGATCGTACGCGCGCCCGGCCTCATAGGCGGCATCCAGCGAGCCGTCCTGATAGACCTCCAGGAACGCCTCGCTATCCTGATTAGCCCGGCGCAGCTCACGCCACTTGGTGATGATGAGCGACCAGGAGACGATCGAGAATCCGAGCAGAATGAGAAGGACGACCTGGACGATCCACCCGGCCTGAAAGATCAGGTCCAGTGCATCGAGTCCCGCGAGTCGTCCCCCCATGGCCGACCCCGCGATGAGCAACGAGTTTCCTCCCGTGGCGCGTCCTGCGAGTCTAGGTAAGGCCCAACGCCGATACAATAAATGCGCCGACGTAAAGCCAACGTGAAGGAGATGCGATGAAGGTTCGGGTGACCACCGGCGATCCCGCCCGGGTAGCCGGGGACGTGCTGGCCCTGCCCCTGTTCGAGCTGGACCGGGACAAGTGGCGGCTGCCCTCGCGGCTGGGCCGGATCGACGCGGCCCTCGGCGGGCGCCTGGCAGCCGTCCTCGGCACCGGCGACTTCCGCGGCAAGGCCGGCGACACCCTCACCGTCTATCCCGACGACGGGCTGGCGGCCAAGCGCGTGGTTCTGGTGGGGCTGGGTCGCGAGGCCCAGCTGGACGCCGATGCCCTGCGGCGGGCCGCAGGCGCCGCCGTGCGCGCCACGGCGACCCGGCGAGGCGAGGAGCTGGCGTTCCTGGCGCCGACGACGCGCCGCCTGCGTCCGCCCGCCGTGGCTCGCGCCCTGACCGAGGGCGCCGTCCTGGCGAGCTACCGCTTCGAGGGCTGGCAGGAGGCGAAGCCCGACGCCGGGCGGGGCGTGCGCCAGATCACATTCCTCTACGAGCGCACGCCGGACGCGCGCAGCGCGCGACGCGGCGCAGACGAGGGAACGGTCCTGGCCGAGTCCCAGAACCTGGCCCGCGAGCTCTCCAACCAGCCGGGCAACGCACTGCCGCCGGCGGAGCTGGCAAAGCGCGCCCAGCGCACCGCCAAGGAAGTGGGCCTGCGCTGCCGGGTGATGGGCCCGGCAGAGCTGAAACGCCGCAACATGGGCGGCATTCTCGCCGTGGGCGGCGGCAGCGCCAACGCCCCGCGCCTGGTGGTGATGGAGCACGGCAAACGACGCGCGGCGGGAGCCAGCCGGGGACGCCCCACGATTTGCCTGGTGGGCAAGGGCGTCACCTTCGACTCCGGCGGCATCTCCATCAAGCCCGCCGCCGGCATGGGCGACATGAAACACGACATGTCCGGGGCCGCCGCCGTGGTGGGCGCGATGCGCGCGGTGGCGCTGTTGAAGCTGCCCCTGCATGTGGTGGGCATCCTGGGCGCCGCCGAGAACATGCCCAGTGGCACGGCCTACCGACCCGGCGACCTGGTGCGCACCATGGCGGGCAAGAGCGTCGAGATCGTCAATACCGATGCCGAGGGCCGCGTGGTGCTGGCCGATGCCCTGCACTTCGCCAACACGGAGTTCGAGCCCGACGCGATCGTCGATCTGGCCACGCTGACCGGCGCCTGCGTGATCGCGCTGGGGAGCTGGTGCTCGGGCCTGTTCGGCAACGACGATGCGCTGGTGGAACGCGTGCGCCGGGCTGGCGAGGCGTCGGGCGAGCGCGCCTGGCCCATGCCGCTGTGGGACGGCCACAAGCAGGCCATCAAGAGCCGGGCCGGCGACCTGAAGAATGCCGGCGGACGCGAGGCCGGAGCCGGCACGGCCGCCGCATTCCTCTCCCACTTCGTGGGCGACACGCCCTGGGCGCATCTGGACATCGCCGGCACGGGCTGGACCGAGAAGACCGGCCCCTACCAGCCCGCCGGAGCCACCGGCGTGGGCGTGCGACTGCTGCTGGAGCTGCTCCAGAGTTGGAAGAAGGCCTGATCCCGGAGCAGAGGGCGAGCCGGCGGCCGCGCGCCCTCTGCTACCTTGGGGTTCCCGCCTGGAGCCGCGCGTGAGCCGCCGCAAATCCCAGCCCGAATCCCAGCCCGAGGAGGCTGCACCGCCGTCGGAGCGTCGCGAGACGCTGTCTACCGAGCCGACGAGCGCTCTCGACCGCCCCGACGCCCTGGGCGCGTACATGGCCCAGCTTCGCCACCACGCCCCCATCTCGCGGGAGGAGGAGCACGCCCTGGCCGTGCGCTGGGTCGAGGAAGGCGACGTGGACGCCGCGCGCGAGATGGTCGTGGCCAACCTGCGCCTGGTGGTGAAGATCGCCATGGAGTACCGGCGCGCCTGGACCAACGTGCTGGATCTGATCCAGGAGGGAAACGTCGGGCTCATGCAGGCGGTGCATCGCTTCGACCCCTACCAGGGGGTGAAGCTCTCTTCCTATGCCGTCTACTGGATCCGCGCCTACATCCTCAAGTACCTGATCGACAACATCCGCCTGGTGCGGATGGGATCCAGCCGCGCCGAGCGCAAGCTGTTCTTCCGGCTGAACAAGGAGAAGCGCGCCCTGGAGGCCCAGGGCTTCCAGGCCGAGCCCGCCCTGCTGGCCGAGCGCCTGGACGTGAGCGAAGAGGACGTGCGCAGCATGGAGCAGCGCCTCTCCCACGGCGAGCTCTCCATCGATGCTCCCACCCGCGCCGG
>CAMYOO010000045.1 GCA_947260035.1 uncultured delta proteobacterium
ACGCCGAACCTGGTGGCCCGCCTGGAAGCCCATGCAGCGGAGTTCGTGCATCACCCGGAACGCGACGACTGGCACATCACCACGGCCGGCTGGCCCTGGATGGCGACGCTGACCTCCGGCGAGGTCGCCATCGCGCCCCTGGTCTGGGACGACGTTTCCGGTAGCGGGACAGTGGCCGCAGGCTAGTCGAGGCGCACGCCCTGGGCGCGCAGGGCCTCCTGCACGCGAGCGATGTCCACCCGGCGGGGCGTGACGTCCGTCTCCAGGGAGATGGCCGCGGCCACGCCGGCCCCCTGACCGGTGACGGTGCAGCACATCATCTGACGCGTGGCCGCGTGGGAGACTTTGTCTCCCGCGACGCAGCGGCCGGCCACCAGCAGGTTCTCCACGTTCTGGGGCAGGGTGATGCGGTAGGGAACCTGGAAGTAGCGCCCCGTGGACGGCATGATGGCGATGCCGTTGCCGTCCAGGAACTCGGGAAAGATCCCGATCGAGTCCTCGAACTTCGCCTGGTTCAGCACGTCGTGCTCGGTGAGGTCGTAGTCGCCAATGATCTTGCGCGACTCGCGGCAGCCGATGGATGCGCCGATGGTGCGCAGGCGCGCCTTCTCGAAGCCGGGCGCGTACTTCTTCAGTGCCTCCACCGCCCACATCACGCGCTGGCGCCCTTCGATTTCGCCGCGCGTCAGGTCCCACACGTCGGTGGAGTCGATCCCCGCCATGTGGATGGCGTTCAGGTTCGGGATCTCGCCGGCGTTGGTGAAGCTTCCCCAGTAGCTTTCCATGCGCACGTCTTCGGGAATCTCGCCCGCCTCCTTGGCTTTGTCGAAGGGCTCGCGCATGTAGGTGCTGAACTCGGCCGACTCCTTCTCGCCGGAGGCTTCGCCCCAGTCGGAGATGGACTTGGGGTTCTTGAGCATCGCCGGAGGCTTCGCCCCAGTCGGAGATGGACTTGGGGTTCTTGAGCATCCAGGTGATGAACTCCTGGAGGTCGATGCCGCTGCAGCCGAAGTTGACGGTCACTCCCTCGAGGGTCTCCTTGGGGTCGATGCGGAACGGGGCACCGGCGCGTGCGGCGACGTCGCCGTCCCCGGTCGCGTCGATGACGCGCTTCGCGAGGATCGCTTGGCGACCGGATTTGCTCTCGGTGATCACGCCGGTGATCGAGCCGTCCTCCACGATCACGTCGACGATCTGGGTGTGGAGGAGCGGCACGATGTCCGCCTCCTGGATCATGAGGTCGGCGATGTGCTTGAAGACCTCGGTGTCCAGCACCTGGTAGTGGTTCACCTGGAGGCTGGCGTTCATGTCCTTGGCGCGCCGCTCGAACTCGGTTCCGATGCCGCCGGCGTCGACGGTCTTCTCGGTGGTGCGATACCAGGCAACGGTGCCCACCATGGACTGAGCGATGACGCCGCCGAAGCAGCCGTAGCGCTCCACCAGCATCACCTTGGCCCGTTGGCGCGCGGCGCCCAGCGCGGCCGAGAGACCGCCGGGTCCGCCGCCGACGACCAGGACGTCGGTCTCCGCCAGGACGGGGGTGGTTCGCGCGGGCTCCTCGATCTGCTTCATGCCCAGCCTTTCCATGCCCCTCGCTAGATGAGCGGCGTGTCGGGATCCAGACCCAGCAGCACGCGGCCGACCGTCTCGGCGGTTCCGTCCATCTCGAAGATTACGTGGCTGGCCAGGGTGTCCAGGTCGCGCCGCATGCGCTGGAGCGGGTTGTCCTCGAAGTGCGCGCGGGAGCCGGCCGCTTCCATCAGGTTGGCGACCACGTGACGGCACAGCTCTACGGACCGTGCGGCGGACATGCGCAGCCTCGCTCGCTCGAGCTGCGGTGGGGGCGTGTGCCGTTCGGTCTCCTCGACGATGCGGACGGCCAGGTCGCGCAGCAGCAGGTCGGCTGCGTGCACGTCCACCTCGGCCCGCGCCAGGCGGATCTGCGCCGCGGGCTTGTCGCGCTGCTTGGTGGTGGTGAGGTAGAGCACGCGCTCGCGCAGGCGTTCGCGGAACAGCTCCAGGGCCGCGCGCGCGGTGCCCAGTGCCGGGAGCGCGGCGGTGAGGGCCAGCATGGGCGGAAGCGGCAAGCGGTAGAGAGGGGCCGGGTAGAGGCGACTTCCCGGCGTGCGCCCCGCCGCCAGGTCCAGGAGCGAGAGCGTGCGGTGCGCGGGCACCCAAACATCTTCGACGATCAGATCGTTGCTACCGGTCGCACGCATGCCGGAGGTGAACCAGGTGTCCTCCACCTTCGCGTCTGCCGCGGGCAGCGCGAAGAAGCGCGGGTCGGGGGTGGGGCCGTCGCCCTTTACCAGGCCCGAGACGAACACCCAGTCCGCGTGCATCACGCCGGTTCCCCAGGGCCAGCGGCCCTTGAGCCGGAAGCCGTCGCCCTCGGGGAGGGCTGCGCCGCCGGGGGAGATGGCTGCGGGCGCGCGAATCCAGGGGCGCTCGGCGAAGAACTCGTCTTGCGCCTGCTCCGGGAAGAGCGAGGCGATCCAGGCGTGGGCCATGTAGAAGGAGGCGACCCAGGCCGTGGAGGTGCAGCCCTCGCCCAGGGCCGCGACGACCTCACACAGGGTTTCCAGGTCGGCCTCCGAGCCGCCGCGTGCGCGGGGGACCAGCAGGCCGAGCAGGCCCGCGTCCTCGATCTCGCGAATGCTCTCGTCGTGGGGCTTGCGCGCTCGCTCGGCATCCAGCGCGCGTTCGGCCAGGCGCGGCGCAATCCCGCGGGCGCGGCGGATGAGTTGGGCGGGTTCGGGTGCGGTGCTGGCCGGCGGCATGATTCGGGGGGCGCTTCCCTGGCTTCGCTGGTTCGACGCTACCATAACGGGCGTCGCGCACCCGATGCTCAGCGCAGCACGCGGCCCGGCAGCGCCCCGCTGTGAACGCCCTCTCGAAGCACCACCTGGCCGTTCACCACCGAGGCGACGTAGCCCTCCGCATCGACCACGTAGCGCTCGGTGCCGGCCGGGAAGTCGTCGGCCAGGCGAGCCCGGTGCGCCTTCAGCCGGGCCGGGTCCATCACCACCACATCGGCCCAGTTGCCCTCGCGGAGCACGCCGCGGTCGGTCAGGCCGTGCACGCTGGCCGGCATCTGTGTGTTGCGCCAGACGGCCTGCTCCAGGCTCAGGGTTCCCGGCACCCAGTCGGTCAGCAGCCGCGTGGTGTAGTCGGCGCCGGTGAACGAGGCCAGGTGCGCGCCGCCGTCGCTGGAGCCGGGCATCACCAGCGGATCCGCGACCGACGTCTCCACTACGTGGGCGATGAACTGCCGCGCCACGTCGCTCATGCGCGTCTGCCAGCAGGTGGCCAGCTCGTCCTCGAGCGATACGTCCAGGAAGGTATCCAGGGGATCCGCGCCGCCGCGCTCGGCGGCCAGCTCGGTAACGCTTCGCCCGACGCGGTCCCCGAATGCGGGGTTGCGGACCGCTTCCACCTCCAGGCCGTCCCACTCGAAGCTCACCGCGCGGCTGGCCGGGTCGTCGAACTCCGCGCGCATGACGGCCCGCACCTCGGGATCGCGCAGGCGTGCGGCGCGCTCCGGCTCGGGCAGGGTCAGCACGTCGCGCCAGCGCGGCATCTCGTCGAACACGAACGTGTCCGCCAGCCTCAGGTGCAGCTCCAGGTGATTGGTGGTGCACTGGGGGTGCAGGCGGATGCCCTCCGCGGCGGCTTCCCGGCAGAAGTCCAGGGTGGCCTGCCAGCCCATGGGATGCTGGGGATTGGGGACCAGGATGTTGAGCTCCACCGGACGGCCCGAGACCCGGTAGAGGTCGCGCAGCAGACGGCGATCCGTCTCGTCGTAGCCCTCGCTGAAGCTGCGCGGAATGATCTCGACGGCGCCGCGTCCGAACTCGGCCAGCACCGAGGCCAGCTCCAGGACTTCCTCCGCCGACGCGTGGTTCGAGGGCACCTCGCGCCCGTCCTCGCCCACGTGCACGTCGATCTGCGAGGTGGAGAAGCCCAGGGCGCCTTCGCGCATGGACTGCCGCACCAGCTCCTTCATGGCGGCGATCTCGTCGGGGGTGGCGACTCGCTCGGAGGCGTCGTCGCCCATCACGAAGCGACGCACGGCGCAGTGGCCCACGTAGGAGCCCACGTTGATGCCGAGCTTCCCGTCGAAGCGTTTCCAGTAGTCGCCGAAGCTGCCGCCGCTGAAGCGCAGGCCCTCCTTCAGGGCGGCCCGCGACATGCCCTCCACGCGCGACAGCATGCCAGCCAGCCACTCCACGTCCTCGGCCTTCGCCGGCGCCAGGGTGAAGCCGCAGTTGCCCGCGAGCACCGAGGTCACGCCGTGCCACGACGACGGGGTCGCCAGCGGATCCCAGTCGAGCTGCACGTCGTAGTGGGTGTGGACGTCGATGAAGCCCGGCGTCACCCAGCAGCCGTCCGCATCGATCTCTTCGCTGCCGGTCTCGGTCACCCGGCCCACGCGAGCGATGCGTCCGTCGGCGACGGCCACGTCGGCGCTGAAGGGGGGCATGCCCGTCCCGTCGACGACGCGCCCCCCGCGAATGACAAGGTCCCAGCTCATGGCACGCACCTCCGGAGCCCCAGTCTTCGAGCGTTGGCGGCGCGTGTCAACGGCCGCTGAATTCGGCGCTACCGTCGGAGATTCCGTCGAAGGAGGTCCGATCATGGGCAGCACGTCCAGCGCCGATGTCACGGTCCTGCAGGCTGAGAACCGGGGTCACGTTCGCGTGCTGCGGCTGAATCGGCCCGAACGCAAGAACGCCCTGACCAGTCAGCTGGGCTGGAGCATCATCAAGGCGGTTCGCGAGGCGGCCGCGGACGACGCCGTGCGCGTGGTGGGTCTGACCGGGCAGGGTGATGCGTTCTGCTCCGGCGTGGATCTGCGCGGCGACTCGGGCGGCAAGGTCCCGATGCCGCTCTCTCCTCAGGAGGCGGCCGTGGACGACCTGGGCTGGATCCAGCGTCTGCCCCTGCTGATGCGCGTTGTCTGTGAGAAGCCGGTCGTGGCCGGGGTGAACGGCGTCGCAGTGGGCGCCGGCCTTTCGCTGGCCATGTGCGCCGACGTGCGGGTCGCCAGCGAGGCGGCGCGCTTCCATCCCGGCTACACGCGCGCCGGGACCTCTCCCGACGGCGGGCTGTCCTGGACGTTGCCGCAGGCGGTAGGGCACGAGCGCGCCATGCGCTTCCTGCTGGAGCAGCGCATGATCTCGGCCGCGGAGGCGGCCGAGCTGGGGCTCGTGGGCGAGGTGGTGGATGCAGAGGGGTTCGAAGCGCGCTTCCTGGACTACTGCGCCGCGCTCGCCGAGGTTGCGCCCATCGCGGCGCGCCAGACCAAGCGGATGCTCGTGCGGTCGAGCCTGCCGGCGGATCTGGAGGCCCACCTTCGCGACGAGCTGCGCAATGCGCGCCGCGGCCTGGCCACCGAGGACGGCAAGGAGGCGGTCGCCGCCATCCTGGAGAAGCGCAAGCCGGAGTTCCGCGGCTGCTAGCCGGGCTGTGCGCTCCGCGCGGAACGCCGATTCCACAAATCGGCATTCTCGTTCCTACCCGAGGCGCCGGATTGCATTGCTCGAGCGGCGTATGCGTTTGATTTTGAAGGACCTTGCGTCCCGCTCAAACGGGCACCGAACTTGCTTTTGCACCAGGCGAGGTCGCGCTCCGCTGGAGCCGAGTTCACCTGGGAAAGGGGATGGCGATGCTCAGAGCGATCGCTGTGGTTTTTGTCACTTGCAGCGCAGCTCTGCAGATCCCGCCGGCCGCGATCCGCTGACGGCGGTTCGAGAGCAGAGCCTTCCTTTGATGACTCGGCAGACGGGGCGCGCCTCACCCCCGCCATCGGCCTGATCCGCGGGTCCCGTCCGGGGCCGCATCCTCGCGCGAAGTCCGGCAGCATTCCGGGTGCATGGCAGTCCCCGACGCGATCGCCCCCGTCGCCCCGGTCATCTCCGGGCCCTGTGCGCTTGCCGGGCTGCGCGATCACCTGGTCGGCCTCGACTTCGACCGGATTGTGCTGATCTCGGATGAGGGCATCGCAGAGGCCGGCCTGGTGGAGCGCGTCATACACGAGGCGATCGGCGGCCGGCACGTCGAGGTCTTCCTGGCGCCGCCCGGCGAGCCCCACACCGTCTGCGTGGACGCGGCGGCGGACCGTGTGCGCGCGACGCCCCATCCCCTGGTGATCGGGCTGGGCGGGGGCAGTGCTCTCGACGTGGCCAAGCTGGCGGCGGCGGCGGCAGCCTGCGGCGGTCCCGTAGGGCCGCGCCTGCTAGGCGCCTACGACTGGCCCGGGCGCTCCAGCACGGTCGCGATACCCACCACGGCCGGCACGGGCTCGGAGGCCACGCGCACGTGCGTCGTCTCCGATGACGCGGGCCGCAAGCTCTGGGCCTGGGGCGAGGCCCTGCTCCCCGCGCTGGTGGTGCTGGCGCCCGAGCTCACCCTGGGCCTGCCCGCCCACTTGACCGCCGCAACGGGAGTCGACGCCTTCGTGCACGCGGTGGAGGCCGCCAGCAGCCGGCGCGTCACCGCGACAGCGCGGGCGGCCGCGCTGGACGCGGTGACGCGCATCGCCGCCGGCTTGCCCCGGGTCGCTCGCGAGCCCGGCGACCTGGAGGCGCGGCTGTCGCTTCAGGAGGCCGCGCGCCTGGCGGGCGTCGCCATCGACGCCGCGGGGACCGGTCCCGCCCACGCGGTCGGGCACGCGCTGGGCAGCCTCTACGGCATCCCCCACGGTGTGGCCGTGGGCGTCGGTCTGCGCGCCACGTTGGACTTCAGCCTCGCGGCCGGCCCGGAGCCCTTCGCCGAGCTGACGCAGTGCCTGGATCCGAACGCGAAGCCGGATTCCTTGCCCGGCCGGGTCGCATCTCTCTACGCCGAAGCCGGCTTCGACGCGGCCGCCGCGCGCTGGGCCGAGACGGACGTGGATCCGGAGGCGCTGGCCGCGTGCATGCAGGGGGAGGAGAATCTCCCCATGGCCCACAATGGTCCGCGCTCGCCCGTCGGCGCGGACTGGGAGCGGCTGGCGCGGAGTGCGCGAGCGGTGCTGCGCGGCGAAGCGCCTGCGGAGGGATCGTGACGATCACGCGGATCGAGATCACCCATCACCAGCTCGAGCTGGATCCGCCCTTCCCGGCTTCCTGGGACCCGCAGCCGCGGCGCAAGTTCCCCGCCACCGTGGTTCGCGTCCACGACGACGAAGGCCGCATGGGCGTCGGCTCCGGCGACAGCATGGCCGGGTTCCAGGACTACGCCGATCTCTTCGTCGGCCGCGACCCGCTGGATCTCGATCGGCACGCCGCGGTGCTGGACAACATCGCTTTTCACGCGGGACGGCCCTGGCCCCTGGACGTGGCGCTCTGGGACCTGGCGGGGCGCATTCGCGGCCAGCCCGTCTGGCGCATGCTGGGTGGCGCCAGCAACCGCGTGCGGCCCTACGCGTCGTGCGGCGTGCTGCGTTCCGCGCAGGGCAGCGTGCGACAGGCCGAGCGCGCGCTCGAGCTGGGCTTCGCCGCACTGAAGCTGCGCTTCGGGCGGCCCGAGATGCCCGACGACCTGGCCGTTCTCGAAGCCGTTCGCAGCGCGGTGGGCGATCGCCTGGAGCTGATGGTGGATTGCAACCAGGGCTGGCGCATGCCGTGGGACACCGCTCGGCCGTGGTCGTTCGAGAAGGCGCTGGAGGTGGCGCGCGAACTGGAAGCGCTGGATGTCTACTGGATGGAGGAGCCGCTCCATCGCGGTGACTACGACGGCATGCAGAGGCTCAACGCCGAGACGCCGCTGCGCATCGCCGGCGGCGAGATGACCCGGGAACGCTACGAGTTCCAGGTGCTGCTGGAGCGTGAGTGCCTCGACGTCTTCCAGCCCGACGTGGTCTGCTCCCTGGGCATGAGTGGCCTGCGCGACCTGGCCCTGGAGGTGCATCGCCGCGGGCGCATCTTCAGCCCCCACACCTGGGGCAACGGAATCGGCCTGCTGGCGAACCTGCACCTGACTGCCGGAACCGTGGGCGCACCCTTCCTGGAGCTCCCCTGGGATCCGCCGGAGTGGACCGCGGAGCGCCGGGACTTCGTTCTGGCGCATCCCGTGGCGCCCGACGCCGAGGGCTGGCTGACGCTTTCCGACGCTCCGGGCCTGGAGATCGAGCTGGACGAGGAGCGCCTGGCCGCGACCGAAAGCCAACGCACGACCTACCGCTGAGCGCCGGGGCGCTCAGTCGCGCAGGGGTCGCCGCCGCTGGAACGCGATGTGCGCGCCCTTGCTCACCTTGGCGAGCTTCACGTCGCGCGCCTCGGGGTGCGGCGGCGCATCGGAGTCGATCTGGACGCGGAACGCCAGGCGCTCGTCGCCGCGGACGTGCGTCGGGGTGCAGAGAGCCCGAGGGTTCACCGCGCGCGCGATGGCGTCCAGCGCCGGGTGCGGCTCGTCGCTCAGGTGGGCGAGCCAGGAGCAGTCGTCGCCTTCTTCGAATGCGAGACACTCGCCGAACGCGACGCGTACCCCGTCGTCCTCCAGCTCCACACGTAGATCGATGTAGTCGCGTGGATGGAAGCACGGGTGCATCTGGAAGACCTTGGCGATTGCCTCCGCGCCGTCGCCGCCCACGGCCAGGGCCCGCTGCAGTCGCTCCGCCGTCAGGCCGGCAATCCCGGTCCACTGCTGGCCGGCCAGCTCGCGCACGGTCTCGGGGTCGCTGCGCTGGCCCACGCAGAGCAGGAAGGAGCGGGCCAACAGGTGGCTCTGAAGCGCCAGCTCCAGGTTGATGCGGACCAGGGCGCGATGAGAGAAGTCCTCGAGCTGGCACTCGGGATCGAAGGGGCCGGCGTAGTCGCGCCAGCCGCCGGGCTCGGCGTCCTTCTCCGGCAGCCGGATCTCCAGCTGCGCGATCTTCGAAGCCTGCACCCTCTCCAGGTTGGGGTGCTGCGAGTACGCGCTGCTCCGGTCGTCGATGAAGACCTTCCAGCGGCAGTGGGGAACCCGCGTGGACGGAACGCGCGGCGGGCGGTGGATGGGTCGGATCTTGGCGCACGGATGCGTGGCGGCCGCGGTGGCGTCGAAGGTGGGATCCTCCACGTCGTGGCACATCAGCCGCACGCGCTCCTCGCCAAAGGGCTCCACGTCCAGCAGCGGTCCGCAGCACTCCAGCCAGAACTCGCCGTAAGCGGGGCCATCCAGGTCGAAGCGGAACTCCATGAACTGGTGGGGCGCTCCGATGTCGAGCTGGAGGTTCTTGAAGATGGTGCCGACCTCGCGGCCCTCGAAGCCCAGGGCGCGCTGCATGCGCTTCGAGTAGATCGGGCTCGCGCCCATCCATTCCTCGATGGACACCTGGGTCATGCCCTCGTCGCCCTGCTTCGCCAGCACCCGCGGCAGGCCGACGCGGTCCTGCAGATGGCCGTTGAGGAGGAGCTCGCGACCCAGATCGGCCAGCGCCTGGCGCGAGAGGCGCGCAAGCTCGAACGCCGGATCGAAGGGGCCGCTGTAGTCGTCCACGGGCATGGTGCGCCTTTCCGGACTGAGCGCCGAGTATGGACAATCCCGGGAGCGTCGCCCATGATCGGAGAGTTCCGGGGCGGCCCCTCCGTTCCCGAGATTCGGGAGAGCGCCGTGGCTGCGCGCGATCTGCTCCTCCAGCCGTTCAGGCTCAAGCACCTCGAGCTTCGCAACCGCATCATCAGCACCGCGCACGCGCCCGCCTATGGCGAGGGCGGCATGCCCCGCGAGCGTTACCAGCTCTACCACGAGGAAAAGGCGCGTGGCGGGCTGGCGCTGACGCTCTTCGGCGGCTCGGCCTCCGTGGAAATCGACTCGCCGGCCACGTTGTGGAACCAGATCGACGTCTCCACCGATGCAGTGATCCCCTGGTTCCGCGAGTTCGCGGAGCGGATCCACGGTCACGGCGCTGCGCTGATGTGCCAGCTCACCCACATGGGCCGTCGCACGCGCTGGGACGCGGGCGACTGGATCACACCGATTTGCTCGTCCGCCGTGCGCGAAGCCGCTCACAACGCGGTGCCCAAGGCGGCCGAGGATCACGACATCGTGCGCATCCAGCGCTGCTATGCCGAGGCGGCGGCGCGCTGCCGCGAGGGCGGCCTCGATGGCTGCGAGATCCTCTTCGCCAGCCACTTGATCTGGCAGTTCATCACCCCGCGCGTGAACCAGCGCGACGATGCCTACGGCGGCTCGCTGGAGAACCGCATGCGCTTCGGGATCGAGACCCTGGAGCAGGTGCGCGCCGCGGTGGGCGACGACTACATCGTCGGCGTGCGCATGACCGGCGACGAGATGGTGGCCGGCGGACTCTCCCACGAGGACTGTGTCGAGGCCTTCCAGCGCATCGCGAACACCGGGCTCGTGGACTTCCTGAGCGTGATCGGCGGCGAAGTCTTCACCCACCGCGAGCTGGCGGACTACATGCCCAACATGGCCTGGCCGGAGGCGCCCTACCGGGATCTGGCCAAGGCCGTGCGCGAGGCCAGCGGACTTCCGATCCTTCACGCCAGCAAGGTGTCCACGCCCGACGACGCTGCGCGCGTGCTGGCCGAAGGCTGCGCCGACCTGGTGGGGATGACGCGCGCTCACCTCGCCGATCCCCACCTGGTTCGCAAGCTGGAAGCGGGCCGTTTGGAAGAGATCCGCCCCTGTGTCGGGGCGAACTACTGCATCGATCGCCTCTACGCCGGAAAGGACGCGGTCTGCCTGCACAACGCGGCCACCGGACGCGAGGCGCAGCTTGCGCACGAGGTGGTTCCCGCCGAACGCTCGCGCCGGGTGATCGTGGTGGGGGCCGGCCCCGGCGGTCTCGAGGCGGCCCGCGTGTGCGCGGAGCGCGGGCACGACGTCGTGATCTTCGAGCGCGAGGAGCGCTCCGGCGGTCAGCTTCGCCTGGCCGCCCGTGCACCCTGGCGCGCGGACCTGGGCGCCATCACGGGCTGGCTCGAGGCGCGGGTGCGCAAGCTGGGCGTCGATCTGCGGCTGGGCTGGGAGGCGACCCCGGAACGCGTGCTGGACGAGCTTCCCGAGGTGGTGATCGTCGCAACCGGTGGGCGCCCGGACGTGGGATCGATCCCGGGTAGCGCCCACGCGCGCTCCAGCTGGGATGTGCTCTCCGGCGACGTGAGCTTGAGCGGCCGCGTGTTGGTCTACGACGAGCACGGTGAGCACCAGGCGCTCTCCTGTGCGGAGCTGCTGGCGAAGCAGGGCGCCCAGGTGGAGCTGGCAACGCCGGCACGGCTGGTCGGTGAAGAGCTGGGCGCCATCAACTTCGCGGTTCACCTGCGCGAACTCTACGACGCGGGTGTGCGCCTCACCCCGGATCATCGACTCGCTCGTATCGAAACCGAAGGCGATCTGCTGGAGGCCGTGCTCTGTAACGAGTACACCCGCGTGGAGTTGCCGCGCCCGGTGGATCACGTGGTGCTCGAGCAGGGCACGCTGCCGGCGGACGAGCTCTACTTCGCGCTCAAGGAGAGCTCGTCGAACCGCGGCGAGATGGACTGGCGCGCCCTGGTGGATGGGCGCGCGCAGGAGATCCGATCCAACTCCTCTAGTAACCCCTCCGGCAACCCGGCAGGGAGCTTCCAGCTCTTCCGCATCGGAGACGCCGTGGCCAGCCGCAACGTGCACGCGGCCATTCACGACGCGCTCCGCCTCTGCTCGCGGCTGTAGACGCCGCGGACCCAGGGAGCCCGAGATGACCCAGGCAGGATCCGAGAAGAAGCGGCTGCTCCAGCGCTTGGAGGAAGGGCCGGTGCTGTGCGCCGAGGGCTACCTCTTCGAGCTGGAGCGGCGCGGCTACCTCCAGGCCGGGGCCTTCGTGCCCGAAGCCGTTCTGGACCACCCGGAGGTGGTGAGCCAGCTGCACCGGGAGTTCCTGCGCGCCGGCTCGGACGTGGTGGAGGCCTTCACCTACTACGGCCACCGCGAGAAGCTGCGCCTGATCGGCAAGGAGGACAAGCTCGAGCCCCTCCAGAAGAACGCCCTGGCCCTGGCGCGAGCGGCCGCCGACGAGTTTCCCGACGCGGCCCCCCTGGTGGCGGGCAACATCTGCAATACGAACATCTACGATCCCGCCGACTCGGCCACGGCGAACCAGGTGCGCGCCATGTTCGACGAGCAGGTGGCCTGGGCGGCCGAGGCCGGAGTGGACTTCATCATCGCCGAGACCATCGAGTTCGCGGCCGAGGCCGAGATTGCACTCCAGGCGATCCGCGCCACGGGGCTCCCGGCCGTGGTTACCCTGGCTGTGCACAAGCCCGGCGTGCTGCGCGACGAGGTGGCACCGGAAGAGGCGTGCCGGCGCCTGGAACACGCGGGCGCGGCGGTGGTGGGCCTCAACTGCGCGCGCGGCCCGGCCACCATGCTGGGAATGCTGACGGACATCCGCAAGGCGGTGTCGTGCCCGGTTGCGGCCCTACCCGTTCCGTATCGCACCAGCCCCGAGACGCCTACCTTCCAGTCGCTGGAGGATCCGTGCTGCGCCCAGCTGCCGCCGGAGGGCCCCTTCCCCACGGCGCTCGATCCCTTCATCTGCAACCGCTACGAGATGGCCGCGTTCGCGCGCGAGGCGTTCGACGCCGGCGTGCGTTACCTGGGCGTGTGCTGCGGCGGCGCGCCGCATCACGTCCGCGCCATGGCCGAGGCCCTGGGGCGCCGGCCCCCGGCGAGCCGCTACTCGCCGGACATCTCCAAGCATTACGCGCTTGGAGATGACTCCAGTCTCAAGCGGGTGAACCTGGACTACGCTGACGAGCTGTGAGGCCCGACAAGCTCGTCAACGCCCACACCCACCTGCACGCGGGCACGGACGTTCCCGCCGGGGTGCGGGAGTGGGAGAGCCACGGCTGCGTCAAGAGCGTGGTGCTGGCGGACAGCCGCTACTGGCAGCCGCCCCGTTCGACGTACCTGGGAAACGACGGCGTCCTGAAGTGGATGCGCGAGTTTCCGGAGCTGATCGTGGCCATGGGCAACGTGGAGCTGGGCCCGGAGCCGGGAAGTCCCGACGACGTCAGCCGGCTGCGCGACCAGGGCTTTCGCGGCCTCAAGCTGGAGATGCCCGTCCATCCCTACGATGACGATCGCTACATGCCGCTCTACGAGCGCGCCGAGCAGCTGGGAATGCCGGTGCTGTTCCACACGGGCTGGGTCATCCGCCTGGGCGAAGAGGACCGCGGCGGCGGACGTTCGTCCGAAGCCATGCGCGCCTTCACCCTGGATCGGATTGCGCGCAACTTCCCCGGACTCCAGGTGATCGGCTCCCACCTGGGCATGCCCCACGCCGACGAGGCGCTGACGCTTCTCGACGGCATGCCCAACGTGCACTTCGACATCTCCTGGGACGCCGGCGACCGCGCCTTCATCAGCCGTCTCAAGCGGGCCCTGGCCCCCTTCCCCGGCGCAGACTGGGACGACCCGGACCAGAATCTCGCGCTGCGTTACTTCGCGAAGATCCCCTTCGGCACCGACGACTCCAGCATCGGAGACTGGCTGCCCGTGGCGGAGGACATCCTCGACTACCTGCACGTGCCCGCGGAGACGCGCGAGGACTTCTACTGGCGCAACGCGGACCGCGTCTTCGGCTGGAATCTCTAGGGAAGGAGCGATCGTGGATCTGGTGCATCCCGAGGTGACCGAACAGGCGCTCTCCATCTTGCGGAGCTGGGACAACCTTCAGGGCTACGTGGTCACGCTGCTGGCCCTGGTGGTCTACGTCTGGGCCACCGAGATCAAGAACGAGAACTGGGACGGCATCGCCGCCGCGCTGGGGCTCTACGCCGTGCACTGGTTCGTGGAGATCGTGAACTCCGTGATCCAGCATCTGAGCGGCCATGCCCTCTGGACCGTGCCGGACCACACCGCGTTCCTGATCCTGATCGGCGTGGGCATCGAGATCAGCCTGATGTTCTCCATCGCCGGCCTGATCGCATCGAAGCACCTGCCCGAGGATCGCAACCGCAAGGTGCTGGGCCTGAACGCGCGCTGGGTAGTGATCCTGGCCTTCGCCGCGCTCTACTCCATCCTGGAAATCCCGCTGGAGAAGAGCCCGCACTTCGCCTGGGTCTACCCGTGGTGGGGCGCGTTCCCGGTCTTCATCACGGTCTATATCCCGTTCTTCGCAGCGGCGGTGTACTGCCACGACGCGCCCGCGGCGCGCCGCAAGCGCTTCATTCTGGGTGTCTTCGCGCTGGACGCGGCCCTGCTGGTGCTCTTCGGTCCGATCCTGGGCTGGATCTAGGCAATCTTCAGCCAGGCGTGACGTCGAAGATCCGCTCGGAGTCGAGGAAGACCAGGCGCAGGCGGATCTGGTCGGCGGCCAGGCCGGTTTGTGCCGCGACCACGCGTCCGTAGCTCTCTAGCTGGGGCCGGTAGTGCGCGACGCGCTCGTCGAGGGTGGCCTCGTCGACGCAGCCGGTCTTGTAGTCGAGTACCTCGGCCCAGACGACTTCAGCGCCCCGCCGGCCCAGCACCAGCCGGTCGATGGAGCCGGTCCAGAGCTGCTCCCCTGCCTCGCCGTCGTCGAGCACCATCCAGAAGCCGTGCTCCTTGCGCACCTCCAGGTCGAGCCCGGCGGGCGCGCCGCAGCCTGCGCGGCTGAGCGCCCCGCGTACCGGCGCCGCGTCGAGCGCGTCGCGCAGTGTCTCCAGCTCGGCGCGCCGGGTCGCCGGGTCCGGCTCGATCGCGCTGCCCTGCTCGAGTGCGCGGGCCTCGTCCAGCTCGAAGTCCTCGATCCAGTCCAGCTCCTCCAGCCAGCGGTGCACCAACGTCCCCCGCCTGGCGCTGCGCTTGTCGCCGAAGAGCCACTTGGCATCCACCAGCCGACCGGCTTCCTCTGCAGAGGGGCTGCGGCGGGGCAGGCTGCGGGGTCCGGAGCTCGCCGCGAGCTGCAAGGAGCCGAGCGCTGACGGCGCCTCGTCGGCAGTCTCGCCCTCGACGTGCAGCTCCGCGGACCAGCCGCCGGCGGGCGCGTTGTCCGGGTGGGACCAGATCACGCCAGCCGCGTCGGGTTCGCGAAGCTCGTCCGCGGGCAGGGCGCCGCGAATCAGGTCTGCGGTCTTGGGAACCTTCACCTCCTTGTCCGGGTCCCGCCACGGCACGATCAGCTCCAGCCGCCGCGCCGCGCGGGTCATCGCCACGTAGAGCGTGGAAAGGCCTTCCCCGAACATGCGCGCGGTGGTGTCGTCGTAGATCGTCTTCAGCTCGGGATCGGCCACCAGCAGCGGCTTGCTCGGCGACACCGACACCGTCTTGATCGGGCCGTCGGGCTGGGGCCGATCCACCAGCAGGCTCGAGCGCTGGCCCACCAGATCCTTGTGCAGCTCCGGCAGGATCACCGCGTCGAACTCCAGGCCCTTGGCGCCGTGGATGGTCATCACCCGGACGCGCGCTCCACCCGGCGACTCCACCCGCTCGCTGCGCACGTGGTCGACGAAGTCCGAGGGACGCAGGCCGACGCTCTCCTCGAATGCGAACGCCAGCTCCGAAAGTTGCGCGAAGCGGGCCCGATCCCAGGCGGACCAGAGCGGATCGCCGGCCACCTGCGAGGCAAAGTCCGCGCACAGGGCGCCGAGCCCCTCGGCCGCCAGGCGCGCGCGGAGATCGCGTGCCAGGTCCCGGCGGCGTTCGTCGTCGGCGTCCTTCGCCACGTCGACGTAGGGGCCGAAGTGGGAGCTGCCCACGTGGAATGCGGCGGCGTTGTCCGCCGGGTGGTCGGCCAGGTGAAGCAGGGACAGGAAGGCCAGCACCGCCTCCGAGTCGGTGAGCGGGTTGCCGCCCTCGCCGCTGGCGTCGATGTCGTTGCGGCGCAGCGCGTGGATCAGGCCCGGGATGTGCTTACGCTCGCGCATCAGGATGCCGACGCTGGCGTCGGGCGACTCCGCACACACGAGGATCGCCCGCTCCACGGCGCGCTCCAGCAGGGTGACGTCCAGCTTCTCGCCGTCGCCCTTCGGCCGCGCCTCCACCACGAACGCCGCGCCCGGAAGCTCCCGTTCGGGCTCGTGCCGGTGGAATCCCTCCTGCCAGCGCTCCGCGCCCGGCCGATACGCAGCGACGTCGGCGTGGCCGAGCGCGGCGTTGTCCACCAGGTTCGAGAAGACCCGATTGACCGTGCCCAGCACGACCTCGGAAGATCGCCAGCTCTTGTCGATGGCTTCGGGCTCCAGACCCGGCAGCATGCGCGGAAGCTCGGCCAGCAGGCGCGGCTCGGCCTGGCGGAAGCCGTAGATCGACTGCTTGACGTCGCCCACGCAGAAGAAGGTCCGCTCGCCCGTCCCGTCTGCGGCGATCTCGCTGGCGATCTTGTCGAGGATCCGCCACTGGATCGGAGAGGTGTCCTGGAACTCGTCCAGCAGCAGGTGGTCGATGCGGCTGTCGAGCCGGAACCACATGTCCAGCTCACGAGCCTCGATGGGGGACTCGGACGCCGCATGAGGCGACAAGGCCATGGGCAGGTCGTCGAAGCGGTAGGCGCCGTGCTCGCGCTTGCGCTCGGCATAGGCCGCTTCGAAGCGCCCCAGCAACGCATGGATCGCGCGGTTGCGCGCCCGCAACGTGGCCAGGAACTCGTGGGCCGCGCGGCGCACGATGGGCGCGACCGCCTCGCACAGGCCGTCCGGCATGGGCTGCCGGTAGTAGGTCCGCTCTTCGGAGAGATAGACAGAGCCGAAGCCCTTGGTCAGGATGCCCTCCCAGCTCTGCGCCCGCGTGAGCTTCTCGAATGCGGCGCGCGCATTCACCCAGTGGCCGCTCGGTTTCCCGGCCTTCGTGGTCGGCAGCTCCGCCTCCAGCACGGATCCGAGCGCGCGCTCCACGTCCGCATCCGAAGGCTTGACGCCCGGGCTCACGCCTTCCCACGCGCCGTCGGCGCTCTCCAGGAAGACCGGACGCATGCGGCCCACGTGGTCGAGCAGCTTGTCGTGGACGACGCGCCCGATGCGGCCGGAGTCCAGCTCGCGCAGCAGCTGGATGGCCTCGGCCGAGGGCAGGACTGCGAGCAGGTCGTGCATGGCTTCGGCCTGGAGCTCGTCGTCCTCGCGCTCGCTCGAGATGCCCC
>CAMYOO010000046.1 GCA_947260035.1 uncultured delta proteobacterium
CCGGATCCGGCGGCGCGCAAGGAGGCGGAGAGCCAGGGCGTGGACATCCGGCTCTACCGGGTGATCTACGAGGCCACCGACGAGATCCGCGCGGCCATGGCGGGTCTGCTGCCGCCGCGCATCGAGGAGAAGGAGCTGGGTCGCGCCGAAGTGCGCGAGACCTTCACCATCCCGAAGATCGGCACCATCGCCGGCAGCTACGTGGTGGAAGGATTGATCCGCCGCAACGCCCAGGCGCGCCTGGTTCGCGACGGTGTGCAGATCTACGAGGGCAAGGTCGGCTCGCTCAAGCGCTTCAAGGACGACGCGCGCGAGGTGCAGACCGGCTTCGAGTGCGGCATCGGAATCGACGGCTACAACGACGTCAAGGTCGGCGACGTCATCGAGGCCTTCGAGCTCCAGGAGAAGCCGGCCACCCTCGAATGATCGTCGGGGCCGCGCTCGTGGATCTCCACGTCCACGGGTCGCAATCGCTCAAGGAGAAGCGCGGCGTGGTGCGCTCCATCAGCCAGCGCGTGCGCAATCGCTTCAACCTGGCCGTGGCCGAGGTGGGCGGGCAGGGCACATGGCAGCGCGTTCAGCTGGGGCTGGCTGCGGCCGGCTCAGATGCGCTGCACGTGCGCCAGGTCCTGGAGCGGGCGTTGGAGTACATCGAAGAGCTGCATCTGGCCGAGGTGACCGGCTCCGACGTGGAGCTGCTGACACTGCCCCACGAAGGGCCCGCCGGGGCGTTCGACGACGAGGGCGAGTCCTGATGTCGCGGCGCACGGATCGCATCGGCGAGCAGGTCCGGGCCGAGGTCGCGCGCATCCTGCACGAGGAGGTCACCGACCCCCGCATCGGGATGGTGACGCTGACCCGGATCGACGTGGCGCCGGACCTGTCCAACGCACGCATCTTCTGGAGCACGGTGGGCGACCGCGACGAGATCGAGCGCGGCCTGACCAGCGCCGCGGGGTTCGTGCGTGGCCGGTTGGCGCGGGTGCTGCCGCTGCGGAAGGTGCCGGAGCTGCGTTTCCTGTGGGACCCGTCGCTGGAGCTGGGCGACCGGACCCTGGCGGCGCTGAGGAACCTGTCGCCGGAGGACCCCGAGGAGGGGGAGGAGACGGACGATGGCGCGGCGTAGCCGGCACGAGAAGCCGGGGCCGAGCGGCTTCCTGGTCGTGGACAAGCCTTCGGGAATGACCTCCCACGATGTCGTGGATGCGGCCCGGCGCTGGCTGGGGACCCGCCGGGTCGGGCACCTGGGCACCCTGGATCCACAGGCCACCGGCGTGCTGCCGCTGGCGGTGCGTGACAGCACCAAGCTGGTGCCGTTCGTGGAGGGCGGGACCAAGTCCTATATGGGCGCCATTCATCTGGGTGCCCAGACCGACACCCTGGACGGTGACGGCCGCGAGGTGGCGCGCTCCGACGCGCCGCTGCCCGATGCCGAGGGCGTCGCAGCCGCCATGCGCGAGTTCGAGGGCGAGATCCTGCAGACGCCGCCCATGTTCAGCGCCGTGAAGCAGGGCGGGGTGCCGCTGCACAAGCTGGCCCGTCGCGGCGAGCAGGTGGAGCGGCCACCGCGCCGGGTGACGATCCGCCGCTTCGAGCTGATGCGCTTCGAGTCGCCCCTTGTGCACATTGAGGTGGACTGCTCGCCGGGAACCTATGTGCGCGTGCTGGCCGCAGATCTGGGCGCCAGCCTCGGCTGTGGCGCCTACCTGGAGGCCCTGCGCCGCACGCGCAGCGGCCCCTTCAGCGCCGACCAGGCGGCGCCGCTGGAGCGGCTGGAAGAGGAAGCGGCAGCGGGCAAGCTGGACGAGCGGCTGCTTCCGGAGGTGGAAGCCCTGGGCTTTCCGGTCTTCACCCTGGGGGACGAAGAAGCCCGCCGCGTGGCCAACGGCGGTGAGGTGCCCGTCCCCCGCAACCGCTTCAGCGAGGCCCCGGGGGCACGCATCGCCGCAGTGCGGGGCGGGGTGCTGATGGCGGTGATGGAGCTCCGCGCCGACTTCCGCCTGCAGCCCCTGAGGGTGGTCCGGCCCGATTTGCCCTGAGCGGCACACTCGGTGCGCCGCTCAGGGCGGTGCTTGCTGTCCGCCGGTGACTCTGGTATCCACCGGCCCGTAAGAAAAGAGAAACAGGTAGGTAGGTCAGCGGCATCGGGCCGCTTCCCGGCCAACGAGCCGGGCGGGAACAGAGCAGGAATCGAACACGTTGATCAACGCGGCAGCCAAGTCCGAGGTCGTTCAGACCCATCGACAGCACGAGAAGGACACAGGATCTCCCGAGGTCCAGGTGGCCCTTCTGACCACGCGCATCAACGAGCTCTCCGAGCACTTCAAGGTCCACAAGAAGGACCACCACTCCCGCCGCGGACTGCTCCGAATGGTCAGTCAACGCCGGCGCTTGCTGGACTACCTCCACCGAAAAGACGCGGCACGCTACAAGAGCCTGATCGAGCGCCTCGGCCTGCGACGCTAACAGTCGACCGCTCCCTTCCTTTCCAGGCTTCCCTCCCAGCGTTCCCACAACACCCGGGCGACATCCGCCCGGTGGAGAGAAGACTCATGCCTTATTGGTTCGAACCGCATACCCAGTCCGTCGAGATCAACGGACGCACGCTCACCATCGAGACTGGCCGCATGGCCAAGCAGGCCGCCGGCGCGGCGCTCGTCACCTACGGCGAAACCGTGGTGCTGGTCACCGCCGCTCACGCGGATCCGCGCCCCGGGATCGATTTCTTCCCCCTCACCGTGGACTTCGTGGAGAAGACCTCGGCGGCGGGCAAGTTCCCCGGCGGCTTCTTCAAGCGCGAGGCGCGCCTGTCGGATCGCGAGATCCTGGTCTGCCGCTTCATCGACCGCTCGATCCGGCCGCTCTTCGCCGAGGGCTACAACGACGAAACCCAGGTCATCGCCACGGTGCTTTCGGCCGACGGCGAGAACCCGCCGGACGTGATCGGCTTCCTCGGCGCCTCGGCGAGCAGATGAGCGCCTCGGACCTGGAGTTCGTGGTGGCCGGCAGCCGCGAGGCCCTGGTCATGGTGGAAGGCGAGGCCGAGGAGGTCCCGGAGGACGAGCTCCTCGCGGCCCTGCGCTTTGGCCACGAGAACCTGATCCCGCTGATCGAGGCGCAGGAAGCGCTGCGGCAGGCGGCCGGCCAGGAGAAGATCCAGGTCACGGTGCCCGAGGTTCCGGACGACGGGCTCGAGGCGCGCGTGCGCAGCGCCGCCGAGTCGCGGCTTGCCGAAGCGGTGGCGCTCACCGACAAGGGCGAGCGCTACGGCACCATCTCCGCCATCGAGAAGGAGGTGGTGAAGGACATCACCAGCGAGTTCCGCTCGGAGAAGGTGGCCTTCGACAGCCTCGACGCCGTGGAGGCGCGCCAGGCGGCGCTCTCCAGCCTGACCAAGCGCACCAAG
This sequence comes from uncultured delta proteobacterium, assembly GCA_947260035.1. Classification (GTDB taxonomy): domain Bacteria; phylum Myxococcota_A; class UBA9160; order UBA9160; family JAFDET01; genus JAFDET01. The sequence continues at coordinate 3,407 of CAMYOO010000046.1, forward strand.
GGCCTGCTCAAGGACGTTCGCGGCGAGATCGTGCGGCGCAACGTGCTGGACGAGGGCCGACGCATCGACGGGCGCGGGCCCGCCGACATCCGTCAGATCGCGTGCGAGGTGGGCGTCGTGCCCCGGGCCCACGGCACCGGGCTCTTCACCCGCGGCGAGACCCAGGCCCTGGTGTACGCCACCCTGGGCAGCTCCGGCGACGCCCAGACCATCGACGCGCTGACCGAGCGCTACGAGAAGAACTTCCTGCTGCACTACAACTTCCCGCCCTTCTCGGTGGGCGAGGCGCGCTTCCTGCGCGGGCCGAGCCGACGGGACATCGGGCACGGGAACCTGGCCGAGCGGGCGATCCAGCCCGTGCTGCCCGACTTCGAGGACTTCCCGTACACGGTGCGGGTGGTCTCCGAGGTGCTCGAGTCCAACGGATCGTCGTCCATGGCCACCATCTGCGGCGGCACCCTGGCGATGATGGACGCGGGCGTGCCGCTCAAGGCGCCGGTGGCGGGCATCGCCATGGGCCTGATCGACGGCGGCGACAAGGTGGCGATCCTCTCGGACATCCTCGGCGACGAGGACCACCTGGGCGACATGGACTTCAAGGTCGCCGGCACCCGCAAGGGCATCACCGCCGTGCAGATGGACATCAAGATCCAGAGCGTGGACTGGGATGTGATGGCCCGGGCCATGGAGCAGGCCCGCGTGGGTCGCCTCCACATTCTCGACTGCATGCAGTCGGAGACGGCGACCGAGCTGGGCGAGCTGCAGGCCCGCACCGAGCTGTCGCGCTACGCGCCGCGGGTGGACGTGATCTGGATCAAGCCCGATCGCATCCGCGACGTAATCGGACCGGGTGGCAAGGTGATCCGCGCCATCCAGGAGACCACCGGCGCCAAGATCGACATCGAGGACTCTGGCGAAGTGACGCTCTTCTCGCCGGACATGGACGCCCTGGCGCGCGCCCGCGGCATGGTGGAGGAGCTGACCCAGGAAGCCGACATCGGACGCCTCTACGTGTCCAAGGTCAAGCGGATCACCGACTTCGGTGCCTTCTGCGAGATCTTCCCGGGCACCGACGGGCTGGTCCACATCAGCCACCTGGCCGAGGGCCGCGTGGAGAGGGTGACCGACGTGGTGCAGGAGGGCGACGAGGTGCTGGTCAAGTGCATCGACATCGATCCCTCGGGCCGCATCCGCCTCTCGCGCAAGGAGGCCCTGGCCGACGCCGCTTCCGCCAAGGAGTGAGTCGAGAGGGCGTTCGAGTTCAAATTGCTCGGCTCCCGGGAGCCGAGGATTTGCCGCTCCCCGCGCCGGCCACGGCCAGCGCGGCGGGGCTCGACCTGCCCGCCGCGCTGCCCGAGCCGCTGGAGCTGGCGCCGGGAGGCCGGGTCCTGGTTCCCACCGGGTTTCGCGTCGCGATCCCGCCGGGCTTCGAGGGCCAGGTGCGGCCGCGCAGCGGCCTGGCCCTGCGCCACGGCCTCACCCTGCCCAACGCTCCCGGTACGGTAGACTCCGACTATCGGGGTGAGCTCAAGGTCATCCTCCTCAACACGGGCAGCGAGCCCGTGGTCGTTCGTCGCGGAGATCGCATCGCACAGCTCGTGATCGCTCCCGTCGTGTCGGCGCAGTGGGAGGAGGTCGAGGGCCTGGACCCCACGGATCGGGGCGAGGGCGGGTTCGGCCATACGGGTCATTCGGGCGGGCAGGGCCGCACGTCCGGACCCGGCGAGGACGAGGCGTGAGCGAGACACAGCCGTTGCGAAGCGAAGGTCCGGCCGCCGAGCCGATCCATCCGCAGCCGCCCACGCCGGTGGCGGAGGAGACGCCCCGGCGCCTCAACAACACCCTCGTGCGGCTGATGACGGCGGGGGTCCTGATCCCGTTCGTGCTCTGGACGATCGCTCAGGGCGGGTATCTCTACCTGGCCGTCGTCGTCGTGATCATCCTGCTGGGGTTGCGCGAGTTCTACCAGATGATCGAAGCCAAGGGCGCCGATCCTCTGGAGGGGTACGGACTGCTGGCCGGCGCATCGCTGCCGGTCGTGGCCTGGTTCGGCAGCGAGTATCACGCCACGGTCCTGATGACGGCGGTGCTGCTGGGGGTGATGGTCGCCCAGCTGCGCAAGGCCGAGATCAGCGAGGCCATGGCCAGCATCTCGGGCACCTTCTTCGGGGTCTTCTATGTGGGCTGGCTGCTCTCCCACGCGGTGGTGCTGCGCGAGTTTCACGCCATGGTCGAGAGCCGCTGGGGCTTCGCCGCCGCCGCGTCGGTGGACCCGGACGCCGGCGCCTTCCTGATGGTTTTCTGCCTGACGGCGGTCGTCGGCAGCGACGCGGGCGCCTACTTCGCGGGGCGTGCCTACGGCCGGCGCAAGCTCGCGCCCGCCATCAGCCCCAACAAGACCTGGGAGGGCGCCCTGGGCGGCGTGCTCTTCGGCATGTTCTGCGCGCTGATCTGCAAGGTGCTCTTCGACTTCCTGTGGCCCGAGCTTTCCGCCGTGGTCGGCTACGCCTTCGGGGCGGCGTTGGCCGCGATCCTGTGCGTGGCGGGCATCATCGGCGATCTGGTGGAGTCGCTGATCAAGCGTGACGCTGCGCAGAAGGACGCCGGGGCGCTGCTGCCGGGAATGGGCGGCATTCTGGATCGCATCGACTCGGCGCTGATCGCAATTCCCGTCATGTACTATGTAATGCTTACCTATACGTGGCTGCAGGTGTTCTGACGACATGATCGAACGCTACTCCCGACCCGAGATGGCCGCGCTGTGGGGCGACGACGCGCGCTACCGGCGCTGGCTCGACGTGGAGCTGGCCGCGTGTGAGGTGCTGGCCGAGCGCGGCGTGATTCCCGGCGACGCCGTCGCGACGATCCGCGACAAGGCCGACTTCGACGCCGGCCGCATTGCCGAGATCGAGCGCGAGGTTCGTCACGACGTCATCGCGTTCCTGACCAACGTGGCCGAGTACGTGGGGCCGGACTCGCGCTGGGTTCACTACGGGATGACCTCCAGCGACGTGCTGGATACGGCGCTGGCGCTACAGCTTCGCGACGCCGGCGCGCTGATCCTGGAGGGGATCGATCGGCTCGGCGCCGCGCTGGAGGCCCGCGCCCGCGAGCACAAGGACACGCCCTGCGTGGGCCGCACCCACGGCGTGCACGGCGAGCCCACCACCTTCGGCCTGAAGCTCCTGGTCTTCGCCCTGGAGACGCGGCGCAATCGCGAACGCCTGGAACGCGCCCTGGCGGAGGTTGCCGTCGGCAAGATCTCGGGCGCAGTGGGCACGTTCGCGCATCTCGAGCCCGCCGTGGAGGAGGCCGTGTGCCGCCGCCTGGGCATCGGCTTCGAGCCCGTCGCCACCCAGGTGGTGCAGCGGGACCGCCACGCCGCCCTGGTGCTGGCCCTGGCGCAGGTGGCTTCGAGCCTGGACAAGTTCGCCGTCGAGTTCCGCCACCTGGCGCGCACCGAGGTGCGCGAGGTCGAGGAGGAGTTCGGCCGCGGGCAAAAGGGTTCATCGGCCATGCCCCACAAGCGCAACCCGTGGCGCTTCGAGAACATCTCCGGGCTGGCGCGCGTGGTGCGGGGCTATGCCGTGGCCGCGCTGGAGAACGAGGCCCTCTGGCACGAGCGCGACATGAGCAACTCGTCGGTGGAGCGCGTGATCCTGCCCGACGCCTTCCTGGCGGTGGACTTCATGCTCCAGCGCAGCGCGGGCCTGGTCGAGGGGCTGGTGGTCTTCCCGGAGCGCATGCGTCGCAACCTGGAGCTGACCGGCGGCCTGGTCTTCAGCGGCACCCTGCTGCTGGAGCTGGCGGGCAAGGGGCTGAGCCGCGAGGCCGCCTACGCCCTGGTGCAGGGCCATGCCATGGCGATCTGGAAGGAGGCCAGCGAGGGGCAGGTGCCGCCCGATGCCTTCCAGCAGCGCGTGCTGGCGGATCCCGAGATGAACAAGGTGCTCTCGCGCGAGGAGATCGAGCGCGTCTTCCAGCTGGACGAGACGCTGCGCCATGTGGACGCGATCTTCGCGCGCGCCCTGCCGGAGGAGACCGCGTGAAGGCCGTGGTGGTAGTGATGACCAAGGGTGAGGTGCTCGATCCCCAGGGCCAGGCGATCCAACGCGCCGCGGGAACCATGGGTTACACGGCTGTAAAGGACGTGCGCCAGGGCAAGCGCTTCGAGCTCACCCTGGAAGAGGGCCTCGACGGCGACGCCGCGCGTGCCTTGCTGGCCGAGCTTGCGGAGAAGCTCCTCTCCAACCCCGTCATCGAGGACTTCCGGATCGAGTCCATCGAGTCTTGAGCGGATCCGCGCTCCTGCGCGCTGCGGCGCTCGCCGCGTTCCTGCTCCTGCCGCTTGCGGCGTCGTCTGTGCGCGGCGACGAGCCCCGTGTCTCCCTGTTGGCCGTGGGGGACACCGGTGACCGGCCCCACTTCTGGCAACACGACCTCCAAGCCGCCGTGGGCCGGGCGATGGCCGAAGAGGACCGTCGGAGCCCCGTCTCGGCGCTCGTGCTGCTGGGGGACCAGTTCTACCCCACCGGCCTGCTGGACTTCGAGTTGGTCCACCGCGTGCGTCACAACGTGGTGCGCCCCTACTGCCGGTTCGTGGAACCCGGCGGCCCGCGCTGGGGCGAGGTGTCCGACGCCTGCGATCCGCCCGGCGCGGCGCGCCCCACGACTCCCATCTACGCCGTGATGGGCAACCACGATCGCGAGTCGGAGGACAGTCCCCGGCTGCAACGCGAGGCGGTGCCCGAGTTCGTCCCCAACTGGTACGTCCCCCGGCGCCCGGTCGAGCTGAGGGAGCTGCCGGGCGGGCTGAGCGTGATCCTGATCGAGTCCAACGAGGTGGCCGCCGGCGACGGGCTGGAGCACCTGCGCCGGGCGCTGCGCGCGTCGAAGGGTCCGTGGCGGGTCATGGCCGCGCATCATCCGCTGGTGTGGCTCGAAGGCGGCCAGAGCAAGCGCTACGACCGGGTCGTTCGACAGATCATCGCCGAGGAGGGCACGCCGGTGCACGTCTTCCTGTCCGGACACCAGCACAACCTGCAGCTTCTGGAGCTGTCCGAGCCGGGGCCTCCGCTGCTGCTGGTGGCCGGGGGCGGCTCGCAAGCCAAGCCGGTGACCACCGACCACCCCGACCTGCGCTACGCCGCCCCCAAGCTGGGCTTCGCGCGGGTCGACCTGGTGGGGACCGGCGACGCCGCGCACCTGGTGGCTTCGCTCTACGCCGTCGAAGCAAGGCGTTTCGGCGCGGATTCCTACGCGCGCGTGGCGTCGGCGACGGTGGATCGGCAGCTTCGCGTGCGCGTTGACCCCCCGTCTGGCCGACGCTAGGATCTCCGCGTCCCCATTACGGTTTTCGGGTTTCTCAGAGCTCCGCGAGGGCGACGTGTTTGCGGTGATCCAGTTTCCTGGCTCCAACGACGACCGCGACATGCGCTTCGCCGTGAAGTCCGTTCTGGGCGCGCCGGCGGAGCTGGTGTGGCACAAGTCGGCGGAGCTTCCGGCGGATACGGCGGCGGTGTTGCTGCCCGGCGGCTTCTCCTACGGCGACTATCTGCGCTGTGGCGCCATGGCCCGCTTCTCTCCGGTGATGGCCGCCGTGAAGCGCTTCGCCGACGCCGGCGGTCCGGTGCTCGGAACCTGCAACGGCTTCCAGATCCTGTGCGAAGCCGGGCTGCTGCCCGGCGCGCTGCTGCGCAACCGCGACCTCCATTTCGTGTGCGAGGTGTCGCCCCTGCGCGTGGAGCGTGACGACACGATCTTCACGTCGCGCGCACGGGCGGGCGAGACCCTGCAGATCCCCATCAAGCACGGTGAGGGCGCCTGGTTTGCGACGCCCGAACTGCTGGCTCGCGTGGAGGAGCGTGGGCAGGTCGTGCTGCGCTACCTGGACAACCCCAACGGCGCTGTCGCCGACGTGGCCGGCATCACCAACGAGCGCGGCAACGTGTTCGGCCTGATGCCGCATCCGGAGCACGCGGTGGAGCCGGCTTTCGGCGGCACCGACGGCGCGAAGATCCTGGGCTCCCTGGTGGACCACGTGCTGGGGAGTGGATCGTGAGCGGCGTCCCCGAGCCCGTCGTCGACCTGGCGCTGGCCCGGGAGCATGGCCTGACCGACGAGGAATGGGCCAACGTCTGCGAGATCCTGGGGCGCACGCCCAGCTTCCCGGAGCTGGGAATCTTCTCGGTCATGTGGTCCGAGCACTGCTCGTACAAGTCGAGCAAGAAGCACCTGAAGACCCTGCCCACCGAGGGCGAGCAGGTGCTCCAGGGGCCGGGCGAGAACGCCGGCGCCGTTGCGATCGGCGACGGCCTGGCCGTGATCTTCAAGATCGAGAGTCACAACCACCCCAGCTACATCGAGCCGCGTCAGGGCGCGGCCACCGGTGTGGGCGGAATCCTGCGCGACATCTTCACCATGGGCGCGCGGCCGCTGGCCTCGCTGGACTCGATCCGCTTCGGTCCCCTGGACGATCCGAAGCACCAATTCCTGCTGCGCGGTGTGGTGGAAGGCATCGGCGGGTACGGAAACTCCGTCGGTGTGGCCACGGTGGGCGGCGAGACCCAGTTCCACGAGTGCTACCGGGGCAACATCCTGGTCAATGCCTTCAACCTGGGCGTGGTCGAGACCGACCGGATCTTCAAGGCGCGCGCCACCGGCGCCGGCAACCCGGTGATCTATGCGGGCAGCAAGACCGGTCGCGATGGCATCCACGGCGCCAGCCTGCTGGCTTCGGCGGAGTTCGACGACACCACCGAATCCAAGCGCCCCACGGTGCAGGTAGGCGATCCCTTCACGGAGAAGTGCCTGATCGAGGCCTGTCTCGAACTGATGCAGACCGATGCGGTGGTGGGCATCCAGGACATGGGGGCCGCCGGGCTCACCTGCTCGTCCTTCGAGATGGCCAGCAACTCCGGCACCGGCATCGAGATGGACCTGGACCGGGTGCCGAAGCGCGCAGAGGGAATGACTCCCTACGAATTGCTGCTCTCCGAGAGCCAGGAGCGCATGCTGCTGGTGGCCAAGCAGGGCCGCGAGGACGAGGTAAAGGAGATCTTCGCGCGCTGGGACCTGGACGCGGCGGTCGTGGGCCGGGTCACCGATGACGGCCGCATGCGCGTGCGCTGGCACGGCGAAACCGTCGTGGACATCCCGGTGGACCCGGTGGCCAAGAGCTCGCCGGAGCTGGACCGGCCGACGCAGGAGCCCGCTTCGCTGCGCGAGATCCAGAAGCTGGACCTGGCGGCGCTGGCCCCCGAAGAAGACCTGGCCGGCGCACTGGATGCACTGCTGGACTCTCCCAACCTGGGCTCGAAGGCCTGGATCTACCGGCAGTACGACCAGTTGGTGCAGGGCAATACGCTGATCGGGCCCGGCGGCGACGCCGCACTGGTGCGGATCAAGCGCGAAGACGGCAGCGCGACCGACAAGGCCGTGGCCCTGTCGGTGGACTGCAACCCGCGCTGGTGCGCCCTGGATCCCTTCGAGGGCGCGCGCGCCGCCGTCGCCGAGGCAGCCCGCAACGTCGCCTGCACCGGCGCCCGTCCGCTGGCGCTGACCAACTGCCTCAACTTCGGCAATCCGGAGAAGCCGGAGATCATGTGGCAGTTCGTCGAAGCGGTGCGCGGGATGAGCGATGCCGCCCGGCGACTGGGCACGCCGGTGATCTCCGGAAACGTCTCGCTCTACAACGAGACCGACGGACAGCCGATCCACCCCACGCCCACGATTGCCGTGGTCGGTCTGCTGGAGCCCTGGGAGCGCCACGCCGTGGCGTGGTTCCGGGGCGAAGGTCGCGCGGTGGTGCTGCTGGGCGAGACCCGCGAAGAGCTGGGTGGCAGCGAGTGGCTGGCGCTGCGCCGGGGCCTGGAGGCGGGGACGCCCCCGTCGGTGGACCTGGATGCCGAGGCCCGGCTTCATACGCTCCTGGTGCGCGCCGTTGCCGACGGTCTGCTGGAGACCGCACACGACGTCTCCAACGGCGGGCTGGCGGTCGCCCTGGCGGAATGCTGCTTCACGGCGCCGGACGGAGTCGGCATGGGGGCGCAGATCGAGCTGGAGGACGGGATGCGACCGGACGCGCTGCTCTTCGGCGAGTCCACCGGGCGCGTGATCGCCGCGACCGCCGATGCCGACGCCCTGTGCGCGGCGGCCCGTGCGGCGGGGGTGCCGGCGCGGCGGATCGGTGTCACCGGCGGCGATCGGCTCACGATCGGATCGCCGGGCGCAGAGGCCTGGATCGAGCGTTCCGTCGCAGGACTCCGCGAGCTGTGGTCGCGGGCGCTGCCGCGACGGCTGGAGACGGAATGAGCGCACGGCTTTCCCCCGACGACGAGCGCGATCTCCTGCGGGAGCGTGCCGACGACCACTTCCACGACGAGTGCGGCGTGGTCGGGGTGCAGGGGCACCCGGAGGCCTCGCAGATCGCGTACCTGGGTCTGTACGCGCTCCAGCACCGCGGCCAGGAGAGCTGCGGGATCGTCTCGTCCAACGGACACGAGCAGTTCGTGCACCGGGGCATGGGGCTGGTCTCGGACACCTTCCACGAGCGCACCCTGGCGCGCCTGCCCGGTCGCCACGCCGTCGGCCACGTGCGCTACTCCACGTCCGGCGAGAGCAGCGTTCGCAACGCCCAGCCCTTCTACGCCACCACGGATAGCGGGCCGGTGGCGATCGCGCACAATGGGAACCTGGTCAACGCCGGGCCGATCCGCCGCGAGTTGGAGAGCCGCGGCGCCATCTTCAGCACCAGTGCCGACAGCGAGGTCATCGTCCACCTGCTGGCGCGCTCCCGCGAGCGCACGCCGGAAGAGCGGCTCATCGACGCGCTGTCCCGGGTCAAGGGCGCCTTCAGTCTGGTCATGCTGACCGACGACGCCCTGGTGGCCGCCCGGGATCCCTACGGCTTCCGGCCGCTGGTGCTCGGGCGCCTGGACGGAGCCTGGGTGGTGGCCAGCGAGACCTGCGCCCTGGACTTGATGGATGCCCAGTACGAGCGGGACCTGGAGCCCGGCGAGGTGGTGGTGATCCGGCGCGGGCGCCTGCGCACCCTGCGGCCCTTCGCGCCGGCTCCGCGCGAGGCCTTCTGCATCTTCGAGTACATCTACTTTGCGCGCCCCGACTCGAATCTGCGCCGCCACAATGTCTATGCCTTCCGCAAGGAGCTGGGGCGCTCGCTGGCGCGGGAACATCCTGTCGCCGTCGACATGGTCGTGCCGGTGCTGGACTCCGGGGCGGCCGCTGCCATGGGCTTCGCCGAAGAGGCGGGCATTCCCTACGAGATGGCGCTGATCCGCAACCACTACGTGCAGCGCACCTTCATCCAGCCGGCCGAGTCGATTCGTCACTTCGGTGTTCGCGTCAAGCACAACCCGGTGCACGGGATCCTTCCGGGCAAGCGCGTGGTCCTGGTGGATGATTCGATCGTCCGCGGCACCACGCTCAAGAAGATCGTGCAGATGTTCCGGGCCTCCGGGGCCAGCGAAGTGCACGTGCGGATCTCGTCGCCGCCCACCATCGGGCCCTGCCACTACGGGATCGATACGCCGACGCGCGAGGAGTTGATCGCCCACAACTCTTCCGTCGACGAGATCCGCGAGGCCATCGGCGCCGATTCGCTGGGCTACCTGACTCTGGATGCCCTGCGCACCACCGCGGCCTCGCTCAAGGGCGGATTCTGCGACGCCTGCTTTTCCGACGAGTACCCGGTGCCGGTGGATTCGCGGGGTGAGACTCCGCAGCTCGCGTTGTTCCGCGAGGTGAACGACGACGAGGACGCGCCGTGAGCCACGGCGGGCCCGGCCACCTGGACCTGGCGGCCCTGCGCAGGGCCGTCGAGGCCGGCGAGATCCACACGGTCGTCACGGCCTTCCCGGATCTGTACGGGCGCCTGGTGGGAAAGCGCATCCAGGGCCGCTTCTTCGTTGACGAGGTGGCGGAGCAGGGCATGCACGTGTGCGACTACCTGCTGGCCTGCGACATGGAGATGGACCCGACGCCGGGGTACGCATTCACCAGCTGGGAGTCCGGCTACGGCGATCTGCACGCGACGCCGGACCTCGCCACCCTGCGCACAGCCGCCTGGCTGGAGGGGACGGCGCTGGTGCTGTGCGACATGGATGGCGAGTCCGGCGGGCCGGTGGCGGTCTCTCCCCGGGCCATCCTGCGCAAGCAGCTGGATCGCGCGCGCGACATGGGCTTCGAGGCCGCCATGGGCAGCGAGCTGGAGTTCTACCTGTTCCGCGACGGCTATCCGGAGGCGCGCGAGCGCGGTTTCCGCGACCTTCACCCCACGGCGCCCTACGTCGAGGACTACCACGTGCTTTCGGGGGCCTTCGCCGAGGACGTGATTGGCGCCATCCGGCGCGGGGTGGACGCCTCGGGCATCCAGGTGGAGTTCTCCAAGGGCGAGTGGGGGCCGGGCCAGCACGAGATCAACCTGCGCTACGCGCCGGCGCTGGAGATGGCCGACCGCCACGTGCTCTACAAGCAGGCGGCCAAGGAGATCGCTGCGGCTCACGGCTGCTCGCTCACCTTCATGGCCAAGTGGGACGCGGAGCTGGCGGGCAGCAGCCTGCACGTGCACACCAGCCTGTCGACCCTCGATGGAAAGGCGGCCTTCGCCGGAGATCAGGAGCTGGATCCCTCGATGAAGGCGCGCGGCTCCGACACGTTCCGCGCCTGGCTGGGCGGATTGCTGGCTCACGCGCCGGAGCTGGCGCTGCTCTTCGCGCCCAACGTCAACTCCTACAAGCGCTACCAGGCGGGTAGCTTCGCCCCGACGGTGGTGGCCTGGAGCTGGGACAACCGCACCGCGGGCTTCCGCATCGTCGGCAGTGGCCCCTCGCTGCGGGTCGAGTGCCGGATCCCGGGCGCCGACGCCAACCCGTACCTGGTCTACGCCGCCTTGCTGGCAGCGGGTCTCGACGGCATCGAGCGGGGCCTGGATCCGGGCCCCGCCTGCCCGGGCAACGTCTACGACGTCGAGGGGCTGCCGCGCGTGCCGGAGACGCTGCGCGATGCCATCGACGCCCTGGACGGCAGCGCGTTCGCGCGCGGCGCATTCGGAGACGACGTGGTGGAGCATATCCTGCATTTCGCGCGCACCGAGCAGGCGGCCTTCGACGGCGTCGTCACCGACTGGGAGCGCGCCCGCTTCTTCGAGCGCATCTAGGAGCCCGACCCAAGATGGGGCACACCGTCTGGACGCCGATCCATCCGCGCTGGTTGCGTTGCGCTCCTTGCGCCGTAGCGACGGCTATGGCTCAGTCGCGCGCCTTGCCGGCGCGGCGTCTCGACGCCCGGGCCGGCGCACCCCCTCTTGGGTCGGGCTCCTAGTTGCCCCAGCGCCCGCGGATCGGCATCACCACGTATCACCGCGAAGGGGAGGCACGCCTGGCCTTCTCGTTGCCCTCGGCCTACGTGGATGCGGTGCGAGCGGGCGGTGGGATGCCGCTGCTGTTGCCGCCCGGCGAGACGCGGCCGGCGGTGATGCTGGACTACGTGGACGCGCTGGTCTTCGGGGGCGGCGGCGACCTGGATCCCGCCCACTTCGAAGGCGAGTCTCACGACACCAACTACTTCGTCGACCACGAGCGCGATGTCTTCGAGTTGGAGCTGATGCGCGCGGCGCTGGAACGGCGCACGCCTGTGCTGGCCATCTGCCGCGGCATGCAGGTGCTGAACGTGGTGCGCGGGGGCGGGCTGCACGCTCACCTGCCGGACGTTCTGGGCGAAGACATCTGCCACCGCGAGTCCCAGCAGGCGCATACCCACCATCCCGTGCGGCTGGAGACGGACTCGCATCTGGGGCGCGTCTATGGGATGTCGGAGCTGGACGTCGCGTCCTGGCACCACCAGGCCGTGGATCGGCTGGGCGCCGGCCTGCGCGCAGTGGCCTGGGCGCCCGACGGCGCGGTCGAAGCCATCGAGGATCCGGAGCGTCCGGAGCTGCTGGCCGTGCAGTGGCACCCGGAGCTTCAGCTGGAGGAGGCATCTCCCCAGCTCCGGCTCTTTCGCGCCTTCTCGAAGACGGCCGAAAAGCGCAGCTAGCACAGCAGGTTGCGCTTCGGCGCCGCCGGCTCAACTCGGGCTTTATTCCGATCCCCTGCGGGCCGATAAGGAAGCCGGATCAGTCTGAACGGGGCAATCGGCGTGGGAATGCAGGTGAGCTCGTTGCAGCAGGGGCGTCGTGGGTTGCGCGTTTCGTTCGCAACCCTGGAGGAGTTTCGCGCGGAGTACCGCGAGAACCTGGAGAGAGGCGGCCTCTTCGTGCCTTCCGCCGAGCCCGTGGAGCTGCGCGACGAAGTCGAGGTGGAGCTCGAGCTTACGTTTCGGGACGCGTCGTACCGGCTGACCGGCGAGGTGGTCAGCGTGGTTCCCGAAGGTCTGGCGCAAAGCGGCGCTACGCCCGGGATCGCACTCCAGCTCAACACGCCCTCCGACGAGCTGCGCAAGACCTTCGAGCCCCTGGTCGGCCAGGTTCCCGAGCCCGATCCTGGTCGGCAGGTGGGTGAGCGCCGTGTCGCCGCGCGCCGTCGCGCGCGGGCGATGGGTCGGCTCTCAGGCGCCGACGCCAACGTGGCCGTGCGCACCCGCGACCTGTCCCGCACCGGAGTGCTCGTCTCGGTGGAAGGCGCATCGTCGCCGGCCGTGGGCGAGGACGTGCAGCTCGTGATCTCGCATCCCGTCACCAACGAGACCCTCGAGGTGGAGGGTTGCGTGGTGCGCCACATCGAGGGCGAGGGCAGCGTCCCGGCCCTGGCGGTTGCGTTCAGCGAGGAGGTGGCGGCCCGGCCGGAGGTGCAGTGCTTCGTCGACGACCTGCAATCGTTCGGCCACGCGCGCAATCTCGCCAGCATCCAGGGGCCGATCCAGGAGCTGGGGCTCGCGAGCCTTCTCCAGAGCTTCTCCAATGGTGCGCCCCGCGGAACCCTTACCGTCTGCCGTGGCACCGAGGAGGGTCGTGTGACCTTCGAGGGCGGACGCCTGCTGGCGGCGCGCCTGGGCGCCGCCACCGGCGCGAAGGCCCTGGCCCGGCTGATGCAGTGGGAAGACGGCCAGTTCGAGTTTCACGCGCATCTGGATGACGAGGAGCACGACGACCCGATCCTGCCGCTGGAGGTCGCCCTGCTGGAATCGGCGCGGCAGATGGACGAGCTGCGGCGTCTGGATCCGCTTCCGGTCGAGCCCTGCGACCTGCTCGAGGTGGTAGTGGCCACCCTCGAAGTGGACTCCGGCGAGGTCTGCAAGACCGAAGCTGCGGTCTTCGATCTGGCGACGGCGGGCTTCACGGTGCGCGCCATGATGGACGTGATCCCCGAAGAGGACCACTTGATCCTGACCGCCATCAGCACGCTCCTCGATCGCGGTATCCTGGCGCGCTCCGCCTGATCCGCCTGCGCTAGCTTCCGCCTCCCAGGACGGAGGACGCGAAGGTGCGGTTGGAAGGCAAGAGCGCGCTGATCACGGGCGCGGGTAGCGGGATCGGGCGAGAGGCGGCGAAGCTCTTCGCCGGCGAAGGCGCCCGGGTGGTGGTGGCAGACCGCGATGTGGCCGGGGGCGAGGCCACCGTGCGCGCGGTCTCCGAGGCGGGCGGCGAGGCCAGCTTCGTGGAGACGGACGTGGCGTCGTCCGAATCGGTGCGCGCGGCGATCGCCCATGCCGAGGAGCGGCACGGTGCGCTCCATGTGCTCTTCAACAACGCAGGGATCTTTCCGGACGACGACGGTGACCCGATTGCCACGCCCGAGCACGTCTGGGACCGCGTCATGGACGTCAACCTGAAGGGCGTCTTCCTGGGCTGCAAGCACGGCATTCCCGCGCTGTTGCGGGCGGGCGGCGGCTCCATCATCAATACGGCGTCCTTCGTGGCGGTGATGGGGGCGGCCACGGCGCAGATCGCCTACACCGCCAGCAAGGGCGGCGTGCTGGCCATGACGCGCGAGATCGCCGTGATCTACGCGCGGCAGGGAATCCGCGCAAACGCCCTGTGTCCGGGCCCGGTCAACACGCCGCTGCTCGAAGAGCTGCTGTCCGATCCGGCGGCGCGCGCCCGGCGCCTGGTGCACGTGCCCATGGGGCGCCTGGCCGAGGCCGAGGAAGTGGCCCGCGCCGCGCTCTTCCTGGCCTCCGAGGACGCCGCCTACGTCAACGGGACCTCGTTTCTCGTCGACGGCGCCATCACCGGCGCCTACGTCACTCCAGAGTAGGAACGGAGGGGACAGTCCTAGCCTTCCAGCAGGGCTTCCACGACGGCGGGGTCTTCGATCTCGCGGGAGACGATGCGGCCGTCGTGGTAGCGGGTGCGCACGTCCGGGTGGCCGTCGGCGTTGAGGTCGTCTTCGCGGGTCACCACGCGGCCCTGTTCGTCGAAGCTCTCGAAGCGGTCGAGCACGTCGTCGCCGTCGGTGTCGCGGGCCTCGCTGGCCAGCATGCCATCCGCGTAGCGGAAGACCCGCTCCGGGCGGGTGTCGTTGTCGTCGTCCACGGAGATCGACTCGACCGAGGCGCCGTCCGCGGCGAAGCGCACGTGGATGTCCGGGTGCTGGCGGCCGATCCGGTCCTCCCACAGGTCCCGGCGCACGCCCCCTTCGTAGCCGATCCAGCGGTCGGCCCGGCCGTCGCCCGTGGTGTCTTCTTCGCGCAGGATCGGCTCGTCTCCTCCGGCGGCGAAGTAGTAGATGGTGAGGACCTCGCCGTCTTCGGAGATCAGCGCGCGGGCTTCGATCTCGACCTCGCTGCGCTCGCGCGCCAGACGCGGGCCCGGCGCCGGATGCGCGGGCAAGCGGGTGGGCCGCAGGGTGGCGACGGCCTCGGGCGGCGGCGGCCGTTCCTCCACCTCGGCGATCACCAGCGCCGCCAGCAAGTCGTCGCGTCGCCGCCGTTCCTGCTCCAGCAGCGCCTCGGAGATGGCGCGCTCGGCGGGCGTCAGGGTGAACTCGAGCACGCCGTGCTCCTCGTGGCTCGACCCCGGCACGCCGTCGGGCGTCAGGGCGCGGGCGATCTCGAGGGTGTCTTCGGCCTCCTTCAGGTAGGCGCGGGCGTCGCCGTCTTCCGGGTCCAGGGCCAGGGCGGCGCGGAACGACTCGGCGGCCTGGGAGATGCGGCCCGTGGCCAGCAGCGCCCGGCCGCGCTCCAGGTGCACGGTCACGCGACGCCCGATGCCGGGGAAGAGCGCGCGCAGGGCGGGCGCGGGCCACTCGCCGGAGTCCGGCTTGTGGCGCCCCCGCGCGGCGTCGAGCGCGTCGGTCTCCAGCAGCACCTTCTCCAGCGCCCGCGCCATCACCCAGGGCACGCAGGCGTCGCCGCCCGGCGGGTTGCTGCGAACCTCGTGAACCGTGGAGGGCGCCGCCACCAGGCCTACGGGTGTCGCGCTCGCCACGCGCAGCCACGCCACGGCGAACTCTCCGTCCTTGCGCGAGTAGCCGCAGAAGCCGCGGTCGGTGCGCAACGAGATGGCCGCCCGCGCCTTGTGGCCGCGCAGGGTTTCGCGGGCGGCGGCCACGGAGCCTGGATCGGCCCGCACCACGACCGCCCAGGGAAGCCGTGTGGCCAGGCGCTTGGTC
>CAMYOO010000047.1 GCA_947260035.1 uncultured delta proteobacterium
TCCTGCCGCCCGTCGGCGCGAATCGGAAGCGGGTTCCGCTGCCGGCCTGGGATCGAGATCCGGTCGGCCCGGTGATCGAGACCCCGGTCCGCCGCGCACGCAGGGCTCCGGATCGGGAAGCGCCCGCAGCGCGGGTAGCGAGCACGAGTCCGTCCGGAGACGGAGACGGCGACGCCGACGCCGACGGCGGGAGCGACGCACCCCCGACCAGGCCCCGTCCGCCGCGCGTGGCCAGCGTCCATCCGGCGCCGCTCGATGCCGGCCCGTCCGCCGTCGAGCCGCGCCTCCTGTCCAAGCCCCCGCCGGCGAAGCCTGCGCCGCACCCGGCCATCGCCAAGCCCCCGCTGTTCACTACGACGGCGGCTCCCGGCTCTCCGAAGCCGGCGCCGTCCACGCCGAAGCAGTCGGTCCCTCCCGTCGCCAAGCCTGCGCCGCATGGGTCTCCGGTCGTGTCGCTGCGCCCCATCCTTCCCGGCGTTCCGGCCGAGCTGGCGCCGCCGAGCCCGCCGTCCGACGTGATCGTGTTGCAGCACGACGAGGTCGAGAAGCTGGTGGCCGCCAACGCGTTCGGTCATGGGCAGGGCCTGCACGTGGCCGACGGCGGCCAGCTCGGCGGCAGCGGCCGCGTGGAAGCGGACGTGCGCGTGGCGGGCGTCTTCGCACCGGGCCACTCACCGGGCTACGTGGAGATCCAGGGCGACTACGTACAGGAACCGGGCGCGATTCTGGAGATCGAGCTGGCGGGAACCGACGCATCCGAGTTCGATCGCGTCGTGATCGAGGGCAGCGCGTATCTCTCGGGCGTGATCCAGGTGCTGCTCCTCAATGGCTTCGTGCCCACCGCCGGCGATGTCTTCGAGGTGCTGCTGGCCGAGGCCATCGGTCACCTGGGCGTGGACATCCGGCTGCCGGACCTGGGGCCGGGGCTCTCGCTGCAAGCCGACTGGCTCTCCACCGAAGCCGGCGATTCCCTGGTCCTGCGCACCCAGGGCGGCGCGTCGGGCGCGGAGGTCGCGACCGCGATTCCCGAGCCGACCGCGCTGCTGCTGCTGGCCGCCGGCCTGCTCGGTTTGGCGCTGAGGGGGAGCCGCGTCTAGCGGTCGATGCGCAGCGGCGCGAAGCACTCCAGGCGGTGGAAGTCCGGGGCGGGGCCGGGCACGGGGCAGGCGGCCGCGTAGCGGCGCTCGGCTCCGGTGCTGGAGATCGTGTAGGCGTTCGCGGCGCACAGGCCGGGCGGCAGCCATGCGGTCGGAACGCGGGCGCGGCCGTGCCAGCGCGTGCCCTCGCGCGTGGCCGTGTACTCGAGCGGCATCCCCGAGCGCAGCACGTTGCGCGGGCCGTGAAGCTCCAGCACCAGATGGTGGCCGTGGGGCCCCAGCTCGATCTCCAGGTAGCGCTGGTCGTCGCCCAGCAGGAAGAGCTCGGCGACCTCGTAGTCCCACAATCGATCGGTGGGGCCCGGCGGCGATGAGGGAGGGGGATCGCCGCGGAACGGGGCGTCCACCTGCACGACGAGATGCGCTTCGTCCAGCGACAGCGTGAAGCGTGCGCGGTCTGCTTCCGGCAGCGGCTGTCCGTCCCAGGTGTGCTCCACCACCAGCACGGCTTCGCGCATGCTATTTCTCCGGCATGGGGGGGCTGCAACGCGCGCTCGAGGCCTTCGACCTGGCGGCGCCGCAGGTCGATCGGATTCCCATCGGGCTGCTGCACCAGAGCTTCGCGGTGCGCGACGGCGCTGTCGAGTACGTGCTCCAGTGCGTGAACCCGGTCTTCGAGCCCGGCATCCACGAGAACATCCGCGCGGTGACGGAGCGGCTCAAGCAGGGTGGGCTCGAGACCCTGGAGCTGGTGCCCGCGCGCGACGGCGCGCTGGTGGCGGACCTGGGCGAGGATGGCCTCTGGCGTCTGATGACGCGCCTGCCGGGCGTGGTCTTTGCGCGTTGCGCGTCTACGGCCCAGGCAGCCTCGGCGGGCGCACTGGTGGCGCGCTTCCACGGAGCGCTGGACGGGCTGGAGCACACGTTCCGCCCGTTGGGCATCGCCCTGCACGATACGCCCGTGCACCTGCGCGCGTTGGAACAAGCGCTGACCGAGGAGCGGGAGCATCGTCTGTACGGCGATGTCGAGCCCGTGGGCCGCGCGATCCTGGCTGCGGCGCGCGCGTTGCCCAAGCCGGCGCAGGATCTTCCGCTTCGCGTCGTCCACGGCGACTTGAAGTTCGACAACGTGCTGTTCGCGGGCGAGTCCGGCGCCGACGCCGAGCGGGCCACGGCGCTGATCGATCTGGACACCATGTGCCGGCTTCCGCTCTGGGCGGAGCTGGGCGACGCCTGGCGCTCCTGGTGCAACCGGGCGGGCGAGGACTCGGTGGAGGCGGCGTACGACCCGGAGCTGTTTCGCGCCGCGGCCGGCGCCTACCTGGAGGCCGGCGGTCTGACGCTCGTCGACGCGGAGCGCGCATCGCTGCTGGACGGCCTGGAGCGCATCTGCCTGGAGCTGGCGTCGCGTTTCTGCGCCGATGCGCTGCGCGAGTCCTACTTCGGCTGGGATCCCGAGCGCTTCTCCGGCCACGGCGAGCACAACCTGGTGAGGGCAAGGGGGCAGCTGGACTTGCGCCGCCAGGTGCTCGACGCACGGGCCGAGCGCGCGCGGGTCCTGGGGCTGTAGAATCGGCGCTCCGGGAGGGTGCGGTTGATGGGGCAGGGCAGGGGGAACGGCCGGCGCTTGGGTCTGCGCCTGGCGGCGCTGACGACGGCCGCAGCGCTGGCGTGTGCCGGCGGCTCCGGCGCTCCGCAGGGCGATGACCCCGGTACCGCGTCCGGTGCGAGCGCTGCGGCGCCCGGCGACCGGGCCGCGTCCAAGACGCCTGTTCCCGAGGGACCCTTCCCGACGCCGCAGCAGCTCGAAGATCTGAGCGACGCACCCACGCCGGATCTCTCCGACGCGCGTGCCGTGGACGTGGCGAGCTGGACGCTGGAGGGGCCTTTCCCCGAGCTTGTCGGCGAGGTCCCGATCGGCGATCCGGACCCCTACGAGTCGGTGCTGTTGGAGGCGTCCCGTGCGCGGGCCGGCTTGCTGGTGGCCTCCGAATCCATGCGCTGCGCGGCGCGCGAGCTGGGCCGCTTCTTCGTCAGCCAGGGTGGCCTGCCCGGCGAGGCGTTGCAGCGCTACGTGCTGGGTCGCTGCGGCGCCAGCGGGGCCAGCCTGAACGTGAGCTTCTTTCACCAGGCCACACCGCCCGACGCCTCGCCCGAGCGGGTCTTCGAGGTCTGGGGCAACGACGTTCGCCGGCTGGTCAACGAGCAGCTCGGCCCGGGCCCCCGGGCGGCCGGCATCTGGTACGGGCGACGGGGAGTCGAGAGTCTGGTGCTGCTGATCTCGGCGGCGCGGCGCTCGCGGTTGGTTCCCGTGTCGGCGGTGCCTGAGAAGGATGGGCGCCTGCGCCTGCGCGGCGAAACGCTGAGCCCGGTCGAATCGGTGAACGGGCTGGTGAACCGCGGTCGCCTCGGCTGGGAGGAGTGCACGGCGGCCGAGGGCGTGCCGCTTCCGCGCTTCGAGCTGGTGTGCCCGACCCTGGCTTCGGACGAGACGGCCTGGGTATCCATCGCTGGGCGGGAGCCGGGGCGTCTGCTCGGCCAGTCGCTGCATCGCGTGCTGGCGCGTCCGTCCGGCGCTAACGCGAAAACCTGGCAGCGGGCGAGCTACGGGCCGGCGGCGCCGGTGGTCGGTCCCGAGGACTTCCGCACGCGCCTGCGGGATCGCGTGAACCTCCTGCGTGCGGAGCTGGAGATGGAACCGCTGGTCCTCGAGGATCGCGAGAGCGCGGTCGCCGGGCGGCTGGCGCCCTTCTACTTCGCATCCGGCCTGGGCATGGTGACGCCCGCCTACGGAGACCTGGTGGCGTTGGGGCTGATGGCCGGCTGGCAAGTGCAGGGCACGATCCGCGACGCCAACCTGGGCGCCGCGCTCTCGCTCTCGAGCGACGACCTGGACCGCTGGCTCGCAGAGGCGCTGGCGTTGCCCGGCATGCGCGCGGTCCTCTTCGATGCCGAGCACACGCGTGTGGCGGTGGGGCCGGTGGTGGGGGCCGACCCCGCGGCGCCCTATCTGGGTGCGATCGTCGCCAGCTACGCGCTCTTCGGGGAAGAGAACCCCTCGGAGCTACGCCAGGACTTCTACATCGTGCTGGATCGCGCCTACGACGCGCGGGGCCTCTCGTTCCCCCGGCGCCAGCGCGCGCTGGAGGTGGCGGCCCAGCGCGAGATGACCCGCATCCAGAAGGGCGCCGTGACGCCCGAGGAGGCGCTGGAGATCGTGGGCCACGAAGCCTCGGCGCGCCTGCAGGTGCCCGTCGGCGCCTGGCTCATGGAGGGAACCGACCTCGACACCCTGACCCCGCCCGACGCCCTCTTCGACGAGAACACCGCCTTCATCGCCGCCGCCGTCGGCCACTACCAACCCGAAGGCTGGCCCTGGGGCCGCACCCTCGTAATCCTCCTCAGCGCCCCAGAGTCCGCGCTGCGGACTGCACAGAGGGACGTTCCTGCAAAACTGCACTGAGTACCACTCCTGCGCAGAGGGACGTTCCTGCACAACTGCACCGAGTACCACTCCTGGCCACTGACTTGAGCCGGCCGTCACGGCTCAGCTAGACTTCCCGTACTCCCGGTCCCGGGAAGCTTTTCATGCCTCGTCTTCCTCGCCTGGACGCGCCCGGCGCCGTCCACCACGTCATGCTCCGTGGCATCGAGCGGCGCCAGATCTTCGTAGATGATGCCGACCGCCACGATCTGCTCGCGCGCCTCGTACGGCTTGTGGCCGAACTGGGTTTCGTCTGCTTTGCCTGGTCCTTCATGCCGAACCACCTGCACCTCGTCCTGAAGACGGGACCGGCGCCGCTCTCGACGCTGATCTCGCGGGCGGCGACCGGCTACGCCACGCGTTTCAATCGCCGGCACGATCGCGTCGGGCACTTGTTCCAGAACCGCTTTCGCTCGGACCTCGTGAAGGATTCCGGCCATCTCCGGACCCTGGTGCGGTACGTGCACGCGAACCCGCTCCGTGGGGGGCTCTTGGGGTCGTTGGACGATCTCAGCACCTATCCGTGGACGGGGTACTCCGAGCTGGTTGGGTCATCGCCTGCTTCTCTAGTCCGCCGTGACGAGGTGCTTTCCTGGTTCGGTGGCCGACAGGGGCTCGAGCGCTGGATGAAGGAACCGAGCGATGCCGACGGAGCGACCTTGGACTTCGATGAGCTGCTCGAATGGGTCTGCGGTCAGCTCGGCCTCGATCCGGGCGACGTTCGCCGCGGTCGTCGGCGCCAGCCCGAGATCGCCGCGCGCGCGATCGTCGCGTACCTGGCCAGCGCCGAGCTCGATCTTCTCGCGTGCGACATCGCCGAAGCCTTGGATGTGGACTCGGGCACAGCGACCCGGCTGATCCGACGGGGTGCCCCGGCAGCGCGTCGTTACGGTCTCTCGCTCTCGGTGCCGTAGCCCGTCGCCCCGCCGTCTAAGAGTGGTACCGCGTGCAGTTACGCAGGAACGTCCCTCAACGCAGGAGTGGCACTGGGTGCAGTTATGCAGGAACGTCCCCGAATGCAGGCGGATAGTCGGACTGCGATTTTGGCTGCGTTGGGCGCGAACTTGGGGATTGCGATCGCCAAGTTCGTGGGGTGGGGGATGACCGGGGCGGCGTCGATGCTGGCGGAGGCGGTGCACTCGGTGGCCGATACCAGCAACCAGGCGCTGCTGTTGTGGGGCGGCTCGGCGGCGCGGCGTCAGCCCAGCGAGACGCATCCCTTCGGCTACGGGATGGAGCGCTACTTCTGGTCGTTCATCGTGGCGCTGGTGATCTTCAGCGTGGGCGGGCTCTTCGCGCTGGCCGAGGGCATCGAGAAGCTGCGCCATCCCCACGACGTGGCGAACGTGGCCTGGGCGGTGGGCATCCTGGTGATGGCCATCGGTCTGGAGACGCTCTCGTTCCGCACGGCGATCGTCGCGTCGCGGCCGCTCAAGGGCCGCAGCTCCTGGATGACCTTCGTCCGCCGCTCCAAGAACCCGGAGCTTCCCGTCGTGCTGCTCGAGGACCTGGGCGCGCTGGTGGGGTTGGTGCTGGCCCTGGCGGGCGTGAGCCTGGCCTACTGGACCGGGGATGCGCGCTGGGATGCGGTCGGCTCCATCGCCATCGGCGTGCTGCTGGTGGCCATTGCGGTGACGCTGGTCGTCGAGATGAAGAGCCTGCTGATCGGCGAGAGCGCCACACCCGAGCACATCGACGCCATCGGCGAGACGCTGGCCTCGGCCGAGGACATCGAGCGCATCATCCATATGCGCACCATGCACCTGGGCCCCGACCACCTGCTGGTGGCCGCCAAGGTGGCGTTTCGCCGGGGCATGAGCTTCTCCGAGGTGGCCGCGGCCATCGATGCCGCCGAGGATCGCATCCGGGAGCGCGTGCCGATCGCGCGCACCATCTTCGTCGAGCCCGACGTCTACAAGAACGGACCGGACACGGGCAGCGAAGCCTAGGGGCCTTAGCTCCGGGTCATCGCCACGTCGGCGGCGGCCATCTTCTCGGCCAGGTTCTGCCCCATCGCCGCATATATGGCTGTGTGCATCTTCGCGTCGCGCTGCACCCAGCGCGCCAGCTTGTCCCGGGGCCAGACCAGCGCGCGGCCCGGCTCCACGGCCACTACGGTGGCGGTGGCCGGCCGCCCGGCCAGGAACGCAATCTCGCCCACGAACTCGCCCGGCGAGATGCGCGCCACGCGCACGTCGTTCAGGCTCACGCTGGCCACGCCCGCCGCCAGCACCACCACGCGCTCCGGAATCTCGCCTTCCTCGGCCAGCACGTCGCCCGCGGCCAGGTCGATCCAGGCGCCGCGGCGCAGGATGCGCTTCACCGCCACCTTGTCCAGGGCCGGGAAGGCGCGCTCGCGCAGCTCCTGCTCCTCGTCCGACAGGCGCAGCAGGTTGCGTTCGTAGAGCAGGATGGCGCTCTGCACCGTGTTGATGGCCAGGAACGCGAAGTACCAATAGAGATGGGGGGCGCCCGCCCAGGCCGGGTGCTGCGCGGCGCCGTAGATGAGGCCCAGGTTCGCCAGCATCGCCACCAGGCGCAGATGCAGGATGTCGCGCAGCAAGAAGGCGGCCGCTGCCATCAGGAAGGCGACGTTCACGATGACGCTGGTCTGGGTCTCGGGCATGCGGGCGGTCCTCGCTGGTCGGCAGGGGCCAGGGTAACCCCTCGACTGCGCCGGGGTTCCCGCCTTCGCCGCTTTCCGTGATCCGATTCCCGCACCCCGCCAGACCTATCGGGCGTGCAACGAAAACGACGTGACCCGCGACCCTGGCAGATCGGCATCCTCAGCAGCCTCCTGGCCTGGGGCACCCTGGTCCTGGACTTCGAGGTGCAGGCCGCATGCGCACTGGCCAGCCTGGCCGGGGCCCTGGGCGCCCAGGCGCTGGCCACGGGCTGGACGCGCGAGGCCCGCTTCGACCCGCGCAGCGCGCTGATCTCGGGCCTATCCCTGGCGCTGCTGCTGCGCACCGGAACCCCGGCCCTGGCGCTGCTGGCCGGCGCGCTGGCGGTGGGCTCCAAGTTCCTGCTGCGGGCCCGGGGCAAGCACCTCTTCAACCCCAGCTGCTTCGCCATCGTGGTGCTGCTGGCACTGACCGACG
This sequence comes from uncultured delta proteobacterium, assembly GCA_947260035.1. Lineage (GTDB taxonomy): Bacteria > Myxococcota_A > UBA9160 > UBA9160 > JAFDET01 > JAFDET01. The sequence goes on from CAMYOO010000047.1 coordinate 7,683, forward strand.
CCGCCTGGGTCTCGACCGGCCAGTGGGGCAGCGCGGCCCTCAGCGGACTGGCGGTGGCGGGCGGCGGCATGCTGATGGCCTTCCGCACCCGCCGCTCCGACGTCACCTGGGCCTTCTTCGGCTTCTGGGGCGCCGTCGTCCTGGGCCGCGCACTGTGGCTCGGCGATCCGCTCGCCGTTCCGCTGCACCAGCTCCAGAGCGGCGCGCTGCTGGTGTTCGCGTTCTTCATGATCTCGGACCCGAAGACCATTCCCGACACGCGTGTGGGCCGCATCGCCTTCGCCGGCTCCGTTGCGGCCGTGAATGGGTTGATCCGCTTCGGCCTCCACGAGCCCACGGCGCTGCTGTGGGCGCTCTTCCTGTGCGCGCCGCTGGTGCCGCTTCTCGATCGTGCGCTCCCCGGCGAGCGGTACGAGTGGAACCCAAACCGAATGGAAAGGAACCCTGCAATGAAACGCTTCCGACGACTGCGCCAGCCCGCCGTGGCGCTGGGCCTGGTCCTGGCGCTTGCGGTGCCCTGGCCCGCCGCCGCCTTCTGCGGCTTCTACGTGGGCAAGGCGGACACGAAGATCTTCAACCGCGCTTCCCAGGTGGTGCTCGTGCGCGACGGCGACCGCAGCGTGGTGACCATGGCCAGCGACTTCCGCGGCGATCCCGAGGAGTTCGCCATGGTGATCCCCGTGCCGACGTTCATCGAACGCGGGCAGATCAACGTGGGCGACCCCGACGCACTGGCCCACCTGGACGCCTATACGGCACCGCGCCTGGTTGAGTACTTCGACCCGGACCCGTGCGCCCGGGCCAAGCGCCAGCTCGAAGAGCTGCGCGCCCTGGGCTACTCGGCCGATGCCGCCAAGTCGATGCCCTCCGCCCCGAACGCCCAGGGTGTGCGCATCGAAGCCCGCTACAGCGTGGGCGAGTACGACATCCTGATCCTCTCGGCAGACGAGTCGAAGGGGCTCACGAAATGGCTGCGCCAGAACGGCTACAAGATCCCGTCGGGCGCCGGCCCGGTGATCGGCAGCTACCTGCGCCAGGGCATGCGCTTCTTCGTGGCCAAGGTGAACCTGGAAGAGCACGCGGCGCGCGGCTACCGGCAGCTCCGCCCGATCCAGGTGGCGTACGAGTCGTCCAAGTTCATGCTGCCGATCCGCCTGGGCACGGTGAACGCCGACGGCCCCCAGGAGATGTTCGTCTACGCGCTCACGCGGACCGGCCGCGTGGAGACCACCAACTACCGCACGGTCAAGCTGCCCAGCGGCATGGAGATCCCCACCTTCGTGAAGGGCGAGTTCGGCGAGTTCTACTCCGCGCTCTTCGGAAACCAGGTGGAGCGCCACGGCCGCAGCGCGGTCTTCCTCGAGTACGCATGGGACATGGGCTGGTGCGACCCCTGCGCGGCCGACCCGCTCTCGGTGGAGGAGCTGCGCGGCCTCGGTGTCTTCTGGCTGAAGGGCCAGCCCGCGCGGGGGGTGAAGTCCGGCGCCCGGGACGTCTACGTCACCCGCCTCCACGTACGCTACGACCGCGAGCACTTCCCGGCCGACCTGCAGCTCCAGGAGACGGGCGACCGCAGCAACTTCCAGGGCCGCTACGTGCTGCGCCACGCCTTCCAGGGCGAGACGAGCTGTTCCGCGGACGCCTACTGGGATGGCGTGCGGACGCGCCAGGAGCGCGAGGCCGAGGCCCTGGCCGGCCTGACCGGCTGGAAGCTGGCCGACGTCCGCCGCAAAGCGGGCCTGGACGTGCCCTGGATCCGCCCCAACCAGGGCCCCTGGTGGCGCAGCCTCTGGGACTGAGCGTCCCTCCTTCGCCGCCCCGGACGCGCCGCGCCGGGGCGGCGAAGCGCCTCTGGTGGCTATAGTCCCCGGGCGCATGTCGTCGACCCACCACACCTTCTGCCGCATCTGCGAGTCGCTCTGCGGACTCGAGATGGACGTCGAAGAGAACCGGGTGGTGGCGGTCCGGCCGGACCCGGAGCACGTGGCCACCGGAGGCTTCGCCTGCGTCAAGGGCCTCAAGCAGCACAAGCTCTTCGACTCGCCCGATCGGCTGCGCCATCCGCTGCGGCGGGTCGACCGCGAGTTCCATCGCACCACCTGGGATACCGCCCTGGGAGAGATCGGCAGCCGCGTGCGCGCGATTCGCGACGAGCACGGGCCGGGCGCCATCGCCATGTACGTGGGAACCGCCGCCGGCTTCAGCCTGCTCCATCCCGTTTTCGCCTCGGGCTTCATGCAGGGCCTGGGCTCCAAGAGCCTCTACGCCTCGGCCACCCAGGACTGCTCCAACAAGTTCGCCGTGGCCCGAGAGATGTACGGCTTCCCGTTCACCCAGCCCTTCCCGGATGTGGACCGCACCCAGTGCCTGATCATGGTGGGCGCCAACCCGGTGGTCTCCAAGTGGAGCTTCCTCCAGGTTCCGAACCCGATCGAGCGGCTGCGCGCCATCGAGGCCCGCGGCGGCCGCGTGTTCGTGGTGGACCCTCGCCGCAACGAAACCGCCAAGGCCGCGGGGCGCCACGTGCCCATCCGACCCGGCACGGACGTGTTCTTCTACCTGTCCTTCTTGAACGAGCTGCTGCGCATCGGCGGCGTAGACCGCGCCCGGGTCGAGCAGCACACCCGCGGCTTCGCGGCCGTCGAAGCCCTGGCTGCGGACTGGACTCCCGAGCGCACGGCCGCGGTCACGCGGATCCCCGCCGAGACCCTGCGCGAGATGGTGGCGGCGTACGCCGGGGCGAACGGCGCCGCCCTCTACAGCAGCACCGGCGTCAACATGGGCGGCAACGGCGCGCTGGCCTTCTGGATCCAGGAGGTGATCAACGCGGTCTCCGGCAACCTGGACCGCGCCGGCGGCACATTGGTGGGCCGCGGCGTGCTGGACTTCGGCAAGCTCGGCAAGCGCTCGGGCTTCGGCCTGTCGCGCGAGCCCTCGCGGATCGGCGGCTTCGGGCAGGTGAACGACGCCTTCCCCGGCGGCGTGCTGGCCGACGAGATCCTGACGCCCGGGCCCGGCCAGGTGCGGGCGCTCTTCGTGACCGGCGGCAACCCGCTCATCACCATGGCCAACTCCGCGCGCCTGCGCGGGGCGTTCGAGCAGCTCGACCTGCTGGTGACCCTGGACATCCTGCCGACGGAGACCGGGCACCTGGCCCACTATCAGCTGCCGGCCACCTCGCCCATCGAACGCTCCGACCTTCCTTTCGCCTTCCCCCTGCTGATGGGCATGCAGTCGCGGCCCTATCTCCAGGCCACGCGCCCGGTGATCGAGGCCGAGGGCGAGCCGCGCGACGAAGCCACGATCTACCTGGACCTGGCCCGGGCGTGCGGCGCGCCGCTCTTCGGCTCGCGCATCGCCCAGCGCCTGCTGGAGATGTGGACGGCGCTGCACAGCCGAGGTGGACGCCGCTCGCTGCCTCAGCAAGCGCTCATGTCCCTGATCCTGCGCCTCACCGGCAACGGCGGCTTCGGCAAGCTGCAGCGCGAGGTCCACGGGCGCGCGCTGCCGGCTCACGACGCCGGCAGCTATCTCGGCGAACGCATCGTCAGCGACGACGGCCGCGTCGACCTGGCGCCTGCGCCGCTGCTGGAGCAGGCGCAGAAGCTCGACGCCGACTTCGAGGCCGAGCGCGCTGCGGCCACGCAGCTCAAGCTGATCACGCGCCGGCACGTGAAGACCCACAACTCGTGGACCCACAACGATCCCGAGTTCGTCGCGGGTCCACTCCACACCAACTACCTCTACATGCACTCGGCGGACGCGACGGCCGTGGGCGTCGCCGAAGGCGACGTGGCCGACGTGACCTCGAAGACCGCCACCGTGCGCGTTCCCGTGCGCCTGCTGGACGACCTGCTCCCGGGAACCGTGGCGCTGCCCCACGGTTGGGGGCATCAGGCGGCGACGGGGCTTTCCGTGGCGAGCAAGACCACGGGCGTCAACGTGAATTTGCTGTCGGACGACGGTCCGGAGTCGGTCGAGCGCGTTTCGGGAATGTCTCGTCTGACGGGCCTCGCCGTGAAGGTGCGACCCGCCAGTGGACCGCAGGATCCGGGAAGCTGGTCCGGCCTGCCGGAGGGAGAATGATGCAGCGACGAATCACGAGCTGGAGCGGTCTGCTGTTGCTGGCCGCCGGGCTGTGCCTGGCGGGCGACGCCCAGGCGCAGCAGAAGAGCCGACAGGAGCTGGTGGCGCGTTTCACCGGCCCGCAGATCGTGGAGAAGCTGAAGAAGGGAGGCCACGTCCTGCTGCTGCGCCACATGACCACCGTGCGCAGCCCCGATCAGTGGGGCGGCGTGGACTACGACGACTGCGCCACCCAGCGCGTGCTCTCGGACGAGGGCAAAGAGCAGGCGCGGACCCTGGGCGAGGCCTTCAAGAGCCTGAACATTCCGGTGGGCACCGTGTACGTGAGCCCCTACTGCCGCTGCCGCGAGACGGCGCTGCTGGCCTTCGGCAAGGAAGGCACCGAGTCGGAGACGCTGACGGTCTGGGACGAGTTGGAGATGAGTGAGAAGACCCAGCGCGGCACCGAGATCCGCAAGATGCTGGACACCCAGCCGGCGGCGGGCACCAACACCATCCTGGTCACCCACACCGGCAACCTGCTCTGGAGCTTCGGCCTGGACTCCAAGCCCGAGGGGCTGACCCACGTCTTCAAGCCCACGGGCCTGTCCATCGGGCGCGCCAGCTACCTGGGCCGCGTGAACCCGGACGAGTGGCGGAGCCTGGCCGGCCTCGACGCCCCGGTCGCCGACGCCCCCGCCCCCGGCGCTCCGGCCGCCGAGGCCCCCACGCCCTAGAAGGACCCCCGACATGACCCCCAACTCGCAGAGCGCCCCCCTGGCTGGGGTGCGCGTGATCGAAAGCTCTCTCCTGGGCCCGGCGGCCATCACCACGCACCTGGCCGACCTGGGTGCCGAAGTCATCAAGGTGGAGTCGCCCGCCGGCGACTACGTGCGCGAGATGACCTGGCCCATCATCAACGGCACGTCGCTGCTGCACCTGCACATCAACCGGGGCAAGCAGAGTCTGGTGCTGGATCTGCGCAAGCCCGAGGCCGTGGAGGTCTACAAGGACCTGGTGCGCGACGCCGACGTAGTGGTGGAGGCCATGCGTCCCGGCTCGTTGGAGCGGCGCGGGCTGGGCTACGAGGTGCTGCGCGAGATCAATCCGCGCATCGTCTTCTGCAACCTCTCCGGCTACGGCATGAGCGGTCCGTACCGCGACCTGCCGGCCCACGGCATTGCGTTCGACACCTGGGCGGGCATCATCAATCCCGCCGTGGACGAGGACGGCTTCTGTTACATCCCGGAGCACGCCTCCATCGGCATGCACGCGGGCCCCATGTTCGGGGCCCTGGGCATCCTGGCGGGCATCATCCGCGCGCGCGAGAGCGGCCAGGGCTGCTTCCTGGAGATCGGCCAGAGCGACGCCGCGGCGTACATGGACTGGTACCGCAGCGAGAGCTGGCTGGCCTACGAGCGCCCGGAGGACGAGGTCACGGGGAACAAGGCCGACGACTACGTGCGTCGCGCGCCCGGCACCGCCGGCATGAAAGAGGGCGTGCGCTACCAGATCTACGAGTCGTCGGACGGCCACATTTTGTTCATGTGCTCCGAGCAGGCGTTCTGGAAGAACTTCTGCGATTGCGTCGGCCGCAGCGAGCTCTTCGAGCGCTGGCCCGGCTCGAAGTTCGCAGACCACGCGCGGGGCAACCGCGAGCTCCAGGTGGAGCTGCGCGAGATCTTCAAGGCCCGGAGCGCCGCCGAGTGGATCCGCCTGGGCGATGAGAAGAACTTCCCCATCGCGCCGGTGAACACCCCGAAGACCCTCACCGACGATCCGCAGTTCCAGGATCGCTTTCCGCTCTACCCGCACGCGACGCACGGTGCGGACATGCTGCCCTTCCCGGTAAAGTTCCGGGGGCAGAGCCTGCCGGAGCCGTCGCTGGCCCCGACGGTGGGCGAGCACGGCGAGCGCGTGTTGCGCGAGGTGCTGGGCTACGACGACGCGCGCATCCAGGCGCTGCGCGATGCCGGCGTCGTCGGCTGAGAGAACGCGAGCGGAGGGCAGGGCGATGCGAAGGCTGATTCCCGGAATCTTGTTGCTGATGGTGGTCGGTGTCGCCGTCTACGCGGCCGGCATGTGGTTCGAGCTCTACGGCGCCCACCGCGGCCCGGGCGCCCCCGAGGCGCCTGCCGTGCCCGAAGCGGTCTACCAGCAGCGCCAGCGACAGCAGCAGCGCGCGGCGTCGCGACTCACGCCGGCGCCCACCAAGGAGATCCTGTTCGGCGACCTGCACGTCCACACCACCTTCAGCACCGATGCCTTCGCGTCCTCGCTGCCCATGCTGGGCGGACCCGGCGGCGCCCATCCCGTGGGCGACGCCTGCGACTACGCTCGCTACTGCTCGGCGCTGGACTTCTGGTCCATCAACGACCACGCCGAGGCCAGCACGCCGCGCAAATGGCGCGAGACCGTGGAGACCATGCGCGCCTGCAACGGCGTGGCCGGCGATGCGGAGAACCCGGACGTGGTCGCGTTCCTGGGCTGGGAGTGGAGCCAGGTGGGCGATACGGTCGAGGGCCACTACGGGCACAAGAACGTGGTGCTCAAGGGTCTCGCCGACGACGAGATCCCCACGCGTCCGATCGGCGCCGGCGGACTGGCCACCCAGGCGCTGCGCGGGGCGGGTCAGCGGGTGTCGCCGTGGATGCCGCTGCTCGACTTCGACAACCGCCAGGACTACTACGACTTCTTGGAGTTCCTGGCGGAGATCCGGCAGGTGCCGTTCTGTGCGGAAGGCGTGGCCAGCCCCGACCTGGGGGCCGACTGCTACGAGAAGGCCGACGACCCGGCCGCGCTCTTCGAGAAGCTGGACCAGTGGGGTTACGACTCGATCGTGATTCCGCACGGCAATACCTGGGGCTTCTACTCGCCGCCGGCTCTCACCTGGGACAAGCAGCTCGAGGCGAAACAGCACGACCCCGAGCGCCAGTCGATCTTCGAGGTGTTCTCCGGCCACGGGAACTCCGAGGAGTACCGGGACTGGCGCGCCGGCCTGATCGACGAGAACGGCGAGCCGACGTGTCCCGAGCCGCGGCCGGACTACCTGCCCCAGTGCTGGCAGGCCGGCGAGATCATCCGCGGCCGCTGCCTGGAAGCCGGCGAGGGCGAGGCCGAGTGCGAGCGCCGCGCCGTCGAGGCCCGCCACAACGCGTTGGTGCTCGGCCCCGCCGCGCACCTGACGGTGCCGGGCGCGGAGGTGCTGGATTGGCTCGACTCCGGCCAGTGCCGCGACTGCTTCCTGCCTTCCCAGTCTTACCGGCCCGGCGGCTCGGTGCAGTACGGCCTGGCGATTTCCAACTTCGACGGCCCCGAGCCGCGGCGCTTCCGCTGGGGCTTCATCGGCTCCAGCGACAACCACGGCGCGCGGCCCGGCACCGGCTACAAGGAGTACGGGCGCCTGGACAACACCGATGCGACCGGCGCCCCGGACGAGTCCACCTTCCGTCGGCTGCGCCCCGAGCAAGAGGCGGAGGCCCGCTCGCGCGCGCTGACCGTGGACGAAGTGCGTTCCTCCGGACTGCTGGCGCTCTACTCCGAGCGCCAGGCGTCGTTCTTCACCACCGGCGGGCTGGCCGCGGTGCACAGCCAGGGCCGCAGCCGCAGCGCGGTGTGGGACGCCATGCAGCGCAAGGAGGCCTACGCGACCAGTGGCGAGCGCATGCTGCTCTGGTTCCACCTGCTGAACGCGGAGCACCCGAACGGGAGCTTCGGGCCGGTGGCCATGGGCGGCGAGGCGCGCATGGGTGAGGCGCCCCATTTCGAGGTGCGTGCGGTGGGCTCGTACCGTCAGAAGCCGGGCTGCCCGGACTACGCCGTGCGCAACGCGACACCGGAACGCCTGGCGCAGCTCTGCGAGGGCGAGTGCTACAATCCGTCGGACGAGCGCAAGCTGATCACCCGCATCGAGGTGGTGCGCATCCGGCCCCAGCGCGAGGCCGGCGAGCCGGTGGCGGAGCTGGTCGAGGATCCGTGGCTGGTGCGCGCGTGCCCGGCCGATCCCGACGGTTGCGTGGTGCGCTTCGAGGATCCGGACTTCGCCGCGGACGGGCGCGACAGCGTCTACTACGTGCGCGCGATCCAGGAGCCGCGCGAGCGGATCAACGCGGGCCATCTGCGCTGCACCTACAACGAGAAGGGCGAGTGCCTGGAGGTGGATCCCTGCTACGGGGACTTCCG
>CAMYOO010000048.1 GCA_947260035.1 uncultured delta proteobacterium
CGGGCCGGGAGGGGTCTCTTCCTGGTTGTACGCGGAGATTGCGCCGCAGACCACGATGCGCGCGCCGCGCGCGATCCGCGCCAGGACCTGGTCCAGGATCGGCCCGCCGACGTTGTCGAAGAAGACGTCGATCCCGTCGGGGCACAGCTCCGAGAGGCGCGCACCCACGTCCTCGTTCTTGTAGTCGATGGCCGCGTCGAAGCCGGCCTTTTCCGTCAGCCAGGAGCACTTGTCGGCACCGCCGGCGATGCCGATCGCCCGGCAGCCCTTGAGCTTCGCGATCTGGCCCACCACCGACCCCGTGGCTCCGGCCGCGCCCGAGACCACCACCACGTCGCCTTCTTTCAGCTGTCCCACTTCGAGCAGTCCGAAGTACGCGGTGAGCCCGGTGATGCCCAGGGTCGAGAGCGCGAGACGCGGGTCGGTTCCTTCGGGCAGCTTGCGCAGGCCCCCGTCGCCCAGCGCCCACTCCTGCCAGCCCAGCATGCCGCTGACGAGATCGCCCGGCGCGTAGCCGTCCAGGTTGGACTCCACGACTTCGCCCACGCCCATGCCGCGCATCACTTCGCCGATGCCCACAGGCGGCATGTAGCTGGGACGGTCCTCCATCCAGCCGCGCATCGCGGGCTCCAAGGCCAGCCAGCGGGTGCGGACCAGAACCTGCCCGTCGCCGGGCTTCGGCACCGGAGAGCTTCGCAGCTCGAAGTCGCCCTCCTTCACCATGCCCACCGGGCGGGCGCGCATCAGCCACTGTCGGTTCGTTTCGCTCATGGGGACTCCTTCCTGAATCGGTAGAGGGTAGGGGGCTCAGGGCCGGTACGAGGTGACGGCCCGCTCGAACGCGGGCCGCGCCATGGCGCGCTCCGCCCAGTCCTGGAAGCGGGACCATGCCGACAGGTCCACCTGGGCCTGCTTCAGCCGGTTGGCGTTCACCACCCAGGAGATGTCGGCCAGGCCGTAGTCGGCGCCGCTGAGCCAGGGCGCGTCGCCCAGCGCCGCTTCGAGCCCATCCCCCATCCAGCGCGGTCGTCAGCTCGCGTTCGGCCTCTGCGACCCGGGCTTGCCAGGCCGGGCCTTCTTCCGCGTAGTCGCGCAGGAACGCGACCAGCGTGGTGTCCCGGTGCTTGGCTTCGTAGAGAGCGACCTCTTCGGCCCCCACCTCGCGGAAGGGACGGAACAGGCGCTCGTGCGACAGCACCTTGATGGTGGGCTGGAACGCGCTGGAAGCGGCGATCTGCTCCTCCAACCTGCGTTGCGCGTCCGCCTCTGTGGGGCGCAGGGGCGGCTCGGGAAAGTGCTCGTCCAGGTAGACCAAAATATGGTTGGACTCGATCACCACCTGGCCGTCGTGGACCAGCGTCGGCACCACGCCCTTTGGGTTGATGCGCTGATAGTCCGAGGTGACGTGCTCGTTGTCCGGCAGGTTCATGTGGTGACTCGTCCACTCCAGGCCCTTCTCCTCCAGCGCCAGGCGCGCGCGCTGGGAGCAGTTGGACAGCATGAAGTGGAAGAGGTGGAGCCCCTTCATGCCCGGGACGTCGGGGTGGTCGCTGTCGTAGAGGCCCATCCTCTTGCCCGCTCAGCCGATCCGCGCGGTGTCGTCGGGCTCCGCGATCACCGGGTTCTCGATCTGGCCGATCCCTTCGATCTCGATGCGCACCACGTCCCCGGCCACCAGCAGCTTGGGCGGCTTCATGGCAATGCCCACGCCGCTCGGCGTTCCCGTTGCGACCACGTCGCCGGGCTCCAGGGTGAAGGCCGTCGAGAGGTGCTCCACAAGCGTGAAACAGTCGAAGATCAGCTGCTTGGTATTGGATTCCTGGCGCAGCTCGTCGTTGACCCATGTGCGCAGGCGCAGCTGGTGGGGGTCGGGAATCTCGTCGGCCGTCACGATCCAGGGGCCGATCGGACCGTGGGTGTCGAAGGACTTGCCCATCGTCCACGTGTGCACGCGCAGCTGCCAGTCGCGCACGGTCACGTCGTTGACCACGGTGTAGCCCGCGATCACGTCGGCGGCGTCGTCGCGCGAGACGTGGCGGCAGCGGCGTCCGATCACGATGCCCAGCTCGCCCTCGTAGTCCAGCACGTGGGAGGCGCGGGGCAGGTGCACCGGGTCCGTGGGGCCGGCCACGCAGGTGGACTGCTTGTTGAAGATGGTCGGGTGCTCGGGCGCCTCCCGGCCGGACTCGGCGACGTGGTCGGCGTAGTTGAGCCCTACCCCCAGGAACTTGGGCGGGCGGGCGATGGGCGCTTCCAGGTGGACGTCGGCCAGAGGGAGGCGCGGGCCTCCGTCCAGGGCGGCCCGCGCCGCGTGCAGCGCCTTCGAGCCGGCTTCCAGGAAGCCGAGCATGTCTCGGGGCAGGTCCGGGGCGGCTGCGGCCAGATCGACGATCGCGTCCCCGTCGACGACACCGATGCGGGTGACGTCATCCTGGGTGAACGTGGCGAGCTTCATCGGGTCATCTCCTGTTTGGGGGGGCCGAGGAACAGGTGCTCGACGGCGCGGGCGTGGGCGTCGACGACCTCCGGATTGGAGGGATCGACGCCCGAGAGCCGCTTGCACTCCTGGGCCTGGTGAAAGATCACGCCGGCGGAGCCGGCGAGGATGTACACGAAGTGGACCGGCGCCACGTCGGCCGGGAGCAGCCCGACCTGCTGGGCCCGCTGGATCAGCGGCACCAGGGCCTCGTAGAGCGGCTTCACGTGGCGATCCACCATCCAGCGCATGCGCGGCCCGCCCCGCTTGCCCTCGTCGTGCATGAGCCGCACGAACTCCGGATTGCGGGCTACGAACTGCACGTGGGCCCGGATCAGCAGCCCCAGCCGCTCGCGGTCGTCGGCCGGCCCCGGGTCGGCCAGCACGTTGTCGAGACCGCCGCGCAGGACGCCGAAGGCGCGATCCACGGCGGCCCGCCAGAGCTTGGGCTTGCCGCCGAAATGGTATTGGAGCAGCCCCAGCGGCACGCCGGCCCGGGCGGCGATCTCGCGCGTGGTGGCGCCGTCGAAGCCGTTCTCCGAGAACGCTTCGAGGGCCGCGCGGAGGATCCGCTCCGGGGTGTCGCTGCTGGTCTGGGCCGCCGTCGCCCTCGCCATCATCGGCGGGACCTCCATTTGATCAATCGACCAAGCGGATTGTACGCATGACCAAATCGGATCGCAACCCCTCCCCGCGCCGGCGTTTCAGCGCGGGAAGCGACGAGCCGATGGCGGTGCATGGGCAAGCTGATCTTCTTCGCGTTGTTGGCCTCCGGGGCCTGGCTGTTCTTCAACAAGCTGGACGTGGCCGGGCTCGATCCGCGCGGTGTCGGAACCCGACTCGAGGGAAGCTCCGTGGTGCGCGATACCAGCCAGATCGAGACTCGTTTCGCACGCGTGAGCTCCGTGGAGGACACCTACGTCCTGTTCGGCGGCGACGCCGCTCAGCGTCGAAACCAGGCAACTCACGCCAGCTTCGCCGGCCTGCCGCTGCGCTACGCCCAGGCCATCGCGGGTCGGCACCCGGACTTCTATATGTGCAAATCCCCCGGCGCGGCGGAGGCCCAGCGCCTGACCGAGAGCGTGAACGTCGTGGCGGCGGAAGTGAGCTGGGCGACGCTATCGAGCTGTTCGAGGAGCGCCTGGCCCAGGGCGGCGAGCGCACCTGCGTCCACGTCCAGGGTTCCTCCCTGGCCGTGGATTCGGTGCGCGTGAAGGAGAACGGCGAGGACATCACGGCTCAGGTGGCGCCGATGTATGCGCGCAGCAAGCTGGTCCTCGCCGAGCGGGTGGAGATCCGCGACTGCAAGGCGCTCCTGGCCCGCTGAGCTTGCGCGACGCAGGGCTTGCCGGGCCAGTGAGATTCCGCGATGCGCCGCGCGTCGATCCTGCTGGCTCTGCTGCTGACGGTTCCCACCGGCGCCAGGGGCCTGATCTACGAGGTTACCTGGCAGCGCCACCTGGCCACCCTGCTGGGATCCCAGGCTGCATCGGTGGCGCTGGTCCTGGGCGTGTCCCTTCAACGCGCGGCTCAGCCGCGCAGCGCCCGGATCTGTCGGTCGGTGCGGCGGTCCATGGCGGTGAAGACACTGTTGAGGATCTTCCCGCCCGCCCAGCGCAGCGGCTCCGGAGGCCACGAGAGACGCCTGCGTTGCAGGGCGCTCTCCCACGGGTGCTCGCGGCCCTGCACGCGCTCCGCCAGCATGGAGCCCATCAACGTCGCCTGACTCACGCCGTGTCCGCAGTATCCCAGGCCGGAAAGGACGTTTCCCTTGGGCCCATCCACGTGCAGCGCGGGGAGGAAGTCGAGGGTCAGGGCGATCCAGCCGCCCCAGAAGCGTCGCACGGCGAGATCGCGAAGCGCCGGGAAGCGCTCGCGGAAGGCGGCGTCGATGACGCGGAAGGTCTCGGGAGCGTAGCCGGGCGGAAGCCGCCGGCCGAACGCGTGGCGCACGAGCTTGGATCCGCTCACCAGAGTGCCTTGGGCCGTGATCCGGTAGTTCTCCAGGGTCTCGTGCGCCGTGTAGATGCCTTCGCCGCCCTGCCACTCGAGCGCGGCACGCTGCTCGTCGGAGAGCGGCTCCGTCTCCAGGAGCGATACGCCCAGGGGAACGATCGTGCGCTTCTTCCAGCCGGTCGCTGCCGTATAGGCGTTGGTCGCCAGGATGGCGAAGTCCGCCGTCACCGACCCGCGCGCCGTGCGCGCGACGGCCGGCGGGCCTGCCGAAAGCTCGCTCAGCGCCGACCCCTCGAACAGCCGCACGCCTGCGGCCAGCGCCGCGCGCCGCAGGCCCATGACGTAACGCCCCGGATGCAGGGTTCCTCCGCACGCCTCGAGCACGCCGCAGGTGAATGCGGCGGGCAGTCCACGCTCGCGCATCTCGCCTTCCGCGAGGAAACGCACCCCGGCGCCGAGGCCCTGCGCCGCCTGGGCGGCGCGGCGCAGGCGCGGCTCGTGCTTGGGATGCACGCCTGCGAGGATGTTGCCGTTGGCGGCGTAGTCGCAGTCGATGCCGTGCTTCCGAATCACCTCTTCGGTGTGCTCCACGGAAGCGTCGGCGAAGCGCACCAGGCCGGCTGCGCGTTCGCGCCCGAAGAGCCGCAGCAGGGTGGGGATGTCCTTGCCGATGGTCGGTGACAGGTGGCCGGCATTGCGGCCGCTGGCGCCCGCGCCGGCGAAGTCCTGCTCCAGGACCGCCACGTCCGCGCCCTGGGCCCGCAGGGCGAGGGCGGCGCAGAGGCCCGTGTAGCCGCCCCCGATCACCACCACATCGCTGCGCAGATCCTCCGCGAGCGGACCCCGCACGTCCGCGGGCGTCTCGACCCAGGGGCTGATCTCTTCGTACGGAAGGCTGGCGGCCACCCCCACAGGCTATCGCGCTCGCGGCGAGGCAGCACGGCGCAGGCGAGTACCGCTCCATCTCCGGAGGGCTAGAGTTTTTCGGCGCCATGCCCCCGGATCTCTACATCGTCGTCCGCTGGGTTCACGTGCTGGCCGCGGCCGCCTGGTACGGCGAAGTGGCCATCATGAACTTCGTCCTGATCCCGACGTTGTCCGGCCACCGCGGTACGGCGCGCAAGGACTTCCTGAACGCGGTATTCCCGCGCGTCTTCCGCATGGCCTCGATCCTCTCCGCAACGGTCGCCGTCACGGGCGGCGTGCTGCTGTACCACCACACCGGGGGCGATCTGCGGATCCTGATGGAGAACCCGTGGGGCAAGTTCATCCTGGTCGGCGGCGCGCTCGGACTGCTGCTGACGCTGTTCCACTTCTTCATGGAGAACCGGCTGGCCCGAAGAGTTGGTGTGGGCGATCCGGACCTTCCCCTGGAGGCCGTCGAGGACGTGCACCTGAAGCTGCGTGTGGTGCCGCGGGTTGGCTTCCTGGTTCTCACCATCATCTTCGTGCTGATGATGATCGCAGTGCGGGGCGTATGAACGTCGAGCCTTTGTTCACACCCGTCACCCTCGGAGCCTTCCCGCTCCGCAACCGCATCGTGATGGCTCCCATGACGCGCGCGCGTGCCGGGCTCGAGCGCATCCCGAATGAGATCATGGCGGAGCACTACGCCCAGCGCGCCGGGGCGGGCCTCATCATCACGGAGGCCAGCCAGGTTTCCGTGCAGGGCACGGGATCCGTCTTTACGCCGGGAATCCACACGCCCGAGCAGGTGGCGGGCTGGCGCAGGGTTACCGACGCGGTCCACGAGCGGGGCGGCGTCATCGCGCTCCAGCTCTGGCACGTGGGTCGTGTCTCCCACGCCAGCATGCAGGAGGACGGGGCCGCGCCGGTCTCGCCCTCCGCCGTGCGCGGCAAGGTGAATACCTTCACGCTGGAGGGCTTCGTTCCGACGACCCCGCCGCGCGCCCTGGACCTCGAGGAGATCCCGGGCGTCGTCGACCAGTTCCGCCGAGGTGCGCGCAACGCCATGGAAGCGGGCTTCGACGGAGTCGAGATCCACGGAGCCAACGGCTATCTGGTGGATCAGTTCCTTCGCGACGGTGTGAACCAGCGCGGCGACGACTACGGAGGCAGCGTCGAGAACCGCTGTCGCTTCCTGCTCGAGGTCACGGACGCGGTTTGCGACGCAGTCGGCTCGGACCGCACGGCCGTGCGGCTGTCTCCGTTCACGGTCACCTGGGACTGCACCGATAGCGATCCCGCCCCGCTCTTTCTCCACGCGGTTCGCGAGCTCGAGCGGCGCGACCTGGCCTTCGTGGAGATCGTCGAGCGGATGTCGACGCCGGTGGCCGTGTCCGACGGCGGAGACCGGGCCGGCGCGGACTTCACTCCCGAGCACATCCGCGAGGCTTTTCGCGGGAACCTGGTGGTAAACGGCAGCTACGACCGCGAGCGCGCGCTGCGCGCCGTGGAGAGCGGGCACGCCCAGTGCGTATCTTTCGCCAGGCCCTACATCGCGAACCCCGACCTCGCCGAGCGCTTCGCGACCGGCGCCGAGCTGAACCCGGATGCGAATCTGCTGACCTACTACGGCGGCGGCGCCGAGGGCTACACGGACTTTCCCGCGCTGGAGGGGTAGGGCGCCGGAGGATCAGCCGGGTGCGTTGAGGCGCGGCAGGACCTTCGACGCGAACAGCTCCAGCCCCGGCCAGGCCAGCTCCGGCGGCGTTCCCCCGCAGAGCGGGAAGTGCACCACGGGCGACTCCGAGTGCGCCTGCGTCCAAGCGACGAACTCGTCGGGCGTCAGGATCTGGTACTTGTCCTCGGCGCGCAGCTCTTCGACGGTCGTCGCGGCGCTGTCCACGACGGAGCCCACGTTGTGGGTCTGCCAGCTGGCGTAGCTCATGACGTGATGCAGCAGGTAGCGGCCGATTTCCGACCAGGTCCGGTTCGGATCCTCCGAGACCCAGAGCATCTCGCCGACGGGAGGCAACAGGACGGGCGTATGGCCAAGGCGCTCGCACTCCGAAGTGTAGAGCGCGAAGACCTCGGCATTCTGCGCGGCGGGCTGGAACGGCAGCCCGAAGCGGGCGGCGCGGCGGGCCGCGTTGCGGCCAGAGCCGCCGACGGCCACGAAGGGATGGGGCCGGCTGGCGGGCGGTGGGGTGACGCGGACCGGACGGCCGCGCCACTCGAAGGTCTCGCCGCGCCAGGCGCGCAGCAGCACGTCCAGGTGCTCGTCCATGACGCGGCCGCGGTGCGCCCAGTCCGCACCCAGCATGGCGTACTCCTCGGGTCGGTAGCCCAGGCCGGCGGTGATGCCGATCCGTCCACCGCTGGCCAGGTCCAGCACCGCCAGGTCCTCGGCCAGCCGCACGGGATCGTAGAGCGGCAGCAGGAGCGCCATCACGCCGATGGGAATGCTTCGGGTGCGCCCCGCGATGGCGCCGGCCAGGGCCAGCGGCGACGGCAGGTAGCCGTCGTCCACCCCGTGGTGCTCCGAGAGTACGATCGTGCCGAAGCCCTGCTTTTCGGCCCAGACCGACATCTCCAGGGCGGCCGCGTAGAGGTCCCCGGCTCCGACCGGTGAGAAGTCCGGAGCCCGCATGTCGAGCCGCAGGATCGAGAGTGCCATTCCGGCTCAGCCGCGATCTTCGGCCGTGGCCGAGCGGATGGCGTCCATGCTCCAGAACGCCCGCATCGAGGCGATCTTCCCGTCCTCGTCGAAGCTCATCACGCTGATCACGTCCAACGCACTTCGCTGGTCCTCGGGCCCCATCAGCACCACCACGGGTGTTGCCGCTTCGTGGCCGGCAACCCGCACGGGGCCGGTGCGCTTCATGGTGGCCCGGGCGGCGGCGGCCCGCTGATAGAAAACGCGGATGGCGTCGCGTCCCCGGTGCAGGTCCGAGCCGATCGGGTCCTCGATGGTGGCGTCTTCGGCGTACAGCTCCACGATTCCCTCCACATCCCCCTTGTTCAGCAGCTCCGGGTAGCGCTCGTAGATCCTGCGGATGTGATCGGCGTCGGGCACGGCGGGGTTCCTCCTCGGTGGGGCGTGGGTTCGGGATGCTACTGCAGGCGCGCCTTGCGCCCCTGGGCGAAGAACTCGCCGGCGCCCACGCCATAGGTCTGCAGGCTCTGCAACACCAGCGCCAGCGGGACGTCCAGGCGGCGCACGCGTTCCTCGCGCACGTACTGCAGGGGACCGGCCAGCCCGGCCGGCACCGAAGGGATCATCACCGTGACGAAGCCGTCTTCGTGCTCCTCGATGATGTACGCCAGCTGGTAGGCATCCTGCGCCACCGACAGAACGGCCGGCGCGAAGCTCGATTCGTCGTCCTCTCCCACGCCGGCGAGCTGCTGGGAAAGGGTCTTGAGCAGGCCGTACGAGGGAATCCTGTGCAGGAAGGAGCGTTCCACCCATCCGCCCGCGCGCGAGCCGATCGCGGTCCTCGCGATCAGTCCGAACAGGAAGCAGAAGGCGAAGATTATCAGCAGCGCCACGACCGTAGCCATGCTGGTCCCGCCGATGTGGTCGGCGGGCAAGAGGCCCGCAATAGGGGCGACCAGGCCCTCCACCATGAGCAGCATGTCGTCGGCGATCAGGGCCAGGAGCAGCCCCGGTACCACCACGAGCAGACCGCCGAGCGCCGTCGTCGTTGCGAAATCGAGAGTTCTCTTCATGGCCCGATGATATGCCACGGGAAGCGTCTCTCCGCGCCGCTCGGGACGCGTGGTACCCTGGACGGCGCGGAAGGCGGGAAGACCGGTAGGTCGGGAGCAGGCATGCCGATGGGGCTGGAGTTCGGGGT
This sequence comes from uncultured delta proteobacterium, assembly GCA_947260035.1. Lineage (GTDB taxonomy): Bacteria > Myxococcota_A > UBA9160 > UBA9160 > JAFDET01 > JAFDET01. Next base: position 9,193 of record CAMYOO010000048.1, read on the forward strand.
CAGCGTCATCCTCGGTGCCTTCGTGGTGCTGGGCCTTGTCGCACTGCGGCGGCCCGGGCTGGGGCCGATGCCGTTCTGGATGGCAGGCTGGATCGCGGCCGGCTCGAGCGGCGTCCTGGTGCTCGCCGCGCCGGATTCGCCGCGGCTCCACTTCCTGACCTTCCCCCTCGGAACTCTGTTTCCCTGGCTGCTCCTGGCCGGCGCCCTGGTGTTGGCCGAGCGGCGCGTGCCCGCCTGGATGCTTCCGAGCGCGCTGGTCTACGGACTGGTGCGGTCGGTCCTTGCGGCGCGGGGCCGCGCCGACTTGGCCTACGGGTTGGCGCTGGCCGTCGAGCCCGCTGTGGCCCTGGCAGCCGGCTGGGTCGCACATCGCGCGGTGTCCCGGCCCGGGGCTGCACTCGGCCTGCGGCTGCTGGCGCCTTCCTTCGTGCTGGTGACCATCGCCGGCGCAGCCCACGTGCTCTGGCTCCTGCTCGAACGCGATCCCGCGCCGCTGCTCACCGCGCTCTGGTTGATGGTGGCGCCGCCCGCAGTGGGCCTGCAGATCTATGCGGCGTCGGAGCCGAGTCGGCGTGCCCTGCGACGTGCGCGCGACGAGATGGAACGCCGCGTGGAGCTGCGCACCGCGGAGCTCGCCGAGGCCAATGCGGCCCTGCGTGCCAGTGAGGAGCGCTACCGCGCCATCTCGGAGCTGTCCTCGGACTTCAGCTTTGCAATCCGCCTGGACCGCGAGCTGCAGCTCACCCTGGAGTGGAGCACCGGCGCCTTCAAGCGCATTACGGGGGCGGACCCCCGGGCTCTGGAGGGTCGGGGCTGGCTCGACTTCCTGCCCGAGGAGCCTCGTCGCAACCTGGCATTCGCCGTCGAGACGGCGGAGGCCGGCGGCCAGGGTGCGCGCGAGATCGCGCTTCGCACCCGGGACGGCGCGGAGCGTCGGCTGGAGGTGCGCAGCAATACCCGGCTCAACACGGAGACAGGTGAGCTTCGCGTGGTCGGTTCGGCGCGCGACGTGACCGAGACGCGTCGCGTCGAGGCCGAGAGCAGAGAGCTCGAGCGCCGCGTTCACGAGAGCGAGCGGCTCGAGAGCCTGGGGCGGCTCTCCGGCGGCATCGCGCACGACTTCAACAACCTGCTCAGCGTGATCCTGGGCAACGCGCGCCTGGCCGAGGCGGACCTGCCGCCCGACGCACCGATCCAGGCGCGGCTGGCGCGTATTCGTACAGCCGGGGATCACGCCGCCAGGCTCACAGACCAGATGCTGACCTACGCCGGCAAGGCGCCGAGCGACCGCAAAGTGATCGACGCGTCGGAGGTCGTCAGCGGGATGCTGGAGCTGGTGCGCGCCGCGTTGCCCGACAGCTGCCAGCTCGAGCTGGATCTGGCGCCGGGTCTGAGGATCGAAGCCGACGAAACCCAGATCCAGCAGGTGGTGCTGAATCTCGTTACCAATGCGGGCGAGGCGCTCGAGGGCGCCCGAGGGCGCGTGGGACTGAGGGTCACGCCGCTGCTGGCGGGCCCAGCGCACCTGGCCGGCGCCCACGGCGCCGCGGATGCCAAACCGGGCGAGTACGTCGCCCTGGAGGTGCGCGACTCGGGTCGCGGCCTGGATCCGGAAGCGCGCGAGCGCATCTTCGATCCGTTCTTCACCACGAAGTTCACCGGGCGCGGCATGGGGCTCGCCAGCACGCTCGGAATCGTGCGCTCCCACGGCGGAGTCGCCGCCCTGGAGAGCGCGCCGGGCCGAGGCACGACGGCACGGGTGCTCCTGCCCAGGGTCCGCGCCGTCGAAACCGCTCCGTCCGCCACGGCTCCGGTTGCGGCGAGATCCGAGCACGCCACCGGCCGCATCCTGGTGGTGGATGACGATCCGGCCGTGTTGGAGCTGGCGAGTGAGTTCCTGACCCGGGCCGGCTTCGCGGTGATCGCCACGCGGGGGGGGCGCGAAGCGATCGAGCGGCTCCGCGACGAGGGGGATTCGATCGACGCCGTCGTACTGGACCTTTCCATGCCCGACGTGGGCGGTGAGCAGGCCTTCCTGGAGATGCGCGAGATTCGCCCCGACCTGCCGATCGTGCTGGCCAGCGGCTTCAGCGAGGAGTTCGCCTCCGAGCGCTTCGGCGCGCCGGGGACCGCCGGCTTCCTGCGCAAGCCCTACGCTCCGGAAGCGCTGGTGGAGTGTATTTGTGCCGCTCTCGGGGGCCCCGAGGGCCCCTCGAGCTAGAGCCGCATCATCTCCGTGAAGTTTCCGGCGTAGAAGCGCTCGCGCGCGGCAGCGCCGACACCGGCGGCACCCAGCGATGCCTCGAAGCGGCCGATGGGATCGCGCGTTCCTTCCGGATGCGGGTAGTCCGTCGAGAAGAGGAAGAGCTCTTCGCCCGCCTGCTGGATGAGCCAACCCGCGTCCTCGAAGGGAAACGGTGTGAACTTCACCTGCCTGCGGATGTAGTCGGACGGCGACAGCGAGAGCTTGCGCAGCTCCGGCTCGGACTTGCCGAACTGCGCCGCCGCGTGATCCAGGTTGTGAAGCATGGCGGGCACCCAGATTGCGCCCTGCTCGATCACGCCGCAGCGTAGATCTTCGTGGCGCTCGAATACGCCGTCCAGGACCAGACAGCCGAGGAAGCGTTCCGGCGAGTGGTGGATGACCGGGAAGTCCTTGCTGCGCAGGTTCTCCCCGCCGCCGAGCCAGTCGTTGGGCAGGGGGCGTCCGTTGTCGTGGTAGCGCTTCGCGAGCAGCTTGCCGCCGCCGATGTGGGACATCAGCGGCTTGCCGGACGCGGCCAGGTTCGCCCAGAAGGGCTCGAAGTCGACGTGGGCCGGCGACCGCTCTCCCGGCGCATCCGAGGGGACCATGATGGCCGCGCAGCCCATCTCCAGCGCTTCGCCCAGGGCCGCGAGCGCGGCGCCGGGCTCGGTCAGAGGAATCAGGCCCACCGGGAGCAGGCGCTCGTCGCTGCTGCAGAAAGCCGTCATGCCGCGGTTGTGCGCGCGCACCGCGCCGTAGAGAACACGCGGATCCTTGCAGGAGAGCACCTGTAGGATCGCGAAGGTGGAGAACACCAGCTGGCCGTCGAACCCGAGCAGGTCCAGGGTGCGGCTTCGCTCCGCCGAGTCCATGGCTCCGTGGGCCGCCCAGCCCTTGGCAGAGCGCATGACGTCGTTCGCCAGCTCCGCCGTGGCCTGGGGGTCCTGCACGCGCTCGAGGTTCTTCCGGATTCCCTCGAGGAGCCGGTCCACGCCGCCGGCGCCGTGAGGCAGAAGGGACGGGAGCTCGCCACGGATCTCCGGATCCGCAAACTCGCCCAGCCAGTCCGGGTGCTCCATCAGATGACTGTCGGCGTCGTAGCAGGCGCGGTGGCGGGCGTACGTCATTCAGGGCCCCTCTTTCCGGCTCCGTCCGGGGATCCCATCCTAACCCGTCCGCGCCGCTCCGGGTTCAGAGATCCTCGATGGACGCCTGGCCGCGGAGCCAGCTCTGCTCGGTGTCCACCGCGAACTGCTCGGCCGCGCGGGTGAGGTCTCCTTCCCACTCGCGGAAGTTCAGGATGCAACCCAGCACGGGGTCTGCGGTTTCACGGCCCGGCTTCGCCAGCAGTCGCTCGAGCGTCGGAATCAGCTCGGCAGGCTGGTCGGGAGCCGTGCGGAGATCGTGCATGAACCACTTGTGGTAGGGAAACAGGATCCGGTTGTGCGCCAGGATCAGGCGCCCCGCGAAGAGCGCGAACTGGCTGGTCGAACGCAGCAGCAGGTAGCGATCGTCGCGCCGCTCGGTTTCACCGATGTACCAGTGGTGGATCACCAGTTGCGCCAGGAAGCTGCGGATCCTGTCCAGGTGCCCCTCCTCCGGATAGGCGGTGACGCGTGCGAGGAGTTCTTCGAGCCCCTCCATCCGGGAGCAGAGGATCCGGGCGCGGGCGAAAGCCTCGCGTGCGGGCTCGCTGCCGCGCTGCGCCACCTCCTCGAGGTAGGACAAGGAGTGGATCTTTCCTTCGGCATAGCCTCCGGGGTAGTCGCAGGCCTCGAAGTTTCGGTAGTGAAGCTCGCCCGAGGCCTGACGCCGCGCGTACTCTTCGTCGGTCGCGACCAGGAGAAGGTCCACGTCCGAGTCGGGACGTTCGGTTCCGCGAGCGATCGATCCCGCCAGCAGGACGGCAACGAAATGAGGGTTGAGCGAGAGCTCGGCCGTCAATCGGTCCACGGCCTTCCGATGGTGATCGAGCACGTCGCCTCCGGGAGCGCCTAGCCCTGGGCCCAGTCGTCCAGGCGCTCCATGGTGTCGGCGTAGTCCTGGACCAACTCCTCGACGACGCTGCGCACCGACTTCACCTGGTTCAGGGAGCCCACGACCTGGCCCACGAAGTAGTTGATCAGCTGCTCGGAGCCGGGGGACTTGTGAGCCGTGCGCGAAATGCGGGCCTGGGCCTCGCGCACCAGCCGCGGCTGCAAGGGCATGGGCAGCGGGGCGGGGCTGGCCGGATCCTCCCACGCCTCGGTCCAGGCGCTGCGCAGCTGCCGGGCCGGCTTGCCGGTGAGCGAGCGCGAGCGGATCGTGTCCCGGGACGACGCCTTCAGGAACTTCTGCTTGACCACCGGGTGGGTCTCGGCCTCTTCCGTCGTGAGCCAGACCGAGCCGGTCCACACGCCCTGGGCGCCCAGCGCCAGCGCTGCTGTGACCTGGCGTCCGTTGCCGATGCCTCCCGCGGCGAGGACCGGAACCGGATCGACCGCGTCCACCACCTCCGGCACCAGCACCATGGTGGAGATCTCTCCGGTATGGCCGCCGGCCTCGTAGCCCTGGGCCACCACGATGTCCACGCCGGCTTCCACGTGACGCCGGGCGTGATCCACGGTTCCGGCCAGAGCGGCCACCTTCACGCCCTTGGCGCGGCCCTGCTCGATCATCCAGCCCGGCGGCGGACCCAGAGCGCTGGCGATCAGGCCGATGCGGTGCTCGAACACCAGCTCGATCACGTCGCGCTGGCCTTCGTAGCCGACGCTGAACTCGGGGCTCACCTCGGCGTCGCCGGGCAGCGGCGGAACGCCGTGCTTCTCGAGCAGGTCGTCGACGAAGCGCCGGTGCTCCTGCGGAATCTTCTCGTCCAGTTGATCGCGACCGAGGCCGCCGCTCTCGCTGCCCACGAAACGTGTGGGCAGCAGCAGGTCGACGCCGTAGGGCTTGTCGCCGACCTCATTCTCGATCCACTCCAGCTCCATGCGCAGGTTCTCGAGCGAGTGCCCGGCTACGCCCAGCACGCCCAGGCCGCCGGCCTTGGACACCGCGGCGGCCACGTCGCGGCAGTGGGTGAATGCGAAGATGGGGAACTCGAGGCCCAGGTCTTCGGCGAGCTTCGTATGCATGGGTGTTCTCCTAGGAGGCCAGTGCCAGACCCTGGAGCTCGGCTGCGCGCTCGCGCAGGAACTCCGGCCCGCCGAGCAGATGCCTTGCCACGCCGATCCGCTTGAACCAGAAGTGCAGGTTCTGCTCGTCGGTCCAGCCGATGCCCCCGTGCACCTGGGTGGAAACGCTGGCGATCTCGCGGCCGATCTCCGCGGCGTGAGCCAGCACATGGCAGGTCATCAGGGGCGCCTCGTCGGGCAGCGCGTCGAAGCTGTGGGCCGCGTACCAGAGCAGCGATCGGGCGGGCTCGAGCTCTGCGATCATCTCGGCGCACATGTGCTTCACGGCCTGGAAGGAGCCGATCACACGGTCGAACTGCTTGCGCTCTTGGGAATAGGCCACCGCCTGCCCGATCATGGACTCGCACGCGCCCAGGCTGTCGGCGGCCAGAGCGATGCGACCGGCATCGAGCATGCGCGCGATCGCAGCGCCGGCCTCCTCGAAGACGGCCTCGGGCTCGACGCCGTCCAGCAGCAGCTCCGACGTGCAGCGGGTGGCGTCGATGGTGGCGAGCCGGGTCGTCTGAAGCCCGGGAGCGTCGCCGCGAATCACCGCCAGCCGGTCGTCGCCGACTGCGACCAGGATGTGGTCGGCGCCCAGGGCGTCCAGGGCGATCATGGCCTTACCGCGCAGCACGCCGCCCTCCAGGGCGACTCCCGCGCCTTCCCGGATCGAGAACGTTTCGGTCAGCGCCACGCCGAAGATCGCCTCACCGCCGGCGATGGCGCCGAGCCACGCGTCGGCCTCGGCGCCGCCCAGGGCGCGGAGCGCAAGCGGCACCATTACGGCGGAGGACAGGAACGGTGCAGGCGTGGCCGCGTGTCCCAGGGATTGGGAGACCAGCGCCGCGTCCAACAGAGACAGCGCGCTGCCGCCCTGCTCTTCGGGAACCAGGATTCCGGTCACGCCCAGCTCGGCGAGCCCTTGCCAGAATGCGCGGTCGTTGGGGCAGTCTTCGTCGCGCAGCTCGCGCACCCGGGTGATCGGCACGCGATCCGCCAGGAACGAGCGCACCGTCTCTTCGAGCAGGAGTTGATCTTCCGAGAGTCCGAAGTCCATGGTTGTTCTCCGCTCCTACGCCTTGGCCGGCTTGGGCTCGCGCGGAAGGCCGAGGCCCCGCTCCGAGATGATGTTCTTCTGGATCTGCGCCGTTCCGCCGCCGATGATCAGGCCGAGCGAGAACATCGAGTACGACTGCCAGAAGCCCAGCTCGCGCTCGTACTTGGTGTGGTCGTAGAGGACCCCGAGCTCGCCCATGACGTCGATGGCCAGTGCGGCCATGTCGAAGCTGAGCTGGCAGTTCTGGAGCTTGACCACCAGTCCCGCGACCCCGGGCGAATCGTTCTTCAGGCTGCACGTCAGCATGCGCATCCCGTGGTGCTTCATGGTCAGGGCCCGTGCCTGCAGTCGCATCAAGCGATCGCGGTAGACGGGGCTCGCCATGGCGGGTACGCCGTTGACCGTCTCCTTCTCCATCAGCCGCTTGAGCCGCAGCCAGGTGCCCTCGGCGTTCGCGTTGAGGCTGCTGCGCTCGTGCTTGAGGGTGGTGTTGGCGATCTTCCAGCCCTCGCCGCGCTTGCCCACCACGTTGGACATGGGCACGCGCACGTCGCTGAAGAAGACCTGGTTGAAGGAGTTCTCGCCCAGGTCGCCGGTCATGGTGCGCAGGGGCCGCACCTCGATGCCGGGCGTGTCCATGGGCGCGAGGATGTAACTGATGCCCGCGTGCTTCTTGGCGTCGGGTTCGGTGCGAACCAGGACGAAGATCATCTGGGACTTGTCCGCCGTGCTGGTCCAGATCTTCTGTCCGTTGATGACGAAGTCGTCGCCGTCCTCCGTGGCGGAGGTCTGCAGGCTGGCCAGGTCGCTGCCCGCGCCGGGCTCCGAGTAGCCCTGGCACCACATCACCTCTCCGCACAGGGTGGGCGCGATCCAGCGCTGCTTCTGCTCCTCGGTGCCGTGCTCCAGCAGCGTGGGGACCAGCATGGACGGGCCCTGGGCCATGAAGCCGCGCGCGACGCCGGCGCGGTTGAACTCCTCGTCCATGATGACCGTCTCGAGGAGGTCGGGCTCCGCGCCATACCCGCCGTACTCTTTGGGGATGGTCCGCGCCCAATAGCCGTGCTCGATCTGCAGGCTCAGCCAGGCCTGGCGATCCTTCCAGGCCAGCGGCTCCTCGGGCTTGTTCGCCTCCAGGAAGGAGCGCACCTCCTTGCGGAAGGCCTCGTAGCGTTCGCCGTACTCGAGATCCACGTTCAAGCTCCCTTTCGCGCGCCGGGCGCGGGCGGATCCACGGGGCCGCCGGCAAAGCACTGCGCGATCGACATCCACTGGGTTGCCACGGGACCGTTCACCTCCAGGGCCGTGTCGGCGACGTTCCGGCCCTGGGTGACCACGTGACAGAAGTCGGCCGCGTCCCCGCGCACGAACTCGTCCTGGCTCGGGTCGTTCCACTCCCAGACCTCGCCTGAAGGTGCGATCAGGCGCACGTAGGGCGGCGGGCCGGGGATCTCCAACTTCCGGTTCACGAACGTCCAGCCGAAGGTCTTCATGCCGATGACGGCGATGTTCTTGATGCGGTCGCTGTAGGTTCGCTTCGCGCCCACCAGGTCGTAGATCTCCTGGGCGTGGGCCCAGTGCTCCATGTAGCGGGCGGTGGTGAACATGCGCACGCCCATGTCGGGGCCGAACCAGGGCAGGCGGCGCTTGGGTTCGGACTCACCGAGCTGGGTCGCCATCCGGGTGTCGGTCTCACGCCAGCGCGCCAGAAGCTCTTTGGGTCCGAGCCGGCCGTAGGCCTCGCGGCCCAGCTCCTGGTTGGTGCGGCCCGCCATCAGCTCTTTCAGCAGCTCGTCGCGGCGCGCGGCGAAGGCTTCCCGGCCCTCAAGGGCCACCAGGGAGACCTCATCGAAGAAGTGCAGGTGCGCGACCACGTCCCACGGCGTCCAGTCCATGAACCCGGTGGGGCGCTTCCAATCGTCTTCGGCGAGGGTCTGGAGGAACGTCTCCAGCTCGGCGGCCTCGTCCAGCAGGTCCTGGGCTTCTTGCAGCAAGGGGGGTCCTCCGCCGGCGCTCAGCCGGCTCGAAGTGTGTCGAAGCAGGCCTTCCGCCCCTCGCCGTCCGCGAAGCTGAAGGTGCAGAACAGGCGATCGATGGCGTCCCCGAAGCGGGCCTTGAGCGCGCCGGGCACTGCGTCCGGCTCGGCGACGACGGCGAACTCCTCGAGGATCTCGTCGGTGATGAGCTCGCCCATCTTCTCCCACTCGCCGCGCTTCGAGAGCACGTTCAGCTCGCTCTGCAGCTCGCCCCAACCGTGGGCCTCGAGGACGCCCCGATAGGCGGGCGTGGAGCCGTAGAAGGCCAGCTGGCGGGTGGCGGCGGTGCGCGACTGCTGCCACTCGCGCTCGTCCCTGCCGGTGACCACGAAGGCCGGGTAGCAGAGCTGGAAGTCGGATCGGCTGCGGCCGGCCTTGGCCAGTCCGCGTTCCACGGCGGGCAGGGTGACCTCGTCCAGGTAGCGGCGGGTGGTGAAGCCGTGCACCAGCATCCCGTCGGCCACTTCGCCCGCCACCTCGGTCATCTTCGGCCCGACCGCGGCCAGCACCACGCGTGGTGAGCCGTGCGGGTTGTTCTGCGGCGTGAACATGGGCGTCATCAGGCTGTGGGTGTAGAACTCGCCGCGGAAGTCGAGCTTCTCGCCGTCGTACCAGCAGGCCCAGATGGCGCGCATGGCCTGGATGAACTCGCGCATGCGCGCCGCGGGATGCGACCAGGGCATGCTGAAGCGCTTGGCGATGTGGGGCTTGATCTGGGAGCCGAGGCCGAGGATGAAGCGGCCCTTGGAGTAGGCCTGCAGGTCGTTGCCGATGTTGGCCAGGATCATCGGGTTGCGCGCGAAGGCGACCGCGATCGAGGTCATCAGCTCGATGCGCTCGGTGTGCTCGGCGGCGAGCAGCAGCGGGAAGAAGGGGTCGCTGCTCATTTCCGCGGTCACCAGCCCGTCGAAGCCCTGGGCCTCGAGCTCCCGCGCGCGCTCGGGCACGCTCTCGAGGGACCCCATGAGTCCTCCGTCGATCTTCACGTCGCTTCCTCCGTGCGTCGCGCGTCGGGCGCGATCAGTCCGGGTCCGGCTCCGCCCACGGCGGTTTGCTTCGGGTCAGGAACGCCTTCATGCCCGCTGCGGCCTCTTCGCCGCGGAAGAGCTCCGCGGACAGGCGCGAGGTCCACTGGAAGGCCTGCTTCTGCTCCATGGCGGGCACTTCGTAGACGAGGCGCTTGGCCTGACCCAGGGCGTTGGGTCCGCCCTTGCGCAGGTCGGCCAGCACCTCCTCGACGGCGGCGTCCAGCTCTTCGCGCGGCACCGCGCGGTTGATCAGGCCCAGCTCTGCCGCGCGGGCGGCGGGGAAGCGGTTGCCGCGCAGGAAGGCCTCCATGGCCTCACCGGGGCGCATCTTGGGCAGGCACACCACCGAGATGATGGCGGGCGCAACGCCCAGACGGACCTCGGTGAAGCCGAACTTCGCGTCGTCGGCGGCGATGGAGATGTCCAGCGCCGCGGCCAACCCGTTTCCACCCCCGACTACGTGGCCGGCGATGCGGCCGATCACCGGAGTGGGCGAGGTCTGGATGGCGTGCAGCAGCTGGTCCAGGCTCACCGTGGGCTTGTCCGCCGCCACCGAGCCCGACTGCTGCTTCAGGTTGGCGCCGGCGCAGAAGGTGTTGCCCTC
>CAMYOO010000049.1 GCA_947260035.1 uncultured delta proteobacterium
GCGGCGTTGAGCGCAATGATCCCATACGTGACCAGGGGCGTCAGGAAGTGGGGGTTTTCATCGCGGACGGGGAACACGGCCGCAGCTTAGACGCCGACCGGGTCCCGGGCTATTCGATCTCCCAGCGCAGCGTTGCGCCGGCCACCAGCGGGCGGCCCGGCTCCACCACCAGCGGCGCCAGGTTCAGCGCATCCGGCGGCCCGGTCTGGGGCTCGACGCACAGCGCGTGCTCGGGCTCGTCGTACACCACGTAGTGATCGGCGTTCGACTCCACGCGCAGGCGCAGCGCGCCGGGCCAGGTCAGGATCGGGGCCCCTTCCAGCTGGGTGAAGCAGTCGTCCCAGGGCCCGGGCGGCGGGGCCTGGGTGCGGCCGTCGGGGATCCCCTCGACGTCGCGCACGTACATGACCCGAGCCGGCAGGTGAAGCTGCGCGTCTCCGCCCCGAGCCAATCGGCGGCGGAACCACGGGTGCCAGCCCAGGCTGGCCGGGAAGGGCTCCGCCTGGGCGTGCACCTCCAGACGCAGGTGCAGGGCGTCCGCTTCCAGCCGCATCTCCTGCACGGCGCGGCCCGGGAACGGCCAGTCGGGGCCCAGGTCGATCTCCAGCCGACCCTCGCCTTCCTCGCTCCAGGCTCGGGTGAACGCCGTACCGTGGATGGCGTGAGGCGGCAGGTTGAGCGGCAACGAGTGGACCGCATTGCGAAACCGGAAACGACCGCGCCGCACCCGCCCGGCCCAGGGGAGCATCGGGTAGAGCCCCCAGCGCATGCCATCGGCTTCCGGAGGCACCAGCAGATCCAGATCGCGGACCCGCAGCGCAGCCACGCGACCGCCGCGCTCCGCGTCGATCTCCGCCCTCGCCTCTCCCGCCTCCAAAACCTGCACGATCCGCCCAGCTTATCGCGCTTTCCCTCGGGGCAGATCAGCCCGGCCCAATGAGGTAGGTTCGCCCGACCCCGCACGCCGAGGAGCCCGTCCGCCATGAGCCACATCAACTACGACCCGGCCTACAAGGCCCACGATCGCGACGACTTCGACACCCTGCTCCGGGTGGAGCGCTACGCCGACCGCTCCTCGGACTTCGACGAGATCATCGCCCGCACCAACGAGCACTTCTGGGACCCGCTGGACGCCGACTACATCGACTACCAGCAGGCCTTCGACATGAAGAACGAGCCCGTGATCCCGCTGGACATGGTGGGCGAGCTTTCGTCGGAGGTTGCGGGGAAGCTCAAGGGACGCGAGATCGAGTTCGCCAACCAGAGCGCGCGCTTCATGCTCTCGCAGATCCTGCACGGCGAGCAGGGCGCGCTCTCGCTTTCGACCAGCCTGTGCCAGGTGTTCGTCGATCCCGGCGCCGTGGAGTACGCCTCCAACCAGGTGCGCGAAGAAGCGCGTCACGTGACCGCCTTCAGCGAGTACATGAAGGCGCGCTTCGACGGCCGGCCCTACCCCGTCGGCCAGACCCTGGGCCAGCTCATGAACGAGATCTACCTGGCCCCGGAGGTCTACAAGAAGATCGTCGGCATGCAGCTTCTGGTCGAGGGGCTGGCCATGGGCGCGTTCGCTTCGCTCTACAAGTTCGCCGAGGATCCGCTGCTGCGGCGCACCGCCCAGCTGGTCATGACCGACGAGGCCTTCCACCACAAGTTCGGAAAGATCTGGGCCGACGCCACCATCGAGAACCTGGCCGAGGACGAGCAGATCGCCGTGGAAGACTGGGCCGAGCGCTGCTTCGGCGCCCTGCTCTACAACCTGGCCGGCGCCAACCAGAAGCAGCACGTCTACGAGGGCTTCGGGATCGATCCGGAGTGGGCCACGGCCGCCATGCGCGAGGCGTTCACCGACACCAAGCGACGCGAGGTGATGCAGCGCCCCACCAGCATCTTCCGCGTCCTGATCAAGACCCTGGTGAAGGCCGGCATCATCACCGACCGCACCCGCGCCACCTACGCCATGTGGGTCGACATGAAGGAGCTCCAGTCCGAGGGCGATCGCATGGTGGGCGACGACATCGCCGAGGAGGGCATCCAGGACCTCCAGGCGATCAACGCCACCAAGAAGCGCATCATCCAGAAGATCTAGGGAAGCTCCCATGCCGGGTGCCGGAACCGAGATCGTCCACCGCACCTGCCCGCTGTGCGAGGCCCACTGCGGCATCGCCATCGAAGTGGACCGCACCACCCAGAGCGTGGTGACGATCCGCGGCGACGAACGGGACGCGTTCAGCCGCGGCTACCTGTGCCCGAAGGCCTACGGGCTGAAGGGGCTTCAGGAGGACCCGGACCGGCTGCGCCGTCCGCTGCGCCGCCGCGGCGACGACTTCGAGGAAGTGAGCTGGGAGGAGGCGCTGGAAGAGGCTGCGGGCCGCCTGCGCGAGATCCGCGCGCGGCACGGCGCCGACGCCATCGCCACCTACCTGGGGAACCCCAACGCCCACGACCTGGGCTCGATCCTGTATGGGCCCACGTTCCAGAAGAGCCTGGGCACGCGCTGGCGCTTCTCGGCCACCAGCGTCGACCAGCTTCCCAAGATGGTCGCCCAGTCCCAGATGTTCGGGTCGCCGGGCCGCTTCGCCGTGCCGGACGTGGACCACACGGAATTCTTCCTGGTGCTGGGCGCGAATCCGCTGGTCTCCAACGGCAGCCTGCTGACCGCCCCGGACATGCCCGGCCGGCTGCGAGCGCTGCGCGGCGCACCGAGACCGCGCGCATCGCCGATCGCCACCTCTTCATCCGACCCGGAGCCGACGCCTTCCTGCTCTTCAGCCTGGTGCACGTGCTCTTCGAAGAGGAGCTCGCGGCGCCGGGACGCCTGGCCGAGATCTCGCGGGGCGCAGACGAGCTGCGCACCCTGGCTGAGGATTTCGCGCCGGAGCGTACGGCGTCCGCCTCGGGCATCGCCGCCGACGACGTGCGCCGCCTGGCCCGCGAGCTGGCGGCGGCCGAGCGCGCCGCCGTCTACGGCCGCATCGGCACCTGCACCCAGCAGTTCGGGACCCTGGCCAGCTGGCTGGTGGACGTGCTGAACGTGCTCACCGGGAACCTGGATCGCGAAGGCGGCGTCTGCTTCCCGCGCGGCGCGGCGACCCCCGCCGACGATACGCCGCGGCGCACCGGGACCTTCCCGTTCGGCCGCTGGCGCTCGCGCGTGCGCGGGCTGCCGGAGTTCGCCGGCGAGCTTCCCGCGGCCTGCCTGGCCGAGGAGATCGACACGCCCGGCCCCGACGGCGAACGCGTGCGCGCCCTGGTGACCCTGGCCGGAAACCCGGTGCTCTCCACGCCCAACGGGCGCCGCCTGGCCGACGCGCTGGCAGCGCTGGACTTCATGGTCTCCGTGGATCTCTACCTCAACGAGACCAGCCGCTTCGCGGACCTGGTGCTGCCGTCGGTGTCGCCGCTGGAGCGCCCCAACTACGACTTGGTCTTCGACGGGGTCTCGGTGAGCAATCGCGCCCACTGGTGCCCGACCGTGTTGCCGCCGCCGCCGGACACGCGCGCGCCCTGGGAGATCCTGGCCGAGCTGGCCGGCCGGGTGAACGGCGCCAGCGCGGAGGCGGTGGACGACCTGATGGCCGGCGGCCTGGCCCGCAGCACCGGGCTCGAGCCCGACCCGGAGCTTCCGCGCGGGCCCGAACGCCTGCTGGACCTGATGCTGCGCGGCGGCCCCTACGACCTCTCGCTGGAGAAGCTGCAGGCCGAGCCCCACGGCCTGGACCTGGGCGCCCTGGAAGGCGGACGCCTGCCCCACCTGCTGGCCACCGAGAGCGGCGCCCTGGAGCTGGCGCCCCCGCTGCTGCTGGAGGACGTGCCGCGCCTGTACGATGCCCTGGAGGAACGCCGCCGGGACGATCGCCTGCTGCTGGTCGGCCGGCGCAACGTGCGCTCCAACAACTCGTGGATGCACAACGTACCGGCCCTGGCCAAGGGCCGCGACCGCTGCACGCTGCTCATGCATCCCGACGACGCCGCGCGCCTGGGACTGGAGCACGGCGCGCGCGCCCGCGTGCGCTCGCGCGTGGGCGAGGTGAACGCGCCGGTGGCGGTGAGCGACGAGATGATGCCCGGCGTCGTGAGCCTGCCCCACGGCCACGGACACGCCGAGCCCGGCACGCGACTGGGCGTCGCCGCGGCGCAGCCCGGCGTGAACAGCAACGCCCTCACGGACGAGAGCGCGCTCGACGCACTCTCAGGAAACGCCGTGCTGAACGGGATCCCGGTGGACGTGCGCCCCGCCTAGCGCGGAACGGGCCGGCCCGTTCGCTCGCCGCAGCCGAGGGCGGGCGACGGCCCGCTCCACCCGGGGAGACGACCAGGACCATGCCGATCGGAGCCGGCCGTCAGCCGTGACATCGGAACCAGTCCACGGTCCGTTCGATCGCCTCGGCCTCGGAGTAGAGCGGCTCGTAGCCGAAGTCCCGGCGCGCCTTGTCCCCCACGAAGGTGTGGTCGTGGCCGATGAAGCGCACGCTCGAGCGGGTGAGCGTCGGCGCGAAGTGCACGAAGGACCGGCACGCGAAGGCGATGCCTTCCAGCAGGGCGCCGATCGACCACATCACCGGATAGGGGATGCTGCGGGACTTCGGCGGCAGGGAATGACCGAGCTGGTTCAGGATCGGCTCCATGAAGTCGAAGAAGTTCACCGCGGGGCAGTCGTCGGTGATGAAGTAGACCTGGCCGGAAACCCGGCTCTGCGGCTCGAGGAGCGCGCGCATGGCCAGCACGTGGGCATGGGCCACGTTGCCGACGTAGACGTGCTGGAACGCGGCGCGCCCGCTCCCGATGCGGAACGGCAGCTTCCCCTCCTTCACGACCCGCAGCACGTTCGCCACGTGATACGGATCGCCTTCGCCGAACATCCCGCACGGACGCAGCACGCAGGTCCGGAGCGGCTCAGCGTTGGCCCGGATCACCGCCTGTTCGGCCAGCGCCTTGGTGCGCGCGTACTCGTTGGCGAAGCGCTGCGGGTACGGGAACGTCTCATCGGCCTGCACCACCGGGCTTGTGCCGCACACCGCATCCATGGAGCTGGTGCAGACCACGCCCCGCACGCCGGCCTCGCGGCACGCCCGCAGGACGTTCTCGGTCCCGCCGACGTTGACCTCTTCGACCTGCCCCGGAGGCGCGTGTCCCCAGTCGATCTGGGCCGCCGCGTGCAGCACCACGTCCATCCCGCGGCAGGCGTCGGCCACCGCCGCGGCGTCCCGGATGTCGCCCACCTGCGACTCCAGCCCGGGAAATGCGTCCGGGTCGGCCTCCACCAGGTCGAAGATCCTCAGCTGCGCCGGTGGCGTCCGGGCCAGCTCACGCAGGATCGCGCGGCCGAGAAAGCCGGAACCTCCCGTCACCAGGACCCGAAGTCCGGTTGCTTCACTCGAGGGCGTGGACACGCTGGCATGCCTCCGGCCGGCTGGAATCGCCCGGCGCTTCAGGACGGAAGGTCCACTCCGGTGAGGCGCACGCTCTCCCGCCAGAGCCCGGCCGACAGCGCCGGGTCCGGATTCTTCAGCGGCCGCTCGCGCTGTTTGTCCGAGCGCCAGTACCCGCCGCTGGACGTCTCCAGCTCCGGATCGGTCGCCAGTCGCAGACAGGTCCGGGCTGCCCGGGCGGCGCTGGGGAAGAGATGGCGGATCATGGGCCTCGCCAGCGTATAGAGGAAGCTGGGGTTGTTGGCGCCGATGTTGGAGGCGACGGGCCCCGGATCGACTGCGTTCACCGTAACGCCTGTGCCCTCCACGCGCCGGGCCAGCTCCAGGCTGAAGTGCAGGATCGCCAGCTTCGAGCGCGCGTACGCCTGGCTCACGGAGTAGCCGCGCTCGAGCTGGAGGTTGTCCAGCTCGAGCTTGCCGATCTTGTAGCTGTCGGACGAGACGTTCACGATGCGCGCGGGCGCGGATTGCCTCAGGCGCTCGAAGAGCCGCAGAGTGAGCTGGAACATGGACAGGTAGTTGACCGCGAAGGTCAGCTCGAAGCCCTCGGCGTTGACCTTGCGGTGCAGGTTCACGAGGCCGGCATTGTTCACCAGCACGTGCAAGGGCCGGCCGCCGGACAGATACTCGTCGGCCACCCGATCGACCTCGCTTCGAATCGCCAGGTCGCAGATCAGGACGTCGGGCTTGTGGCCGGTGGCCTCGGCGATTTCGCGCTGGGCCGCCTCGCACTTCTGTGGATTGCGGCCCAGCAGGATCACCTCCGCTCCGGCGCCGGCCAGCGCCTCGGCCACGGCGCGGCCGTGTCCGTCGCTGGCCCCCGTCACCAGACACACGCGCTCCGTCATCGGATGGAGGCTCGTCATGACTCGCGCTCGATCCCGTAGTGCTCGCGATACGCCGCGAAGTCGCCGTCGAGCCCCTCGCGGGTCAGGCCGAAGTCCTCGGGCCCGTAGCGGTGCGCGCCGCGCTTGTCCTTGGGGTTCGCGCTGCGAAAGCGGTTCATGCGCTCGATGGTCTCCGGCCGAAGCTCGATGTCCAGGAAGTCATGGATGCGGCGCACCTCCTTCATCGGGTCGCTCATCAGGCTGGCGTAGTGCACGTCCAGGAACGACCCGGCGGGCAGACTCTGCCGGGCCTCCATGGCGTCGCTGACACCCTTCAACTGCTTGTCGCGGAACTGCCGACCGATGTGCGCGAGATCCACCTCGTCGCTGAACAGGCGCCGCGCGTGGGCCATCATGCTGCAGAAGGACGGCACCACCTTGACCGGATCGCGATGGGTCACGATCACGCGCGCGCCGGGGAACACCTCCAGCAATGCGGGCAAGTTCTCCAGGTGATGCGGGGTCTTGCCCAGGTAGCGGCCGGGACGCTGCCAGAGCAGGAGCTGGACCAGCCGCCGGAAGTAGCGGTACATGGGCCGCTGGTCGGCGCCGTGCAGCCAGGCGCTGTAGCTCGGCACCGGCAACGTCGCATCGATGGTGGGGCTCATGAAGCTCCCGTCCTGGAGCAGCACGTCCTCTTCGTAGCCGTCCGCCTCGACCGGATGGATGGCGAAGAACTCCGGTGACAGGTAGCGGAGCCCCCGCTCCGCAGTGCGCGCAAGCCCCACGCGCGGATCCGGCTGCCCGGGCCGCTCCTCCCGACCGGGCAGCGGCGCCGGGGAGAGGCCCTCCCAGGACAACAGCGGCCGCAGCTCCGGCTCGCAGCCCAGCAAGCGGTGGAGCATGGTGGTTCCCGTGCGCGCCAGGCCCGCGATGAAGACCGGCCGATCCACCGGCAGCGGTGCGATCTCCGGGTGGTCGCGGGTGAGCTGCTCCAGCCGCATGCGCGTGACCAGCCAGCGGACCAGGGTGCCCCGGATCAGCATGCGGCCGAAGGGGTGCAGGGCGGCCTCGTCTTCCAGGGCCTCGAGCATCCGACTCAGCGCCTCGCGGGTGACCGGGTCGTCGAAGTCGTCACCCAGGTCCGTCAGGCCCGACTGCCGGCGCGCCGATCGCACCAGCGAGTCCCGCGTCAGCGCCGGCCGGGCGAGGCCGATCCGTTGCAGCGCCCCCCAGCCGGCGTTCAGCGCGCGGATCGGCGCGCGATTCGCGGGAATCGGGGCGGTCGTCACGAAGCGTCCGAGAGCTTCACCACCCGGCAGCTCGGCGTCGGCTGCTCGTCCGCTCGGATCCAGCGGAAGCACATGGTGCCCTGGCCGTGACCGGCCGTCTCGATCCAGTTGGGATGCCCGGGGTCTTCATGGGCGACGACGATCTTCAGGCTGCCGTCGGGTTCCTGGACGGCGGTGTGCTTGTTGATCGTCACCCGGAAGTAGCGGTAGTCCAGCGACTCCATCCAGTGGTTGTCCAGCTGGAAGTTCCAGGAACGACACTCCGGCGGCGTCACCTCGATGACCAGCGCCTCCTCGGGCGCGAGCTGCCAGTAGCTGTGGTAGTAGCAGATATTCGGGTCGCCCCCGGCGCCCATGGACACCGAGTCGTCGAACTTGGGAAGCTGGTTGACGTGGGTCTGGAACCCCTTGGCCCAGCCCGAGAAGAGGTTCGAGCATCCCACGACGAGCCCGGCCGCGGACGCCAGGCCCTTGTCGACCAGCTCTGGTGTCAGCGGCGCCGGGCGCGGGGCGCCCCCGATCCGCTCGATGCGCAGGTCCGCCGGCGTCTCGCACGTCCGGTCCAGGTAGGTCTGGCGGACGATGAGCTGCGTCGTCTCGGGAACGATGCGCAGCCAGTTCCCCGGCCTCTCCTCGCAGGACAGCACGATCTCGAAGCTGCCGTCGTCGGCGATCTCCAGGTCGGCGGCGTCCAGGTGGCCGCTCTGTCGGGAGTCGCCGGTGCTGGCGACCCCGGCCGTCTGGGTGGCGAAGTCCAGGTAGTGGATCGTGTTGCGCCGGCCCACGACCCGGTACTCGTAGGCGCCGCTGATCTGCGCGTTCTGGTAGTAGTTGTCCGGATTGTCTGCGCCGATCTTCGCCGTCTCGTGGATCGGGCGGTGCAGCTCCGGGGCCTCGGGATCGGCGTACTCCAGGAAGGACTCGAGGCCGGCGCGCGTGAGCCGCGCCAGGTACCGGAACCCCTCGGAGCGGTTGAGCGGGTCGTCCGGCTGTCCCTCGCCGAGGATCGTCTGCCCGGCCGCCTTCAGCGCGTCGCAGAACTCGTCCCAGGACTTGCCGGTCCGGATGCGGTCGCCGGGGCTCTCTTCGCTCATGGGATCCTCTCTCGCCCGGCTCAGGCGTCGGCGGACGAAGCCGCACCTTCCTGCATGGCCTTCAGCATGCGCCCCATCGCGGCGTGAACGGCCTGGATGGCCTGCAGCGGCCGTAGCATCACCTTGAACTCGACGATCCGGCCCTCGTCGTTGCAGGTGATGATGTCCACACCGTTGACGTACTTGCCACCCATCTTCGTCTCGAACTCGAGCACGGCGTGGTTCCCGTCCAGGACCTTCTTGGTGTAGCGGAAGGTGCCGCCACCCCCGCCGGAGGAGACGGCCTCGTCACCGCCGAAGGTGTTGGCCGCCGCGCCGAGATAGAGCTTGGTGACCTCCCGGCCTTCCTGCGGCGTAAAGACGACCGGCGAATAGAAGACCACGTCTTCCGCCAGCAGGTCGTCCAGGTCTTCGCCCTCGCCCGACATCACCCGATGCCAGCGCTCGATCACCTTCTCGATCACGGCTCACCTCCGGCCGCTACTGTAATCATTGCGCGGAGCCGATGCACCGAGGCAGCACGGCCGCCCTGGGACGGTGGAGCCTCCGCCAACGGATCACGCGGAGCCTGAGATCCCGGTGGGAGCTGTCGAAATCGGGCTATCCTGGCGGCGGGGTGGGACTGAAGCGCTTCGATCGCAAGTTCGGCGCCGAGTTCGTGCGCGAGCTGCCGGCGTCACCGGCCGTCTACCTGTTCAAGGACGAGGACGGGACCGTCCTCTACGCCGGCAAGGCCAAGAACATCCGCCGCCGGCTCCAGGGCTATCGCAACGCGACGCGACGCAAAGCGCACCGCAAGATGCGCAGCCTGGTGCGCGAGGCGAGTAGCGTCGAAGTCCGCCTCCAGCCCTCCGAGCGCGACGCGTTGCTGGTCGAGAACGAGCTGATCCGTTCGCTGAGGCCGCAGTACAACGTGGACGGTGCCTACTCCTTCCTCTACCCGGCCATCGGGACCGCGGTGCGCGAGCGTCGGTCCCTTCTCTGCTTCACGACCCGGATCGACGCGTTCGCCGGCCTCGGCCTGCGCTGGCACGGCACGTTCCGTTCCCGTCCCCGGGCGCGCGAGGCCTTCGAAGCCCTCGTATCCCTCCTGGGCCGGCTCGGCCACGCGGAAACACGCTCCCGGGCGCGCGAGCTGCCGCGGGTGCGCGGCTCGCGGATCGTGGCCCTGCGCCGTGTGGAAGGCCTGATGCCCTCGCTGGAGCGCTTCCTCGCCGGGGAGTCGACGAGCGTGCTGCAAGAGCTCTCCGGCCGATTGCTGGACAAGCCCGACGCCCGCGCCGACGCGGCCCAGGTGGGCGAGGACCTCCGTCTGCTGGAAGCCTTCTTCCACGGTGACACCCGCAAGCTGCGGAACGTGCTTCGCGCCGCTGGCCGCCGCGGAAGCTACGTGAGCCAGGACGAGCGCGACGCGCTGTTCATCGCATACGCCCCACACGAAGAGGAAACGCCGCTTCACGATTCGCCGTGAACCTCACGTCGGCCCTTGCGCTCACCCGTCCGCGTCGCCGCTCACGACCGGGAGCCCGGCCAGCCACCAGGCCGCCATGCCCCCCTGCAACTGACGGGTATCCTCGAAGCCCGCCACACGAAGCAGCCGGACCGCAGGAATGCTGCGATGGGCTGAGAGACAGATGGCCACCACCGGCTTTGTGGGATCGAGACCGAGCCCATCGAGCTCCGCCTTCAGCGACGTGATCGGTGCACTGAGGGCGCCCTGGATATGACTGGCCTTCCACTCCGCGCGCGTGCGGACGTCGATGATCTGCGGGGCATCCGCGTGGCCGATCCTCTCCGCCAGATCGGCCGGAGAGATCTCCGGAACTTCGCCGAACGGTATCCACCAGAGCCTTCCCGCGTCCGCCACGTGCCACTCCCCTCCCGTGCCGCCCTCTCGCGCCCTCCGACCTCGACGGTAGCCTGGGACTCATCGTCGCCGGCTTCCGGATCACCCGCGAAGGCATCGAGAAGGACGCGCGCGGGGCCATCCCGGTCCAGGAGGTGGGCTCCAACAGCGTGCTGAAAGTAGAGGCGCGCCGACGAAAGCGCGAGCTGGGCCGTATCGGAAACCGCTAGAGCGCGGAGCCCTCGCGGTGGTAGACGTGGCCCAGGTTGCGGCTGACGCGGTGCTGCTTCTCGCCGCCCCAGTAGAGCGTCGCGGTCAGCTTCAGGTCGTCGCCCGAGTCCAGCTGAACCCGGTCCAGGGCCTTCAGGGGCACCTTCACGCGGATCGGAGTCTCCAGGGGCGGAGCGCTGTCGACCGTCGTGTCCTGGTTCAGGCGGTAGCCCTGGAAGTCGCCCTTCCGCACCTGGTCGTGCTGAGCGATGAAGTCCCAGCCCACGCGCTGGGGCCCGGGCATCACGATCGAGTCGAACTCGACCACCACATCGCGCGGGTCGCCGCCGGGCGCCCCGCTGAAAGTGAGCTCCAGCCAGCACTCCAGGGTGCCGGTCATCAGGTTTCCGCCCGGCACCATGGACGAGATCTCGGCGTCGCGCAGCAGCGAGCAGCCGGAGGCCGGGACGAGCAGTGCGGCCAGCAGCGCCGCCGTGATGAATCGAAGCGCACGCGTCACGACGAGGTCCTCCCCAGGAACCCATCGGCGCCCCGGCTGGGAGCCTGTACACCGTGCTGGAGCGGGGCGTAGGGAGGCGGACCCCGCGGGCGCGCTCAGTCCAGCAGCGCGATCAGGCTGGAGGTGTCCCAGCGGCCGCCTTCGCGGGCCTGGACCGCCGCGTAGAGCTGATCCACCAGCGCCGCCAGCGGCAGCCGCGCGCCGTTGCGACGCGCCTCGGCCAGAGCGATGCGCAGGTCCTTGCGCATCCAGTCCACGGCGAAGCCGTGCTCGAACTCGCGCCGCAGCATGGTCTGCGCGCGGTTGTCCATCTGCCAGGACTGGGCCGCCCCCTGGGAGATCACCGCCACCACCTGCTCCGGGTCCAGGCCTGCCCGCTCGGCGAAGCGCAGCCCCTCCGAAAGAGATTGGATCAGGCCCGCGAGGCAGATCTGGTTGACCATCTTGGTGAGCTGGCCGGCGCCGCTGGGGCCCAGGTGCGTCACCGCGCGGCCGTAGCTCTCCATCAGCGGCCGGGCGCGCGCGAAGGCGTCGGCATCGCCGCCCACCATCACCGTGAGACGACCCTGCTCCGCGCCGGCCTGTCCGCCGGAAACCGGCGCGTCCAGCCAGGCGACGTCGCGCTCGGCCGCGCGGGCGGCGAGCTCGCGGGTCATTTCGGCCGACACCGTTGTGTGATCGACCAGGATCGAGCCGGGGGCCAGACCCGGAAGCGCCGCCTCCGCCACGGCTCGCAGGTCGTCGTCGTCACCGGTGCAGATGAAGTTGAACGCGGCGTCGCGCACGGCTTCGCCCGGCGACGCCGCCGCCTGCCCGCCGTGCTCGGCGACCCAGCGCTGCGCCTTGTCGGCCGAGCGGTTCCACACCCGGACCTCGTGACCGGCGCGCGCCAGGTGGCCGGCCATCGGGTAGCCCATGACGCCGAGACACAGGAAGGCGACGCGTTCCGCCACTACGCCGCGTCCTCGGCGACGGCGGCCCCATCGCGGTAGACCACGCTCTGGGTGCGAACCGCGGGAATCCGCTCGCCCGGCAGGATGATTCCCACCAGGTTGAGGGGATCCACCGCCGAGAGGCGCACGATCTCGCCGCTGCGTTCGCGCTTGCGGGTCTTGCGCAGGGCGTCGACGGCTTCGGGCAGTGCGTACTGCTCCCCGGTGAAGCCGGTGACGAAGCGCCCGCCGCGGGCCGTGCCCCGCGCTTCCATGCGGCGCAGCGCCCAGAGCACTTCGCGCCAGGGGAGCGCCAGGTTCTCGCGCACCAGCAGGTCGCGGAAGACCACGCCCCAGCGCGCCAGCAGCTGCTCGGCGGCCGCCTCGGCCAGGCCATGGCGGTCTTCTTCGAGCCCCGGCGGCGGCAGCAGCGCCCAGCGGCCTTCGGCCCCGACGCCACCCGGGCCGCGCCGCGCGCGACGCCGCCCCCGGCGCGCACTGTGGGAGCGGCTGCGCGCCCAGCGCTCGCGTGCACCCAGCAGCGCGCGCACCGACTGGAAGCCGTCGGCCGTGACGATGCCGCGAGAGACCAGCTCCCAGAGGCCCTCTTCCACCTCCACCGGCAGCTTTCCGGTGGAGGCGACCAGCTCGCGGTAGAAGAGCGCGCCGCGCTCGCGCAGGCAGGCCAGTACGTCGGCCGCCACGCCGGCGGGAGGAGGCGAGGGCTCGGTGTCTCCCCGGGCCAGGGCCAGCAGCAGATCCAGGTCGTCGCGCAGGACCAGCGCCAGCGGGGTGGCCCGCGACGGCGCACCGCCGCGACTGGAGCGTTCAGGATCGTCCACCCGCGCGGCCAGCCGCGCCCAGGCGACCTCGCCGGAAAGGCACAGCGCGTCGAGCCAGTCGGCGCGGTAGCCCTCCACGCGCGCGGGAAGCACTTCCTCCTCCCAGCTTCCGGCGGCGGCCTCGAAGCCCTGCAGCTGCTCCACCACTGAGAGCACGCCGCGGCGTCCCTCGCGCCGCGTGCCCGGCGCCACGTGCTGCCAGCGCAGCAGGAAGCGCATGAAGTCCTGGGCGCTGACCGGCTCGATCTCCCGGCGCAGGCGCGCCTGGGTGTAGGCGTGGATGCGGGTCAGCAGGCGGCGTGCGCACCACTCCTCCGCGTCGTCCGCGCGCTCCGGATCGAAACGGCCGCGCAGCGCCACCCCCCGACCCTCGAGCGCCGCGAGCGCGATCTCGACGCTGGATGTCGACAGCCCGGTGACGACACAGAGGCAGGAAACGCTGACGGGGCCCGAGGCGTCCAGGTGCCCCGCCACGAACTCGCACGCGGCATCCTCGGCCGACGCGACGGGCAACTGCGCCAACGCCGGCGGAAGCGGCCGGTCCGGCGCCACCCGGCAGCCCGGGAAGAGCCCCTCGGCATCGCGCCGCCGCTCTACGGCCAGCCAGAACCGATCGGCGCCGCGCTCCAGCAGCGCAGCGCGCCCAGCGGCCACCAGCTCGTCGAACAGGCCCTGCCACTGCGGCCGCGGCCGCAGCACGCCCAGTGCCAGCAGCACGTCGTGCAGCTCGTCGGCGTCTCGCGGCTCGGGGCCCGCCTCCTCGCGCACCCGCGCCACGGCGGCGGGATCCAGGCGCGCCAGCTCGCGCGCCTCCACCGGCAGCCCGCGGCGCAACGCCACGGCCCGCGTGCGCCGCTCCTCCAGGGGAGCGTCGTCCAGGAAGGTGTAGGGCCGTCCGTTCAGGATCTCGTGGCACAGGGGCGACGGCTCGGTGGTATCGCGCAGGTGCACGCGCACCGCTCCGGACGCCATGCGCCGCAGCAGCTCTTCCAGACCCGCTACGTCCGTGGCATCGGTCAGACAGTCGTGGATCGTCTGGCGCACCAGAGGGTGGTCCGGGATCTCGATGGGACCCGTCTGGTTCTCCTGGCACTGGGCGAAGGCCGGGAAGACCGCCGCCATCAGGTCGTCGGCCTCCATGCGCTGGATGGGCGGCGGATTGCGCCGGCCGCCGCGCCTGCGCAGCACCGTCAGGGCGAAGCCCAGGGTCCAACGCCAGCGCACCTGGAACATGGGCGACACCAGGAGCGCCTGCGCCAGGGTGTCGCGCACGCTGTCGGCGTGCAGGAAGCGGGGCACCTGCTCCAGGGGGAAGCTGTGCTGCGGCCCGAGGGACAGTACCACCGCGTCGTCGTTGGCCGCCGCCTGCAGCTCGAAGTCGAAGCTGCGGCAGAAGCGCTTGCGCAGCGCGAGGCCCAGCCCGCGGTTCACCCGGCCACCGAAGGGCGCGTGAACCACCAGCTGCATGCCGCCGGTCTCGTCGAAGAAGCGCTCGAAGACCAGGTCTTCCTGGCTGGGGATCACGCCCAGGGCCTGGCGCGTCGCTTCCAGGTAGCGCGCCACCTGCTCGGCGGCGGGCTCAGGAAGCTCCAAGTCGTCGCGCAGCCAGCGCAGCGCTTCGGCAAGGCCGCCCTGCTCCAACCGCTCCGCCACCGCAGCGCGCAGGTCGGACACCTCGCGGGAGAGCTCCTCAGTGCGCGCCGGCGCTTCGCCCAGCCAGAAGGGCACCGTGGGCGGTGCCCCCTTGGCGTCGTTGACGCGCACCACGCCGGGCTCCACGCGCCGGATCCGCCAGGAGGTGCTGCCCAGCAGGAAGACGTCGCCGGCCATGCTCTCGATGGCCCAGTCCTCGTTCACGGTGCCCACGAAGGTGTCGTCGGGATCGGCGACCACGCGGTAGTCGGCCGTCTCCGGAATCGCGCCGCCAGAGGTCAGCGCCGCCAGACGCGCACCCCGCCGCCCGCGCAGCTGGCCGTTCACGCGATCACGGTGGAGCCAGGCGGCCCGGCGCCCGCGCCCGGTAGTGATCCCGTCGGACAGGACCGCGAGCACGTCGTCGAAGTCGGAGCGCTCCAGCCGCGCGTAGGGCGCGGCTCGTCGGACCAGGGCGTAGAGCGCGTCCTCGCCCCACACCTGGGTCGCGCACGCCGCGACGATCTGCTGGGCCAGGATGTCCAGCGGCGCCTCGGGCGGGTGCAGCCGATCGAGGCGTCCTTGCCGGACGCCGTGGAGCACGGCGCTGCACTCCAGCAGCTCATCGCGGGTCATGGGGAAGAGCCGGCCCCGGGGCGTGGCGCCGCGCGAGTGCCCCGAGCGGCCCACCCGCTGCAGGAAGGTGGCCAGGCTGCGAGGCGAGCCGATCTGGCAGACCAGGTCCACCGGCCCGATGTCGATCCCCAGCTCCAGGCTGGCCGTGGCGACCAGCGCGCGCAGCTGGCCGGCGCGAAGCTTCCCCTCCACGGCCAGTCGGCGTTCCTTGGAGAGGCTCCCGTGATGGGCAGCCACACCGTCCTCGCCCAGGCGCTGCTCCAATGCGTGGGCCAGGCGTTCGGCCAGGCGCCGCGTGTTCACGAAGATCAGGGTCGTGCGGTGCCCGCCCACCAGGGCGGCGATGCGATCCACCACCTCGCCCCACTGCTCCAACGACGCCAC
The DNA here is from genome assembly GCA_947260035.1 of uncultured delta proteobacterium. Lineage (GTDB taxonomy): Bacteria > Myxococcota_A > UBA9160 > UBA9160 > JAFDET01 > JAFDET01. Next base: position 15,645 of record CAMYOO010000049.1, read on the forward strand.
GGCTTCCAGCTCGCTGTCCGGAACCTCCAGCGCCAGGTCCAGCGTGCGCCGATGTCCCAGGTCGACGATGGAGCAGCCCTCTGCGTAGTGCGCGCCGGTCAGCAGACGCGCGACGGTATCGATGGGCTTCTGGGTGGCCGAAAGCCCCACGCGCACCGGCGCGGTCTCGCACAGGGCGTCGAGCCGCTCCAGGCTGAGCGCCAGGTGAGAGCCACGCTTGCTTCCAGCGACGGCGTGCACCTCGTCCACGATCACCGTGCGCACGCCGCGCAGCAGCTCGCGCGAGCGCTCGGCCGTGATCAGCAGGTAGAGCGACTCGGGTGTCGTGACCAGGATATGGGGGGGCCGCTTGAGCATGCGGGCCCGGGCCGATGCCGGCGTGTCGCCGGTGCGAAGCTCCGCGCGAATGGCGGCTTCGCCGAGCCCCTCGAGGGCAGCCTCCGCCTGGATCTCCGCCAGAGGCAGCTCCAGATTCTCGCGGATGTCCGCCGCCAGGGCCTTGAGCGGCGAGACGTAGAGCACGTCCACCCCGTCCTGGAGCTCTCCTGCCAGCGAGTCCCGCAGCAGCCGGTCGATGCAGACCAGGAAGGCGGCCAGGGTCTTGCCCGAGCCCGTCGGCGCCGCGATCAGCGTGTGCCGGCCGGCCGCAATCTCGGGCCAGCCCGCTTCCTGGGGCTCGGTCGGGCCCAGCGGGAAGCGCCGGTCGAACCAACGGCGGGTGGCGGGGTGGAGGGCGAACATCCTCGATCGGCGACTGTAGCAGGCCGACGCCCCAGGCCCGAAGATCGCACTGGGCGCGATAGCCGATACGCTATCGGCCGCATGCGCATCGTCTCGCTCCTTCCCAGCGCCACCGAGATCGTCTGCGCCCTGGGCTTCCGCAACGCCCTGGTCGGCCGCTCCCACGAGTGCGACTACCCCTTCGGGGTGGAGGCGCTGCCCTCGTGCACCGCGGCCAGGATCGACCCCTCGGCCCCAAGCCGCGAGATCGACGACCAGGTCCGCAGCCGCGTGCGCGACGCGCTTTCGATCTACGACGTGGACACCGAGCAGCTCCGCGCGCTGCGTCCCGACCTGATCGTGACCCAGGATCAGTGCGAGGTGTGCGCGGTGAGCCTGGGCGACGTGGAGCAGGCCCTGGCCGACTGGACCGGCGTGGCGCCTCGCGTCGTCTCGCTCTCACCGAGCACGCTCGCCGACGTGTGGGCCGATCTGCGCCGGGTGGGCGAGGCCGTGGACGCGCAGGAACGGGCCCGCGCCTTGTGCGAGAGCCTGACGGACCGGGTGACCGAGATCGGCGAGCGGGCCGGCGGACAGGCAACACGACCGCGGGTCGCGGGCATCGAGTGGATCGATCCGCTGATGGGCGCCGGCAACTGGGTGCCCGAGCTGGTTGCGCTGGCGGGCGGGGCAAACAGTCTGGGCAGGCCCGGCGAGCACTCGCCCTGGATCACCTTCGATCAGCTGGCCGCCGCGGACCCCGACGTGATCGCGGTGCTGCCCTGCGGCTTCGACCTGGCGCGTACGCGCGCCGAGCTGGGGCCCCTGCTGGCGCAGCGCGGCTGGGGCGCGCTGCGGGCCGTGCGCGAGGAGCGCGTATTCCTGCTCGAGGGCAACCAGTACTTCAACCGGCCGGGTCCGCGCCTGCTGGAGTCGCTGGAGATCCTCGCCGAGATCCTGCACCCCGCGGCCTTCGACTTCGGGCACCGGGGCACGGGCTGGGAGCGCCTCTGAGGGTCCTGGTCATCGCCAATCCCATCTCCGGCGGGGGCCGCGGCCACGACGGCGGCCGCGAGCTGGCTCGGCTGCTCGAGATGGCCGGCTGTGGGATCGAGCTCTTCGAGACCGACGGGCCCGACGCCGTGCAACGGCGCCTGGGCGGCGCCAACAGCCGGCTCGACGCCTTGGATTGCATCGCCGCCGTCGGCGGCGACGGCACCCTGAACGACATCCTCAACGCGCTGCCGGACCCTGGGCGCATTCCCATCGCGCAGCTGGGCCTGGGCACCGCCAACTGCCTGGCCCGGGAGCTGGGGATCCCGCGCAAGCCGGCGGGCGTGGCCAAGCTGGTGGTCGGCGGAGCGCTGCGGCGCATCGACCTGGCCACGGCCAACGGCCGCCGCTTCTTCGGCAACGCCAGCTGCGGCTTCGACGCGCGCATCGTGCACCGCATCGCCGCGCGGCGAAGTGGAACCCTGGGCATGACGTCGTACGTACGCCCGGGCTTCGCGAGTCTGCGCGGCTACCGCGAGCCGCAGCTGGCCGTGCATCTCGAGGACGGAGAGATCGTGCGCGGCGGCCTGGTGATCGCCAGCAACCTGCGCAACTACGGCGGGATCTTCTCGCTCTCGGAGACGGCCGCGTGCGATTCCGGGACGCTGGAGCTGGTCGTCTTCGAGCGCGCGCGTATCTGGGACCTGGTGCGCCTGCCACTGGCCGGCGCCCTGGGCCGGCTGCAACAGGCCCGCGGCGTGGTCTATCGGCGCGTGCAGCGCGCGACGATCGTGTCGGAAGGCGCGGAGCCCGTACCCGTCCAGGTGGACGGCGACGCCCGCGGCGAGGCCCCGCTGGAACTCTCCCTGGAACCGCGCGCCGTCCCAATCGTGGTCCCGCCGGACCAAGCAAGCGGACGGGGAAACTAAAGGGACAGTCCCTTT
>CAMYOO010000050.1 GCA_947260035.1 uncultured delta proteobacterium
CGCGGTAGCGCCGCCGCCAGTCGGAGACGTCCTGCTGGCGGCGTACGACGTGGGCCGCCAGGCCCACCTCCACCAGGAGGTTGGGCATGTCGATCGAGCAGCTCTCCACGACGGGGTCAGCCAACAGCCGCCCCGCCGCCCGCTCCAGGGCGTGGCGGTCGTGGAAGGAGAGACGCTCGCGGGTCAGTCGGGAAGGCTTGCGAGGCATGCGCACCCCTGCAGCACGGATCGTGCCAGCGCCTTCGCGGTGCGCAGACCGCGCGCATCCGAGTGCCGCGGAGCCCGTGGCGCCACACCGCACACGCCTCGGCTGCCGCCGGCAGTCACCGCGCAGCAGCATGCGCAGAAGCGTCGCGCCGCCGAACTGGGTGTCGGCGTACCGTCAGCCACACGCGGGGTGGCAGCGACGCCGAGCCTGCGGACCTAGTGAGTATCCAGCTCGCGCAGGCGGCGGAACGGGTAGATGCCGGACTCGTGCCCGTCGCTCCAGCGGATCTGGATGGCGTAGCGACCCACCTTCTCCACCTTCAGGGGATGGACGTCGGCGGGGACGCCGTCCGGGTCGAGGCGCCCCTGGCCCGTCCACTCGTCCACGCAGTGCGCACAGCCGCAGGCCAGTCGCAGCGCTCTAACGTCGTAGGCGCTCTCGCGGCCGTCAGCCCAAGTGATGGCCAGCCGGCGCGGCCCCGCCTGGCGAATCTCGGTAGGGATGTACGCCGCCTCGTCCACACCCGGAAGATAGCGGCGGAAACCTACGGGACTGTCCCGTAGGTTGACGGGGGAGGCGATCCTGGGGCGGTGGCTTGCTAGGCTCGGCGCGCCATGAACGAAAACGCCATCGCGATCCTCGGAGGAACGGGCGACCAGGGGCTGGGGCTCGCCCTGCGCTTCGCCCGGGCCGGTCGGCCCGTGGTGATCGGCTCCCGCAAGCTGGATCGGGCGGTCACCGCCGCAGAGGAAGTCAGCGGCGCGGTGCCCGAGGCGGACGTGGTGGGGCTGGAGAACGCCGACGCCACCCGCCGTGCACCGATCGTGATCCTCTCGGTGCCGTTCGAGCACACCGCCTCCACCCTGAAAGGCCTGCGCGACGTGCTGGCCGAGGGCCAGATCCTCGTCTCCATGGGCGTGCCCCTGGCCACCGCCATCGGCGACGGAGCGGTGCGGACCATCGGGGTCTGGCAGGGATCCTGCGCCGAGCTGGCCGCAGCCCTGGTACCCAAGGGCGTGGCCGTCGTCTCCGCTTTCCAGAACGTCTCCGCGCACCGCCTCCAGCACCTGGAGGACGAGGTGGCGTGCGACGTGATCGTGTCCGGGGCCAAGGAGCCGCGGCAGCGCATCATGGCCCTGTGCGGGCTGGTGCCGGGGCTGCGGGCGGTGGACGGCGGCCCCCTGGCCAACGCCCGCATGGTCGAGGCCTGGACCGCGCTCCTGATCGGACTCAACGTCCGTTACAAGGTGCCCGAGGGCCTCGGATTCCGCCTCACCGGCCTTCCCGAAGACACCGCCTGATCCTGACGCAGCTCCTGGCGCAGCGCGTCATGCCCATATAAATCAATCAGTTACGCGACCCGACGGCGAAGCGCCCCCGCCCCCCGGCGGCCGGGCCTGGCCGCCCGATGGGGCGAAAACCCGTTCAGCCCCGCCCACTTGTGTCTCATCGTGGGGATCCACACTAGATGTTGTGGTTTTTCGGTTGACTCGACCCTGAGCCGGAGGTAGGAATGGTCTCAATGGGGATGTGAACGTCTCTCTGGTGGCCTGGGGGGGTTCGTAAACAAGGCGGTCATCAGAGAGAAGGCGAGCTTGACGAGGGATGGAGGACCCAACTCTTGCTCGGGGGCCCTGGGAAACCGGGGCCTCTCCCATCTCCAGGCCCTTCCGCCCTTTTCGTTTTGGCTCTTTAGCGATTCGCAGGGTCCTGCATGAACCAAGCGTCCCACGAAATCGCTGGTGTTCGAAGCCGCCTTTCGCTCCAGATCAACGGAACCAAAGGCGGCTTCTCCATCTTCGGACTCGACAAGAAAGAATGGGAGGCGATGTGAGCGACCAGGTGATCACGGACGATGGACGGCACCTCCAGGCAGTGGGGCGCAGCAACCGACAGCGCACCGCCAAGGCAGACGGCCTGGAGTTGCAACGGCACTTCACCCAGGCGGGTGATGATCCGTTCGCCAGCGTCGAGTGGGACCTGCGCGCCGCGAAGATCGCCAACGAGAAGGGCGAGACCGTCTTCGAGCAGACCGACGTGGAGATCCCGCGGAGCTGGTCGCAGCTCGCCACCAACGTGGTGGTGTCGAAGTACTTCCGTGGGCACACCGGCACCCCCGAACGCGAGCGCAGCGTCAAGCAGCTCATCGGCCGCGTGGTGGACCGCATTCACGAGTGGGGCAACAAGTCCGGCTACTTCAAGGGTCAGGACGACGGCCAGACGTTCAAGGACGAGCTCACCTGGCTGCTGGTGAACCAGCGCGTGGCCTTCAACAGCCCGGTCTGGTTCAACCTGGGCGTCAAGGACACGCCGCAGCAGGCCAGCGCGTGCTTCATCAACTCGGTCGACGACACCATGGAGTCGATCATGGACCTGGCCAAGACCGAGGCCATGCTCTTCAAGGGCGGCTCGGGCACGGGCTCCAACGTGTCCAGCATCCGCTCCTCCAAGGAGAAGCTGACCGGCGGCGGAACAGCTTCGGGACCGGTCTCCTTCATGCGCGGCTACGACTCGTTCGCCGGCGTGGTGAAGAGCGGCGGCAAGACGCGGCGAGCCGCCAAGATGGTGATCCTGAACGTGGACCACCCGGACGTGCGGGAGTTCATCCACAGCAAGTCCGAGGAAGAGAAGAAGGCCTGGGCGCTGATCGAGGCGGGCTACGACGGCGGCTTCAACGTCACCGGCGGCGCCTACGACTCGATCTACTACCAGAACGCCAACCACTCGGTGCGCGTCAGCGACGCATTCATGCGCGCCGCAGAGGACGAGAAGTCCTGGCAGACCCGCGCCGTGACCACCGGCGAAGTGGTGGACACCTACGAGGCCAAGGACCTGCTGCGCGAGATGGCCGACGCGGCCCACGTATGCGGCGACCCGGGCATCCAGTACGACACCACCATCAACGACTGGAACCCGTGCAAGGCGTCCGGGCGTATCAACTCGAGCAACCCCTGCTCCGAGTACATGTTCCTGGACGACACGGCCTGCAACCTGGCGAGTCTCAACCTGATGACCTTCGCCACCGAAGATGGCGAGTTCGACGTGAAGGGCTTCCGCTCGGCCGTGGCCACCACGATCCTCGCCATGGAGATCCTGGTCGACCACGCCGACTACCCGACGCCGAAGATCGGCAAGAACAGCCACCTGTACCGGCCCCTGGGGCTCGGCTACGCCAACCTGGGCGCACTGCTCATGTCGCGGGGCCTGCCCTACGACAGCGACGCGGGGCGCGGCTACTCGGCGGCGATCACGTCGCTGATGTGCGGCCAGGCCTACCTGACCAGCTCCCACGTGGCCGAGGCCATGGGCCCCTTCCCGCGCTACCGGATGAACCGCAAGCCGTTCCTCGAGGTGATCGGCATGCATCGATCGGCATGCATCGCGACAAGGCCGCGGCGATTTCGCGCGAGCACGTTCCCTACAACATGTTCGAAGCCTCCCTGGAGTCCTGGGAGCAGGCGCTCGAGTCCGGCCGCACGCACGGCTACAAGAACGCCCAGGCCACGGTGCTGGCGCCCACGGGCACCATCGCCTTCATGATGGACTGCGACACCACCGGCGTAGAGCCCGACATCGCGCTGGTGAAGTACAAGAAGCTGGTCGGCGGCGGCCTGCTCAAGATCGTGAACGGCACGGTGCCCATGGCCCTGCGCAACCTGGACTACGCCGCCCACCAGGTCGAGGACATCGTCCAGTACGTGGACGAGAACGAGACCATCGAAGGTGCACCCCACCTGAAGGACGAGCATCTGGCGGTCTTCGACTGCGCCTTCCGCCCGGCCAACGGCATGCGCTCCATTCACTGGATGGGTCACCTGCGCATGATGGGCGCGGTGCAGCCCTTCCTGTCCGGCGCCATCAGCAAGACCGTGAACATGCCTCCGGACAGCACGATCGAAGACATCATGCGCGCCTACACCGAGGGCTGGAAGCTCGGCATCAAGGCCCTGGCCGTGTATCGAGACGGCTGCAAGCGCTCGCAGCCGCTCAACACCGCCCGGGAAGGCGAGGCCGGCGAGAAGGCCGAGGTGCGGCCCGTGCGCCACAAGCTGTCCGACGAGCGCCAGGCCATCACCCACAAGTTCTCGATTGCGGGACACGAGGGCTACCTGACCGTTGGCATGTACGACGACGGCCAGCCGGGCGAGATCTTCCTGCGCATGGCCAAGGAGGGCAGCACGGTCTCGGGACTGATGGACACCATCGCCACCATGACCTCACTGGCCCTGCAGTACGGCGTGCCCCTGAAGACGCTGGTGGACAAGTTCAGCCACACGCGCTTCGAGCCCTCGGGATTCACCAACAACCGCGAGATCCCGATCGCCAAGTCGGTGACAGACTACGTGTTCCGGTATCTGGGCAATCGGCACCTACAGGGCGAGCCGGAGATCCCGGACGAGCAGGAGTCCGAAGTGGAGGCCAGCGGCCTGGCAACCGAGCCGCCGCGAGCGGCCGTGGCGGGCGGCGCCGCGTCCGTTCCCGAAAGCGGGACCTACGCCATGATCAACCAGGCGGACGCACCGTCCTGCATGGATTGTGGAACGATCATGATCCGCAACGGAGCCTGCTACAAGTGCCCCAACTGCGGGAGCACCAGCGGCTGCAGCTGAGCCGCACGCACTGACGGCGTCTCTTTCAGGGGGGTGAGAGGCGCCGGAAGGAGCGCGGAGTCCCGCAAGGGGCTCCGCGCTCTTGCTTTGCGATCCTTAGCAGGACAATGCCCTACGTTCGCCTTCGGCTCACTGCGCGCGCGGCAGTCACCGCTTCCGATCTTGCGATCTCGGGAGGGCCGCGCTTGCGGGCCATTGGCTCGGGCGTCGCGTCCTCCCCGGTGGAGCTACGCTACCGTCGCTCGGACGTTCTCTTGGAGGAGCCTATGTCGCGCTTCTTGGTTTCGGTTCTCGCGCTGGCGGCAGTTGCGCTGTCCAGCGCGGGCTGCATCACCATCGACGCCTTCGGCGGCGGGCGCAGGCCGCTGGACGAGACGGTGGTCTACGGAAAGTCGGGCCCGAAGGTCCTGCTCCTGGACATCGACGGCGTCATCGGCGACTCGAACGTGCGCGGCCCCCTGGGCACCGGCGGGCGGGAGGCCACCACCTCGCTCGTCCGCGAACAGCTCGACAAGGCCGAGAAATCCCAGATCGCGGCCATCCTGCTGCGCGTCAACAGCCCCGGCGGTGCGGTGACCGCCAGCGATGTGGTCTACCGCGAGATCCTCCGCTTCAAGCAAGAGAACGACATTCCCATCGTGACCATCATGATGGGGGTCGCGGCGTCCGGTGGATACTACGTCGCCATGGCATCGGACCACGTGATCGCTCATCCCACCACGGTCACCGGTTCGATCGGCGTGATCGCGGCGGGCCTGAACCTCTCGGGACTGATGCAGCGCTACGGCGTCGACAACCAGACGATCACCGCCGGCGAGTTCAAGGACGCAGGCTCGCCGCTGCGGCCCATGACCGCGCCGGAGCGCGCCTACCTCCAGACCATCGTCGATGACATGCACCTTCGTTTCCAGGAGGTCGTGGTGGAGGGACGCCCGGCGCTCGACGCGGAACGCGTCCGCTTCCTGGCCGACGGACGGGTCTACACAGCCGGGCAGGCCCTGGAGAACGGGCTCGTGGACGCGGTGGGCTACATGCCCGACGCGATCGACGAGCTGAAGCGCCGCATCCAGGCGCCGGAGCTCCGCGTGGTGGCGTACCATCGCGAACGCGAGTGGCGTGCCAACCTGTACTCGTCGACCGCGCCGCCGCCCGCGAAGGCCGGCCTGGCGGAGCGCCTGGGCGTCGATCGCGGCCCGGGCTTCCTCTACCTGTGGTGGCCCGGCGGCCTGGCGCCCTGATCCGCCGCTACCAGTTCGGGCCGGCGATGGCCCGAACGCCCATGTTGAGCACGGCCAGCACCAACGCACCCCAGAACGCAGGGGCGAAGCCCTCGATGCGGAAGCCGGGCACGAAGGCCGACGCCAGCTTGAGCATGAATGCGCTCACCACGAAGTAGAAGATCCCGAACGTGAGCATGGTGAGCGGCAAGGTGAGGACCACCGCCAGAGGCTTCACGAAGGCGTTCACCAACCCCAGGACCAGCGCGGCCAGCAGCGCCGGCACGGCGCCGTCCACCTGGAAGCCGCGGATCGCCGACCCCACCACCAGGAGCAGGGCCGCGGACACGACGAGATGTGCCAGGAACTCCACGCCCGTAGCGTAGCAAGGGTGCCGGCGGACGGCGGAAGGCCCGTCGGCTAGCCTGCGAGCGATGGGCGAGCCGCTGACCCCCACTACCTTCGTCCGCGAGATGCGGCCCGCCCTGCGGCAGGCTGCCGCCATCGCCCGCGCGCTGGAAGGCCGCGTTCAGAACGAGCCGAAGCCCGGCGAAACCCGCGCGGCCAAGGCGGCCCTCACCATCGCGGACACCGCGGCCCAGGAGGCGATCCTGGTGCCGCTGTTCGAACGCTGGCCGGAGCTGTGCATCGAGGCGGAGGAGGACACGGCAACGGCCGCGCTCTTTCCGCGCACCGGGCCGGCCCTGGTGGTGGTGGACCCGATCGACGGCACGCTTCACAGCTACCTGGGTCGACGCGGCCCCTACGCGGTGATCGTGGGACTGGCGATCGAAGAACGCTACGAGGGAGGCCTGGTGGCCCTGCCGCGCGAGGGCCTGATCCTGGATGCCGCACGAGGCGAGGGCGCCTGTCTGGCGATCGGAGACCATCCGCCGGGTCCCGCCCGGTGCGACGGGTCGGGGAACCGCGTCCTGGTCTCGCCGGAGCTGCCTGAGCCGATCCTGGAGGCGCTGCGGGACGCCGGACTGGAGCCGAAGGCGGCCTCCGGCGGCGCCATTGCCGTGGCGCCGGTTCTCCCCGGAGTGCGCGCGGGTCTGCGCCTCGCGCCGGGCAGCAGCAGCATCAGCACGCGCGGCCGGATCGGCATCCTGATCGCGCGGGAGGCCGGAGCCCGGGCCCTGGGCGCAGACGGCGAGCCCTTCCCCGACGACCTCACCACCCCGTCGCCGGCGCTGGCCATCGCCGCCGAAGGCGACCCCGTGCTGAGCGACCTGCTCGCCGCCCTCAAGCACAGCAACTAAAGGGACAGTCCCTTTAGTTGCCCGGGGCTACATCTGGGTGTAGTCGGGGCCCTCGCCGCCTTCGGGCGGCGTCCACGTGATGACCTGGTAGGGATCGGCGATGTCGCAGGTCTTGCAGTGGACGCAGTTTTCGTGGTGGATGAAAAGGTTCTTCTTCCCGGGATGGTCCGTGTCGTCCACCATCTCGTAGACGGCGGCCGGGCAGAAGCTCTCGCAGGGGTTGCCGTACTCCTCGGCGCAGACGTCGCGGCACAGGTCCGTGTCCGCGACGACCAGGTGCGAGGGCTGGTCCGCCTCGTGGGCGGTACCGCTGAACCCCACCAGGTGCTCCTTGCTGAAGGTCAGCTTGCCGTCGAACTCGAAGACCTCCTTCTCGCGCTCTGCGGCGGGAAGCTCCGACAGCTTTTTCATGTGGGTGTGGCCGGCGCTGGCCTTCAGGTTGTCGATCAGGCCCTTGCCGTTGTTCAGCATGGTGACCGGAACGTTGTTGACGAAGAAGAAGAAGCCCTTCTCCCACGCGCCGTGGAAGTTGCGGTCGGTGTAGTGCTCGTCGAAGGCCCAGCTGCTGCGGTAGCGCTCGGCGTAGCCGCCCAGGGTCACCGCGCTGAAGTCCTTGGCGGCGATGGCGTCGACGATGGTCTCGGCGGCCAGCATTCCGGTCTTCATGCCCAGGTGGATGCCCGATACGCGCGCCGCGTTGCACATGGCGGCGGAGTCACCAATCAACAGCGCGCCGTCGGCGTAGAGCTTGGGCTGGCTGTAGAGACCGCCCGTGGGCAGGCACTTGGCGCCGTAGCGGACCAACTCCGCGCCCTCGAGCAGATTGCGCATGAACGGGTGCGTCTTGAACTTCTGCGCGCCCAGATGCGGGTCGGTGTGCGGATTCTCGCTGTCCAGGCCCGTGATGTATCCGAACGAGACCAGGTTGTCCTTCATGTCGTAGAGCCACATGCCGGTGAAGTTGTGCTTGATCAGCTCGGGAATGTTCATCCCGTGGATCACGCGGCCGGGCTTGTGCTTCTCGGGCTGGACCCGCCAGATCTCCTTGATGCCCGTCTCGAAAGTCTGCGGCGCCTCGCCGTGCAGGTCGAAGCGATCGATGAGCTGCTTGGAGAGCGTGCCTCGCACGCCCTCGCCCAGCACCGTCACCTTGGCGTAGATGTCCATGCCGGGCTGGAACGTGCCCTTGGGATTGCCGTCCTTGTCCACGCCCATGTCGCCGGTGCGCACGCCGACCACACGGTTGCCCTCGGTGAGGATCTGGTCGCCGGCGAAGCCGGGGTAGATCTCCACGCCCGCGGCCTCGCAGCGCTCGGCCAGCCACTTGGCCACCTCGTTGAGCGAAACGACGTGGTAGCCCTTCTTGTGGAACTGGGGCACGGCCGCGGCCACGATGGGCGGCGGCACGGGGATGTGGCGCTTCTTCGTGAAGAGGTAGAGCCAGTCGCTGGTGCACTTGTGCTGGGTGGGGAAGCCCTGCTCCTCGAAGTCCGGCACCAGCTCCTTCATGGCCTTGGGGTTCATGACCGCGCCGGAAAGCATGTGGTCGCCGACGTTCGCGGCCTTCTCCAGCACCAGCACCGTCGGCGGCTCGATCTCGTGCCCGGGATGGTTCTGGTTCCAGGCCTCGACCTGGTTCATCAGGTGCAGCGCCGAGGCCAGGGTGGCGGGGCCCGCTCCTACGTACAGGACGTCGACCTCCATGCTCTCGCGCTCGATCGGCTGGCTCATGACTCCTCCACGTGGGTTCCCGGGTCCGGGCAATCGGCGAGGCCGGCGACGGCCCCCGGGGTCGAGAATAGAGGACCCGACCCGCCGGTCAACTTCCCTCGGGGCGCGAAAGGCCCCGTCCCTGCGATGGAAATCGGCTCCTGGGCTGACCGCGAGTCAGGTCCGGGCCTCGCTCTGGGATGCCGCCGCAGGCTAGGATGCAGCCATGCCGGAAGTGGACTCGGGACTCGTGGACATCATCCGCGATTTCCTATCGGCCCAGGCGATGGCGAACCGCGTGGCCGAGCTCTACCGCGCTGGCGAGCTCACCTTCGCGGAGCTGGAGCGCTTCGTGGAGGACGGCGAACGCTCGCCGCTCTACCGCCTGAAGGAGCGCTGCCACGCCCTGTTCCGGTCCGGCGAAGGCGACTCGAGCCCGCGCGCAACCCGGGAAGAGCTCTTCGACCTGGCGGTGGGGGCACTCTTCCACGAAGCCATGAAGCTGCGGGAGAATTTCTACCAGCAATCGGTCTATGGACCGAAGGTCGAGGCACTGCGCAGCGGGGCCGACGCGGAGGAGGCCGAGGTCTTTCGCGAGTTCGAGAAGATCCTGGCGGCCAACGCGGTGCGCCTGGACGAAGCGCTCCAAGAGACCGTGACCCTGCTGGAGCAGACGCGCAACCAGTTCCGGCGCCTGCTGGCCGCGCACCGCAGCAACGGCCTGGCCACGCGCTACCTGGTCGAGTGCCGCCCACAGATCGAGGCGGTCTTCGACGAAGGACTGGACGCCATGCTTGCCGAGATTCATGGGAGCGCCGGCGAAGGCTACCGCGTGGCGGCCCAGGCGTATCTGGCCAGCGGCTATTTCTCCCGCGCGCTGGAGGCTCTGGACGAGGCGGACCGTCGCCTCGAGGCCAGAGGCGATCTGGCGGCGCTGCGCGCCTACGCCACCGGAATGAACGCCTATCTGGATGGACGTTCGTCCGAGGCGCTGGAGGGCCTCGCCGGCTGGCTGGACGGTCCACCCGAGTCCAGGAGCGAGGCGTTCGCCGACCTGGCCCACGCCGCAGCGGAACGCATCGCCGGCCGCACCGATGCGGAGTCACCCGCCGTCGTGGAGCGGGCCGCCGTGCTGCGCGAGAAGCTGGAGTCCCTGGCGCCACGCGCCCGTCGCGCCGCCGCGACCTGGCAGACTCCGACGCCGGAAACGTCAGACGCCTGATTCGCGGGGCAGCACGCCCTCCAGCAGCAAGCTCTGCACCTCGTCGCGCCGCTTGTCGCGCACGTCTTCGGCGAACACGTCCTCGACACCCAGGATCCCCGCGCTGAACTCCGGCGCCGCGTAGTGGAACAGGGTCATGCCGAAGAAGCTGAGAAAGAAGTGGCGGGACGAGCGCGGGGCGAACGCACCCGCCTTCACAGCTTCGCCGTGGAAGGCCATCACTCCTCCGATCACGCGTTCGATGGTGGGCGCAACCTGCTCGTACTCGACACCCGCTCCGTCGATGAAGATCCGGATCAGGATCCGACCGTAGTTGGGCCGGCGCGCGAGCAGGTCGTTGAAGCTCGCGGCCGCATCCTGAAGACGCTCGCGATGGGTGCCGGGCCGCTCGAGCGCCGGGCTCAGCACCTGCTCGAACGCCTCGAGCATCGACTGGATCACCGCGGTGTAGAGCGCCGACTTGCTGGGGAAGTAGTAGTAGAGGGCGGTCTTCTGCACGCCGACCTGCTCGCCGATGCTCTGCAGGTGAGCGCCCGCGTAGCCGTACCGGGCGAACTCCTTCTCCGCCACGTCGAGCAGCCGCTCGCGGGTGGGCGTGCCGCGCTGCGGCGCGCTCATTCGGGCGTCCCGACGGGACGCAGGTAGTAGTAGAGCCAGCCGCCCATCCCCAACGTGATCAGCCCGATCCCGATCCACTGGGGCTCGGTCAAGCCCAACGCCACCGCGGGATTGATGCGCAGCTTCTCGATGAAGAGCCGGCCCAGGCCGTTGAGCGCGAGATACTCACCGAACAGGAACGGGCTCTTCTTGCGCCGCCACCACAGAAAGCCGGCGACCGGCATGAGCCAGGCGATCTCGTAGAGCTGGGTGGGGTGGACGCGCGCCAGCGTGGGCGGCGCGCCGTCCGGAAACGCCATGGCCCAGGGGGCGTCGCTGGGCCGGCCGTAGTCGTCGCCGACCAGGAAGCAGCCGAGCCGGCCGACCGACTGTCCCACGGCCCCGGCTACGGCGGTGCAGTCGGCAAAGGTCTTCACCGGCACGCCGTGATAGCGACAGCCCACGGCGCCGACCAGCGTGGCGAGGATCAGGCCCCCGTACCAGGTGATGCCGTCTCGCGCGAAGAGGAGCTGAGTAAAGGGCGTTCCGGTCCGCAGCGAGACGTCCACTGCGAAGTAGAGCTTCGAGCCGACGATGCCGCCCACCATGACCCACAGCATCAGGGTGGTGGCCAACTCGGGATCGAGTCCCTCCTCCTTCATGCGGATGCCGGTGATCCAGGCGCCCACCAGGAACGCCGAGGCCAGCATCACGCCGAAGCTGGAGACGGGGTAACCGAAGATTTCGAACAGGACGGGGTACACGGCGAGGGCAGCCTACCGAAATCGCCCGAGCGAAGCCCGATCGGGCCGGGAGGACGAGGCTATGCGCCGGGCAGCAGGACGGAGAACGAAGCGCCGGCGCCCGGCGCGCTCTCGACCCAGGCCCGGCCGCCGTGGGCTTCGGCGATCTTCTTCACGATCGCCAGTCCGATGCCGGTGCCGCGCCGCGCTCCGGGCCGACGCACGCCGGTGTGGAAGATCTCGAAAACGCGGGCCTGCCCCTCGGGCGGGATACCAACGCCGTTGTCCGTCACGCGCAGTCGAACGCCATCCTCGGTGCCGTCGGCGGCCACATCGATCCGGGCGTCGTCGCACTCGCCCATGTGCTCGATCGCGTTTCCGATCAGGTTGGAAGAGATCTGATAGAGCTGCGTCCGGATGCAAAACGCCAGGGGCGGCGAAGCGGGCAGGGTCAACGCGATGCCCTGGGCTTCGAGCCGGGGCTTGAGCTCGTTGGCCAGCTGCTTCAGGACCGGCAGCGGGTCGACCCAGTCGCGCTGGCCGTTGGCGGTGCCGATCCGGGAGAGCTCGAGCAGGTCGTTGATCAGCGTCTCCATCGAGCGGCTGGCCTGCTCGATTCGATCCAGGAAGTGACGGCCGGTGTCGGTCAGGACGTCTCCGTAGTCCTGGGCGAGCAGCCGCGAGAAACCCAGCAGGGAGACCAGCGGCGTGCGCAGGTCGTGGGAAACCGCGTGTACGTAGTGCTCCAGCTCCTGGTTCTTCAGCGCCAGATCGGTCTCCGAGCGACGCTGATCGCTGACGTCGCGGAGGAACGCCACGGTCCCGCCGCAGCTGCCGCTGGGGAGCATGATGGGATTGGCGGTCACCGACAGGATGCGCGTGCCGCCGCCCTTTCGCGTGACCTCCAGCTCCACCCCCTGGCCGTCGCGACCGGGTCGCAGGGCCTCGGCCAGGCCGTCCAGGGCCCCGCGCCGCGAAAAGGCCAGCGACACCGGGAGACCCAACAGGCGCTCTGAGGGCAGGCCCAACACCTGCTTGAGCGCCGGGTTCGCGTAGGTCACGTAACCGCGTCGATCCAGGGCCACCACCGCGTCGGACGCGCTGTCGAGGATCGAGCGGAAGTACCCCATCCCGGGCACCGAAAGCGACGTTTCCTCCGCGCCGTCCTCTTCCCGTCGCACCACGGCCAGGTACAAACCCGAGCCGTAGGAGTTGGGAACCGGGCCAATGCTGAGTTCCACCGGAATCTCGCGTCCATCCTCGTGCAGCAAAGCAATGCGTTCGTTGGCGACGTAGCCCTGCTGCATCACGCGCCGATGGATGGCGCCGTGAGACTCGTGCTCGCTGAAGAGAGCGCGCGCACTCTGTCCAACCGGAGACTCCCGACCGGAAAGCTCCCGGAGAGCGTCACTGATCCATACGACGCGATCGCTCTGATCGACGACCAGCACCGTCTGGTGAAGATGTGCCAGTCCCGCCAGCAAGCCGACGGTGGGTAGCTCCAACGATGTGTTGGACACAGGGGGGTTCTCGGTCATGGGCTCCCGACGCAGGACGCGAAACAGCGTTTGGAACAGCGCCCCCGAACAGGCAGGAGAGTACCAGAGGCGGATTCCGAGGGGCAAACGATTCAGGGGCGTTCGCACTACGAAGGGAATGCGCAGAAGCGCATGAAGGTGACCCCGCTCACGAAAGAATCCCGCTTCCGGCGGCCCGCTGAGAAATCTACGCGAAAATCGGCGTGTCTTGGCGGCTTTGGCGGGGGGGACGGGGCTCGGATATCCTCTCACGGCTTTTCCGGGGGGCCCATGAGCCGACTTCACGTCGCCGCGGTGGTGCTCGCGTCCTTCGCCCTGCTTTCGGGTGGGCCGCCGGCGGCCGCGCCCGCTGGCGAGACAGCGCGGACCCAGCACCGCGCCGCTCGCGTTTCCGAGCACATCCGCAGCCTCAACCCGGGTCTCTCCCAGGCTGGGGCCGAGCGGATCTGGAGCGCGGTGAACCGCAACGCGGCGAAGTACGAGCTGGCTCCGGACCTGGTCCTGGCGGTGCTCGAGGTGGAGAGCCACGCGCGGATCGGAGCCCGGAGCCCCAAGGGCGCTCTGGGCCTGATGCAGGTCATGCCGCACATGGCGGCGAGGTTGGATCTCGCCGGCAACTACACCACCGTGGAGACCAACGTCGAGGCCGGCTGCGTCATCCTGGCTCACAACATCCGCCGGCTGGGCGAAGAGGATGGGATCTCGGCCTACTTCTGGGGCTCCGAAATTCGCAGCGTCGCCTACCTGAACCGCGTGCGCAGCGCGCGCGTCTTCTACCGCCGCCTGCTTCGGGGCTGAGCGCCGGTGCACACCTCGCAGCTGCGCCGCAGCGAATCCAGCCTCGAGGGGTCCGGGGGTCTCTGTCTGTTCCGCCGCACCTGGCTTCCTCCCGAGCCGCAGCGCGCCATGCTCATCATCCACGGCTTCGCCGAGCACAGCGGGCGCTACGAGGCGCCGAGCGCCTGGTTCGCGGCGCGCGGCTGCGCGGTCCACGCCTACGACCAGCGCGGCCATGGCCGCTCCGACGGTACGCGCGGCCACGTAGAGCGCTTCGACGAGTTCCTGGACGACGCCGCCATCCTGCTGGACGCGGTGAAGTCGGAGCATCCGGGCCTGCCCGTCGTGCTGGTCGGCCACAGCATGGGCGGCCTGATCCTGGCCAGCTTCTTGCGCGAGCGCCGGCCGGCTGTGGCCGCAGCGGTCAGCTCGTGCGCGGCCTTCAAGCTGGACGAGGCGCTGCCGGCCTGGCGCCTGCAAGTGGCCCGATTGGCTCGGCGCGTGACGCCGCGCGCCTCGATCGCCGCCAACCTGCCGCTGGCCGGGCTCTCCAAGGACCCGGAGGTGATCCGCCAGTATGAGGAGGACCCGCTGGTCTTCCACAAGCTGACCCTCTCGCTGGCCGTAGAGATGTTCGACGCCGCCCACCGCCTGCACGGGGGGGCCGGAGACGTGGAGGTCCCGTTGCTGGTGCTGCACGGAGAGGACGACCCGATCGCCCCTCTAGAGGGCAGCCAGACCTTTGCCGCCGGATTGACCTCGACCGGCAGCGCGCTGCGGACCTACCCGGGCCTCCGCCACGAGATCTTCAACGAGCCCGAGGCCGAAACCGTGTACGCCGACGTCCTGGCCTGGCTGGACAAGCTGGACACCCGGTGACCCGCCCCCCCGGAGGGACCGAGGAACCCGACACCGGGGAGCGGTGTCCTTCGGACGTGAGCGCATCGGTCACCTCAGACTGGACGCTGGCGGGCTCCCGCACCCGGGGGACCCCTCCGGCCGAGGATCCGGATCGGGAGCTCGTAGCCCGTTGGAAGGCCGGTGACCCGGGCGCCTTCGAGGAGCTGGTGCGCCGGCACGAAAGCCGCGTCTACCGCTTCCTGCTGCGCATGCTGGGCGACCCGGCCGAAGCCGAAGACGTGGCCCAGGAGACCTTCCTGAATCTCCACCGCCACGGGCGGCGCTTCCGAGGCGAGGCCCGCTTCTCCACCTTCGTCTACCGGGTGGCCGCCAACGGCGCCCTCAACCGGCGCCGGGGCCTGGGCCGCCGCGGCAACTGGCACCGGCGCCTGGCCGAGCGCCAGGCGGCGGGCGACCACCTGCCCGAGGCTCCCCGCGACCCCGAGTCCGCGGCGGCCGGCGCCCAGCTGGGACGCATGGTCCAGGAGGCCCTGGCCGAGCTGCCCGAGCCCCTGCGCCTGGCGTTGGTGCTGTGCGATATCGAGGGGCTCGGCTACGGAGAGATCGCGACCGCCCTGGGCGTGCCGGTGGGCACGGTGAAGTCGCGCATCCATCGCGCGCGGGGCCTGCTTCGGGAACGACTGCAGCCCGTCCTGCAGCGTGGGGAGGTGCCGTGAGCTGCCCTCGCACCCTCAAGCGCCTGAGCCCCTATCTGGACGGCGACCTGGGCGACGCCGAGCGGGCGCGGATTCGCGCCCACCTGGAGACCTGCAAGGGCTGCGCAGCCGAGCTGGACGCCCTTCAACGCACGGTGGAGCTGCTCGGCGCGCTTCCCGAGGTGGAGGCTCCACCGCACCTGGCGCAGCGCATCATCGCGCGGCTGCGCGACGGCGAGGGCGAGCCCAGTCGATTCGACTGGCTGCTGGGGCCGCTCGGCCGCTTCTCGGACCTGCGCGCCGGGATGGCTGCGTTGGCCGTCGCTCTGCTGGCCGTGGCCGTCTTGCGGGGTGGTGGACCGGACCCGGGTGAGCGCGCCGATGCCCTGCGGGCCGCGCTGCGCGAGGCGCCGGCTGCGGCGCCGGACCTGGAGCTGGGCCCGAGCCTGGGAGCCGCCGCCGCCCCCGTGAGCCCGGTGCCCGATGCCGACGCCGTGCTCGATCGGGCCCGCCGGGACCCCATGGCCGCATTGGGGGCGCTGCGGGCCCTACCGTCTTCCGACCGCGAGGCCTTCATCGCCGCCCTGATCCAACGGGCTCAGGAGCGCGGCGAAGCAGCCGCTCTGGCCAGTGCGCTGCGCGTCGTAGGCGATGACGCAGGGGCGCTCGCCGCACGGCTCGATCCGGGCCCCGACTCGTCCGGCGGCGACGGCTTCTGATACCCTCGGCCGCTCCCTGGCGGGGCGGCGGAGGAGCATCGTTGCGGCGAGTGATCGGATGGGTGGCGGGCCTGGCCCTGCTGGTAGCGGCCCTCCCGGTACGTGCCGAAGTGGTCGAACTCTTCCCCGGCGGCAGCGACTACTTCGGCATGCGCAACGTGTTCGCGCCGCTCGGCTCCATCTTCACGGGCCCAGGCCACTGGTACGGCGAGCGCAAGATCGAGGTCACCACCACGCCGCCCGACGCCATGGTGGATCTCTTCTACGTACGGGCGGGCTTCCAGAAACGCTTCGAGCAAGCCGACGCACCCGTGACCGTGCTGCTCCCCAAGCGCATCAATGCCAATCCGAAGGATGTGGTGGTAGTGCGCGCGTTCGCCGAGGGATACCGGGTCGTCGAGACCACCGTGAAGGTGAAGTCGCGCACCAAGGAGGTGCACCTGGAGATGGCGCCGCTGCCCAACCTCCTGGAGGCCGTCGCGCACACCTACCTGGCCGGGCGCTCTGCGCTGACGTTCTACACCAAGGAGGCGCTGACCCTGCGCCTGCAGGAGCGCAAGGATGGCTTCTCCGCTGCGCTGAACGAGACCGCCAAGGCGAAGGGCCTGGGCGACTCCCTCGAAGAGCTGCGCAGCCCGCTGGTCACCCGGGTCGTCGCAACCCAGCTCGGCGAGGACCTGGTGCTCCAGGTGACGCTCGGGGCTGGGGCCGACGGTGGCCAGCCCGAGCTGCGCTCGCGCCAGGGACGCGACCCGATCCGCGACCTGCACCTGTACACCGTGGACATCGTGGCCCCCGGAGCCGGCACCGAGGGCATCCAGCAGGCCAAGGATGCGCTGGCGCGGATTCGGACCGCCGACGTCTCGGGCTGTGCGACGCGCTTCGACGCTGGACTGCGCGAGGGCGTAGGCGTCGCGTCGCTCTCGCGCGCGCTCACTCCCAAGGGCAGCTTCATCGATCCCTACCTGCGCGCGGCCATGCGCCGGCTGGGCGAGGTCTCCCCAGGCGGCACGGTCGTCCTGGTGGACGGCACCCGCTATGACACGCAGGTACCCCTGCAGCTGGCCGCGGCCCAGAACGACGCGGCCAACGCCAAGGGCTACCTGGCCCTGCTGCGCCGCTTCGTCGCGCTGCTCGAGCCCGCGAATCAGCGCAGCGACGTCCTCCGCGGCCTGCTGGCCCCCGAGATGACGCGCGCGGATTTCGCCGCCGCTCTCTCCAGCGCCGAGTCCGCGGAGAAATCCTGCAATCATTAGCAGGACAATGCCCTTCGCTCGCCTTCGGCTCGCTGCGCGCCCTCGTCCATCTCCGGAGTTCGCGCGTAGCGGGTTGCCTCGGGCTTGCGGGCCATAGGCTCCGTCGATGCAGCCGCGCGGGTAGGGCACAGGTCCGATCTCGACGCCGGCCGGGAGACCGCCGTTAAGCCCTACACGTGGGGGTGATGCCGACGGAGCCTATGGCCCGCAAGCGCCGCCCGACGGACTGCGCCTGGGCGCGGGGCCCCTTGCGGCGCGCGCAGTGAGCCGAAGGCGAGCGTAGGGGCTCGGCCGCCTAAGGATAAACCCGCGTGAACCCCGGGGCATGGTGCTCCCACCCCGGAGTGCGCGTAGCCTCCTGCCGTGTCGGAACGACTCGATCTGCCGCGAGAGCGGCTGGCGCGCTTCGGGGCCGAGGCGCTGTCGGACGCGGAGCTGGTGGCCCTGGTGTTGCGCACCGGGGGCCCGGCCGGCGATGCGCTGCAGACGGCCCGCACGCTCCTCGGCCGGGACGGCGGGCTGCGCGGCCTGGCCCGAGCCGCCCAGCGAGAGCTGCGCGACGCGCCCGGGGTGGGGCCGGCCAAGTCGGCCAGCCTGATGGCCTCGCTGGAAATCGGCCGGCGCGTAGCCAGCCGGACGCTGGATCCGGGCGAGCCCCTGCGCGGCCCCGCGGACCTCTACCAACACTTCCGCGCCCGGCTTCGCGACGCCCGCACGGAGCAGTTCCTGGTGGTGTTGCTGGACGGCCGTCACCGGGTCATCCGGACCGAGCCCGTCTCCCGAGGCACCCTCACGGCCAGCCTGGTCCACCCCCGCGAGGTATTCCGCCCCGCGATCCGCGAGGCCGCCGCCGCTGTGGCCCTGGTCCACAACCACCCCAGCGGCGACCCCACGCCCAGCCGTGAGGACCGCGAGATCACCGCCCGGCTGGCCCGGGCGGGAGATCTCCTGGGAATCCGGGTGCTGGACCACGTGGTGGTGGCGGAGGGCGGATACCACAGCCTCAGGGAGGACGGCGACCTGTCCGGGGACGCCTTGGACCCCGAGCCCCCGGGGAATCGGGGCTTGTTGCCGGCACCGGGCCAGGCGCCTTCAGGAGATCCCGCCGGGGGCCGATGAGCGAGGTGGGAGGACGTCATGGGTCAGACAAACCGCCCCGCCGCCGCACAGAAGGAACGCGAGGTGCACATCAACCAGCGCCGCACCGAGCGCACGGCGTTGGAGATCCGCGTCGACTACTCGACCGTCGACGCCCTCTTCTGCGACTTCACGCGCAACATCAACGAGGGCGGACTCTTCATCGAGACCTCGGATCCGTGCCCCGTGGACACGATGGTCAAGCTGCAGTTCCGTCTGCCGGGAATCGACGACCCGGTCCGCACGCACGGACGCGTAGTGTGGGTCGACCGTGGCGACCCGACCGGCATGGGCATCGAGTTCGAAGACCTCGACGCCGCCGCGCGGGCGCGCATCAACCATGCGGTGCGTGGTCTGAGGAATAACCCCTCGTAGGCCCGACGGACCGCGGTCCCATCCTTAGGCGGACAAGCCCCTCCGCTCGCCTGCGGCTCACTGCGCGCCCTCGTCCAACTCCGGAGTTCGCGCGTAGCCGATTGCCTCGGGCTTGCAATCCTTAGGCGGCCGAGCCCCTCCGCTCGCCTGCGGCTCACT
>CAMYOO010000051.1 GCA_947260035.1 uncultured delta proteobacterium
TCCGGCGCATCGGCGGTCGGAGGGGCTGGTATGCATACGACTGGCTCTGGCGCATCCGCGGCTTCATCGATCTCCTGGTCGGTGGTGTCGGCGTGCGTCGGGGCCGACCGGATCCGGAACATCCCCGCGTGGGCGACACGATCGACTGGTGGCGCGTCGAGGCCTACGAGCCCGACCATCGGCTACGCCTCCGGGCCGAGATGAAGGTGCCGGGCCGGGCCTGGCTGGAGTTCGAGGTCGAGCCCACCGAGCGTGGCTCCGTCATCCGGCAGACCGCGATCTTCGATCCCACCGGGCTCTTCGGGCTGGTCTACTGGTACGGGATCTACGCCCTTCACGCAGCGGTCTTCCGCGGGATGCTGGCCGGGATCGCCCGGTCGGCGGGCAGCGCCGCACGGAGCGCACGCTAGGCTCTTTCCGGGCGCTCGAGGAGGCGATCGTGAGACGGATTCTGGCCCTGCTCCGCACGTCGGTGGGGCGCAAGGTGCTGATGGCCGCGACGGGTTTTCTCCTGATCGGCTTTCTGCTGACGCACCTGTTCGGCAATCTGTACGTGTTCCAGGGGCGCGAGGCCCTGAACGCCTACGCCGCCTGGCTCAAGGCCAATCCGATCCTGTGGCCCGCGCGCATAGGCCTGGTCGCGGTCTTCGGGCTGCACGTGTGGCTCGGCATCTCGCTCGCCCGCGACAACCGGGCGGCCCGGCCGCTCCGCTACCACAACGGTCTCGACCAGCCGCTGTCGACGGTCACCTCGCGCTCCATGGCGCTTACCGGCCTGGTGGTGCTTGCTTTCGTGATCTATCACCTGGCACACTTCACCTTCGGTGCCGTGCTACCGGACGCGTACGCGCAGGTCGATGCGCAGGGTCGGCACGATGTGTACGGGATGCTGGTGGCAGGCTTCCGCAACCCCTGGATTGCCGGCAGCTACGTCGTGGCGGTGACGCTCCTCGGCATTCACCTGGCCCATGCGGGGCAGAGTTTCCTCCAGACAATCGGCGTACGCTACGAATACGCGAACCAGCTCGTCAAGAACCTGGGCCTCGCGCTCATAGCGGCGATCACGCTGGGCAACCTGGCACTCCCGGTGCTGGTCTTCCTGGGCTTCGCCGGCTCGCCCGAGGTCACCTCCGTGGCCGTCGTCGAGGCCGGCCGCCCGTGAGCTTCAACGCCCGCATCCCCGACGGTCCGCTGGACGAGAAGTGGACCCGCTGCCGGGAGGAGCTCGGCTTGGTGGCGCCGGCAAACCGCCCGAAGCACCGGATCCTCGTGGTGGGGACGGGTCTCGCGGGCGCCTCCGCGGCGGCGAGTCTCGGCGAGCTGGGGTACTCGGTCGAGTGCTTCTGCTTCCAGGACAGCCCCCGCCGCGCCCACAGCGTGGCCGCCCAGGGAGGGATCAACGCGGCCAAGAACTACCAGAACGACGGCGACAGCGTCGGGCGCCTCTTCGGGGACACGATCAAGGGCGGTGATTTCCGCTCCCGCGAGGCCAACGTCTGGCGCCTCGCCGAGATCAGCAACTCCATCATCGACCAGGCTGTTGCCCAGGGCGTACCCTTCGCCCGCGAGTACGGGGGGCTGCTCGAGAATCGCTCGTTCGGGGGCGCCCAGGTTTCGCGCACGTTCTATGCCCGCGGCCAGACGGGTCAGCAGCTACTCCTGGGCTGCTACGGCGCGCTCGAGCGACAGATCCAGGCGGGCCGGGTGCGCATGCACCCGCGCACCGAGATGCTGGACCTGGTGGTGGTGGAAGGCCGCGCGCGGGGCATCGTCACGCGTGACCTGGTGACGGGCGAGATCCGCCGCTGGGCCGGCGACGCGGTGTTGTTGGCGACGGGTGGCTATACGAATGCCTACTACCTGTCGACCAACGCTGCGGGATCGAACGTAACCGCCACGTGGCGGGCGCACAAACGCGGCGCCTTCTTCGCGAACCCGAGCTTCACCCAGATCCACCCCACGTGCATCCCGCCCTCCGGCGAGCACCAGGCGAAGCTCACGCTGATGTCGGAATCGCTGCGCAATGACGGGCGGATCTGGGTGCCGAAGGCGCCGGGCGACGGGCGTGCGCCGAGCGAGATCCCCGACGCGGAGAGGGACTTCTACCTCGAGCGCGTCTACCCGGCCTTTGGGAACCTCGCGCCGCGGGACATCGCCAGCCGCGCCGCGAAGCGGGTCTGCGACGAAGGGCGCGGCGTGGGACCGCTGGGCCGGGGCGTGTACCTCGACTTTCGGGACTCAATCGCACGGCACGGCCGCCGCACGATCGAGGAGCGCTACGGGAATCTGTTCGAGATGTACCAGCGGATCACGGGAGAGAATCCCTTCGCGGCACCCATGCGCATCTTCCCGGCCCCTCACTATGCCATGGGCGGTCTCTGGGTCGACTACCACCTGATGGCTACGACCCCAGGTCTCTTCGTGATCGGCGAGGCGAACTTCTCCGACCACGGGGCGAACCGTCTCGGCGCGAGCGCCCTGATGCAGGGTCTGGCGGACGGCTATTTCATCGTGCCTCTCACGCTGGGCGACTACCTGGCGGCCAACCGCCTGGAGGCGGTTGCGACCGATCACCCCGCATTCCAGGACGTCGAGGACGAGGTGGCCCGCGTCATCGGACGGCTCGTGGCCATGGACGGCTCGCGTCCGATCGAGGCCTTCCACCGTGACCTCGGGCGCATCCTCTGGGACGAGTGCGGGATGCTGCGTTCCACGGAGGGTCTGCAACGCGCCATCGACGCCGTGCGCGAGTTGCGCGAACGCTTCTGGCGGGAGGCGCGGGTGACCGGCGGAGCCGGCCAACTCAACCGCGCCCTGGAGCGCGCCGGCCGGGTCGCGGACTTCCTCGAATTCGCGGAGACCATGTGCCTGGACGCCCTGGCCCGCGACGAGAGCTGCGGGGTCCACTTCCGCGAGGAGCACCAGACGCCGGATGGCGAGGCGCTGCGCGACGACAAGCGTTTCTCCCACGTGGCGGTCTGGGAGTGGCGCGGTGTCGACGAGGCCCCTGCACGCCACGAGGAGCCGCTCGTCTTCGAGGCGGTCGAGCCCACTGCGAGGAGCTACAAGTGAACTTCGTGCTCGAGGTCTGGCGTCAGCAGGACCGGTCCGCGCACGGGCGTTTCGAGACGTACCCGGTGGAAGGCATCACGCCCGACATGTCATTCCTCGAAATGCTCGATGTCGCCAACGTGCAGCTCGCCGACGCGGGTATCGACCCCATCGAGTTCGACTACGACTGCCGCGAGGGCATCTGCGGCTCCTGCTCGCTCGTCATCAAAGGTCATCCACACGGTCCCCTTCGAGGTGCCACGACCTGCCAGACCTACATGCGGCACTTCGAGGACGGTCAGCGAATCGTGATCGAGCCGTGGCGCGCCGCGGCGTTCCCAGTGCTCAAGGATCTGGTCGTGGACCGCGACGCCCTGGACCGCATCATCGCGGCGGGTGGCTTCGTCTCGATGAAGTCGGGCTCAGCACCCGACGGCAACTCGATCCCGGTGCCCAAGGAGGACGCCGAGATCGCCTTCGATGCGGCCCAGTGCATCGGCTGCGGGGCCTGCGTGGCGGCCTGCCCCAACTCGTCGGCCATGCTCTTCGTGGCGGCGAAGGCGGCCCATCTCGCTTATCTGCCGCAGGGCCAGCCGGAGCGTCTCAAGCGTGCGGTCTCCATGATCGAGGCCCAGGACGGAGAGGGGTTCGGCGGCTGCAGCAACCACTATCGGTGCGAGGCCGCCTGCCCGAAGGGAATCCCCGTACGCTACATCGCCGAGCTGAATCGAGACTTCATCCGGGCCGCCCTCACCACAGACCAGCTTTCGAAGCTCCCGCGCAAGCTCGACATGGAGGAATGATGCGGCAAGCTGCGGTCGGGTCGTCTCCTGCGATAGACCTACTGGATGCGGCAGGCCACGGTCGAGGCGCTCTTGGCGATCCGGATCGCGGAGAGTAGGGGGGACCTCATGAGCCAGCCCGACGAACCCGCGCTGGGTGCCGGCGCCTTGCGCTCTGCGGAGCCCGCGTCCGAGCCGCCGCTTCCCGAGCGGATCCGAGCGCTGGTCGACAGCGAGCTCTATGGCGTGCTTTGCACGCAGGGGAGCCAGCAACCGTACGGATCGTTGGTGGCCCATGCCTTCGCCCCCGACCTCTCGGCCGCCGCCTTCGCGACGCCGATCACGACCCGGAAGTACGAGCTCCTGACGGGCTGCGACCGGGTTTCGCTGGTCGTGGACAACCGCGCGAGATTCGTGCACGACATGACCCGGATCGAGGCCATCACGGCCACGGGACGCGCCGTGCGCGTCGATCGGGAGGAGGAGTTCGATCGGTGGGCGCAGCGCCTGCTCGAACGGCATCCCTACCTCGACTCCTTCCTTGCAGCGCCTTCGACGGCGCTCTTCCAGATCGAGATCGCGCGCTTCCTCCACGTCGTGCGCTTCCAGGAGGTTCGCCAGTGGATTCCGGCAACCCCTGGCTGATTCCGCTCCGGGAGGCCGCAGCCTCCCCGCTGGAACTCATCGGAGGCAAGGCGCTGCGTCTCGCCCAGCTCGTCCGGGCGGGCTTTCGCGCGCCGGACGGCTTCTGCGTCACCACCGACGCGTACCGCAGCTTCGTCGAGCGCAATCGGCTCACGTCGACGATCCAGATGGAGCTGGGCCGCAAGCCCCTCGACGAGATGCGCTGGGAAGAGATCTGGGATGCCGCGCTGCGGATCCGTTCGGCATTCCTCGCCGCCCCGGTTCCCCCGGAGTTGGTGGGAGACATTGCTCGAGAGATCGCGGCTTCCGATCCGGAGGTGCGCTGGGCCGTTCGGTCCTCGGCCCCTGCCGAGGACGCCGAAGGGCGATCCTTCGCGGGGCTGCATGAGTCCAGGGTGGAACTCATGGGCAGCGAGTCCGTGCTCGATGCGGTGCGGGTGGTGTGGGCCTCGCTGTGGTCGGATGCGGCGCTGCTCTACCGACGGGAGCTCGCGCTCGACCCGACAAGCAGCGCGATGGCCGTCGTCGTCCAGGGGATGATCCATGCCGATTGCTCGGGAGTCGCCTTTGCGCGCGATCCGTTGCGAGCCGAGGCCGATCGCGCGATCGTCGAGGCCGTCCCCGGACCCTGCAGCGATCTGGTAGATGGCAGGATCGACCCCGATCGCTGGACGCTTTCTCGCCCAAGCGGAGTGGTGCTGGAGTGGCGGCCGGGAGATCGGGGCGCTGAGTCCAGTCCTGTCCCGCTTCTCCAGCCGGCGGACCTCTCGATCCTCATGCGGACGCTGCTCGACGTCGAGGCGCTCTTCGGCTGGCCCCCGGACATCGAGTGGACGGATCGCCACGACAACCTCGCTCTGCTCCAGGCGCGCCCCATCAGCTCGCTCCCGTCCGCGGAGGAGGACACACGCGCTTGGTACCTGTCGCTGCGGCCCGGCGCCGCCGAACTCGCGCGCCTTTGCGATCGCGTCGAGCATGAACTGATCCCGCAGCTCTCTCGCGAGATCGAAGGCCTCGCCGGGAAGGACCTGGAGGGCTGCAACGACGTCGAGCTGGCCGACGAGATCGACGGGCGCAGAGGCGCGCTCTCCCGCTGGCGCGGGATCTACTGGGATGAGTTCATTCCCCTCGCCCACGGCGTACGCCAGCTCGGGAGCTACTACGACGAGGCGGTGAGGCCGCGCGATCCGTACGAGTTCGTGGGACTTCTGAAGCATGCGCCCTTGGCCGCCTCGGTGCGCAATGAGCGCATCGTCGCGCTGGCGGGCCGCCTGCGCGAGAGCGCGGCGCTGCGCCGCGGGATCGCCGACGCGGTCGGTCGCGAGAGCGAGGTCGAGCAACGCGCCGCGCTCGAGCGGCTGGCGCAGCTCCCCGGTGGGCGTGAATTCATCGAGGCCTGTCACGAGCTTCTGCACGGCGTGATGGACGTCTGCTACGAGGGCGAGCGGCTTTCCGGTCGTCTGGATTTCCTCGTGCGGCTCCTGCTGACCCTTGCTGAACGAGATCGGGGCGAGCCCGCCGCGGTCGATGATGCCGGATCGGTGCACGAACTCGAGCAGCGTCTTCTCGCCGCCGTGGGCTCTGCCCGCCACGACGAGGCGCGCGAGGTACTTCGCATCGCCCGCGTGAGCTGGCGTCTGCGCGACGACGACAATCTCCTCCTGAGCCGAATCGAGAGCCAGGTCTTGCGTGCGCTGAGCCTGGGCCTGGAGCGCCTGCGCATCGCGGGTCGGCTGGGGGGGGAGATCGCGCTCGACGCAGAGATCGCGCCGATCGTGGCCACCGCCCTGCGCGAGCCGTCCCAGGAGCGCATGGCGATCGCAGCGCGCGCGCGGCCGAAGGCGGAGCCGTCGGAAGCTGCGGGCGGCGTGTATCCGCGACAGCTGATCGGTCAGCCGGCTGGGCCGGGCCTCGCCACGGGCCGTGCCCGTCGTGTCCGCGGCGCCGAGGACCTGGGGCGCTTTCAGGCCGGCGAGGTGCTCGTGTGCGATGCGATCCAGCCCACGATGACCCAACTCGTTCCCCTGGCAAGTGCCATCGTGGAGCGTCGTGGGGGCATGCTGATCCATGGCGCCATCATCGCTCGCGAGCTGGGCATCCCGTGCGTCAATGGCGTCTCCGGGCTCGTCGACCGTGTACGCGATGGAGACCTGCTTACGGTCGACGGGGGTCTGGGCATCGTTACCGTGGGACCACCGGACTTCGATCTCGAATCGAAGCGGTAGGTCCTACACGAACCGGTGCATCCGTCTTGCGCTGTGGACGTGTTCCAGTCAGAAGATCGCCGATCCAGAGTCCTTAGGTGGCCTGTGCGACGGGCTCCTGTTCGGACTTCCGCAGGGCGATGGCGAAGATGAGAACACCGAACACCGCCTTGGCGACGATATCCGCGACCGTGTAGCCCACCTGCACGGCGGCAGCGGCCGTACCACCCGTGAACCCGATCATCGGGAGTACGAACACGAGGGGATAGAATGACCACGCCCCGACTGTCAGCCAGCGCGCGGCGTTGACGAGACCGCGGGCGCCCAGGGGCTGGGCTTCGATCGAGTCCCTCAATCCCACAAAGAGCTCGTAGACGATCCAGAGGAAGGGGATCATTCCGAGCCCCCACCAGAGCCAGCGCGTGCCTGCCTGATCGGAGATCTCGCCCGGGTAGCCAAGCAGTACCATGGCGGCCGCCAGCAGTCCCAGGCGCACGCTCTTCGACACGGTCGCTGCTTTCGAGAGACGCATCACGAGGATGAGCTCCACGAGTAGCAGCGGGACCGTCAGGAGCCAGTCCACGTACCGGTATGCGTCGTTGAATGCGACCCCGGTCACCGAGATCTGACCTCCCATGACCTGGAAGGCCGCGTCCCAGCTCTGCAGAATCCGCACGTAATGATAGAGCGCGATCGCCGTCACCAGACCGCTGATGGTCACGGCCATGCGGTAGGGGGGCGCCACCAGAGAACGGTTGAGCCATAGGAAAAGCGTCGTAGCGCCCATCGCGGCAATCGTGAATGAGAAGGCGTTGGACACGAGGTTGAACTGACCAGGCGAGATGTCGTTCATGATCTTCCTTTCTCTAGCCGACGGCTCCTAGCGTACGGTCGATGCTCCAGACCGGTCGAAGCGTGGACTGGCCCGGAAACGACCGTCCATTGTGATCAGGCCGCCTTCTCGACGATCAGGCTGCCTTCTCGAGATTCGCGTCGGCGAAGCGCCAGTTGGCCAAATTCGTCAAGAAGGTCTCCACATACCGGTCCCGCGCGTTCTGGTAGTCCAGATAGTAGGCGTGCTCCCACACATCCATCCCCAGCAGCGGGATCCTCTCGTGAAGCATCGGGTTGTCCGCATCCTTGAGTGCTTCGAGAGCCAGCTGCTCGTTGCCGGGGTCGAGCGTGAGCCACAAGTAACCCGAGCCGAAGAGGCCTACGGCACGGCTCTTGAACTGCTCGCGGAAGGCGGCAAAGGAGCCGAAGCTCCGGTTGACCGCGACCCCGATTCGTCCCCCAGGCTGGCCGCCGCCGCCTGGTGCCATGCTGTTCCAGTAGAACGAGTGGTTCCAAACCTGAGCCGCGTTGTTGAAGATGGCTCCACTGGAATTGGTGACGAGGTGCTCCAGCTCGGCTCCCTCGTGCGTCGTGCCTTCGATCAGGCCCTGAAGCTTCTCTACGTATCCGCGGTGGTGTCGCCCGTAGTGCAATTCCAACGTTTTCGACGAGATGGAAGACTCGAGGGCATCCATGGCGTACGGAAGGGGGGATAGCTCGATTTTCATGAGATGTACCTTTGTGGCCTCTCCACCTTCGCTAAACTAACTCCCGTCTATAAAATATCTATACAAAAATCGAAAAAGCTCCTCCCCGCAGGGGAGGGTGGCCGATCCGGGCCCAGGACGAGGTCACTAGCAGCTCTACCTTCACAACTCGGATCAAGCGTCTCGCGACCCCGCCAGGAGTGGCTTCGAATACCGCTCGCGGGGAACGCGGATTGGAGGCTCCTCCGGCGCAGCATCCTCGCGTGCACGTCCCCATGCGGCGGGTGCCCTATCGGCGCTCGCCTGGTCCCCTGCAGCTTCGGCGGCCTCCACCACACGCGTGGCCATGCGGATCACGTAGCCTGGTCGGCAATCGGGTGATCGAGCATCTCGGTGGCTGAAGGCTGCCCGTGGCCTGCCTGGCGACCGCGGCGCGTGAAGTGGCCCCACGCAGGCGGGAGACGCCAGATCCTGACGCACCCGTGGCCAGCGTCGGCTGGCGATCGGGCCCCGTGCTAACTATCGAATCCGGGAATTACAAATACACGCAGGGAGGGAAAATGACGACCCAATCCATTACACCGAATCGCAAGCGGATCCGCCGCCTCCTGGCGGGCGACGGGGGGGCGAAAGCACTGATTTTCGCGGCCGCGTTCGTGTCCTTCCTGCTCTCGGTCGGGCTCTGGTTCTCGGGAGACCGGGAGCGAGGTCTCTTCGTCGGCATCTGGGTGCCGTCCATCTGCTCCGCGGGCGCGCTGCTGCTGGGCGGCAAGCGCGATGAGTGACGGAAGCCTTTTCGCCATCGGCATGGGCGTCTCCTTCCTGTTTCTTGCGGGCGTATACGTTGCCTTGCGCGAGGGCTTCCTCTATCCGGGCGACGACGAGGAATAGGTGGAACGAGGTCACCCCGTGTGACTCGCACCGGCGCGGGCGAAGTCCTCGCTGCACGGAGCCGAAGGCGCCTTGGCACGCGCTATACATCCAGCATGGAGACACGCTCGGAGGGTCCCGGCGCGGTGCTCGTGGTGCTGCGTCGCCTCGCCACGAGAACCGACGTGATGCTCGTGCCGGCCGGTCCGGACGGTGCTCCTCTACCCTGCGCGGCTCCCCAGGGCCAGGCGTCCCAGCGCGAACTGGTGGAGGAGTTGATCCGCAAGAGCGGGATCGGGGTCGTGGATCGCCTCTACGGGAGCACGCTGTCGGTCCCCGGGGCGGACGGTACGCTCGGCGTCTTCGTCGCGTTCTTTGGAGAGGGTTCGTCCGGCACCCCCCTGGAGGGGGCGTGGCGGGACCTGCGCGGGGCGAGTCAGGGTCTGACTCCGGTCTGGTCCGCGGCCCTGTCAACCGTGCGCGAGCAGTTCGTCGCGCGCGCTCCAGACGAGGCTCTGCGTATCCGCTGAGCTTGCCGCCAAGCTCCGCCTCATTGGTTGGGCATGCGAAAGGCCCTTCCGGTTCTGCCTCAGCAACGGCGGGAGTGGCCGATCCGATACTGGCGATGTGCACGCATTCCTCGTGGTCCAGATCGACAGGACCGCTACTTTCAATGACTGCTTCGGTCCAAACAGGCTTCGCGTCGGCCAACAGGGAGCCCGCATGCCCAAGCCGCCCCAGGTCGGTCGTAGAGCGCCCGACTTCACGCTCATCGACACCCACGGCGAGAAGGTTCGGCTGTCCGACTACAGAGGACACAAGCACGTCGTCCTCGTATTCAACCGCGGCTTCGTCTGACCCTTCTGCCGACGGCACCTGGCGCAGTTGCGCCGCGACTACAAGAAGTTCGTCAATCGCGACGCCGAAATCCTTTCGATCGGCCCAGAGAACTTGGAGGCCTTCCGGGACTACTGGGAGAAGGAGAAGCTCTCCTTCGTCGGCCTGGCCGACCCCGACCACAAGGTGGCGGATCGCTACGGGCAGGCCGTGCGACTGCTGAAGCTCGGCCGCTTGCCCTCGCAACTCATCGTCGACCGCGAGGGCAGGATCCGCTCCCGCCACGACGGCAGTTCCATGCGCGACATCCCGGAGAGCAAGGAAGCCCTCGCGGAGCTGGACCGGATCCGGGCGGAGGGAAGCTGACCGGGACTTGGGACTCCGCCTGGTCTCGAGTGGCACGGGACACACCGTCGCGGTCCTGGTCCCGGACCTCGTGTCCTGTCCGCTTTCAGGATCGGATCCGGCGGTCGAGCATGGAGCCTCCGCAGGTTCCGCCCGTCCCCGAGCCCCGAGGGGCGGCATCGGCTGCCGGCCTTGATTGCGGCCCGTCTGGAGACCGGGTGGTTGCGTGCCTGCCGCGTGCCCAGGTGGGCACGAAATTGCGGCACGATGCGGCTCCCGCGGCTTTCTAGCTGGATTCCTCATTGTTTTCGGGCTCCCGACGCACGTTGCCAACGTGGGGGTCGCCGGTTCAAATCCGGTCTCTTGCTCCAGGTTTCGCGGGTCCATTCCGGACACATGGTTTACAGATCATTCCGGAGACATCGTTAACACTCGCTCCGGCTCGAAGGGATTCGAGGCGGGTTCCACCCGGCCCTCGTCCCGATCGAAGAAGCCCAGATAGCTCGCCTAGAGCAGGGCCACGCGACCCTGGCGTTTCAAGGCCTCGATCGAGGAGATCGAGGGCCAGAGCAGCTCTTGCGCGGCGGCCCTTCTGAGGAGGGCACCCGTTGCGCTCAGGGTGTCTTCGACCAGTCCGTGTGCAGGGGCTTGCCGGGCTCATCGCGGCGCTCGTAGGTGTGGCTGCCGAAGAGGTCGCGCTGGGCCTGGATCAGGCCGGCGCTGCCGCGCGCCGTGGTCAGGGTGTCGAACCAGGCCAGGGACGCGGCGAGCCCCGGCGTGGGCAGACCCGCCGTTGCGCCCGCCGCGACCACCCGGCGCCAGGCCGGAAGCCGCTTCGTCAGCTCCGCGCGAAGCGCGGGCGCCAGGATCAGCGACGCGGGCTCATCCGCGACGGCCGTGCGGACGTCGTCCAGCAGCCGCGCACGGATGATGCAGCCGGCCTTCCAGATCCGCGCGATCTCGGAGAGGTCCGTCTCGAAGCCGTGCTCGCCGCTGCCCGCCGCCAGCAGCGCGAATCCCTGGGCGTAGCTCGCCAGCTTCGCGGCGTAGAGCGCCTCGCGCAGGTCGTCCACCGAGACGCCCGCGATGCGGTCGGCCGGCGCGCTCCGGAAGGCCTCCTCCGCGCGCCGCCGCAGCGCCACGCCCGCCGAGAGCACGCGCGCGTCCACGGCGGCCGCCAGGCTCGGCACGGCCACGCCCAGGTCCAGCGCCGCTTGCACCGTCCAGCGACCCGTCCCCTTCTGTCCGGCGCTGTCGAGAATCGCGTCCAGCAGCAGCGCGTCGGCGTTCTTCGGGTCCGGCACCCGGAAGATCTGCGCGGTGATCTCGACCAGGAAGCTCTCCAGCTCGCCTTGGTTCCATTCGGCGAAAACGTCGGCCACGGCCGCCGGCTGCAGGCCCAGCCCGCGTCGCAGCAGCAGGGCGCTCTCGGCGATCAGCTGCATGTCGGCGTACTCGATGCCGTTGTGCACCATCTTCACGAAATGCCCGGCGGATCCGAAGCCGCACCAGGTGACGCAGGGGCCCGCATCGCTGACCGCCGCGATCGACTCCAGCAGGGGGCGCAGGCGCTCCCAGGCCTCGCGATCCCCTCCCGGCATCAGCGCCGGGCCGGTCAGGGCGCCCTCGGCGCCGCCCGAAACGCCCATTCCCACGAAACGCCAGGGGCGGCCGGCCGCACGCGCATTGCGTCGGTCGGTGTCGGCGAAGAGGCTGTTGCCGCCGTCGACCACGATGTCGTCGGCGGCCAGCAGCGGGTCCAGCGCATCCAGCACGGCGTCCACCGGCTCCCCCGCCGGCACCATGGCGAGAATCCGTCGCGGCGGCTCGAGGATCTCGACCAGCTCCGCATAGGACGCCACCGGATCGAGGTTTGCGTCGGGATGCTCATCCGCCAGGCGGCGCGCCGCCGCGGGGCTCTGGTCGTAGCCCGCAACCCGGTGTCCGCGGCTCGCCAGGTTGCGCGCCAGATTGGCGCCCATCACGCCCAGGCCCACCACGCCGATGTCGTCGCGCCCCGCGCTCATCGTCCGCCTCCGGCGCCGGCTTCGAGATCCAGGTCCGTCACCACGGTGAGTCCGGGGAGACCGTGGGCCGGCAGCGACGGGTCTCCGACCTTGAGACGCTCGAGGGCGCAGCGCTTGGCCTCGCCGGCCGCCAACAGCACGGTGTGGTGCGCCGTGGCCAGGAACGCGCGGGTCAAGGTGATGCGCTCGGGCGGGGGCTTCGGGCTCGCCGTGACGTGCGCCACGCGGGCGCCCGAAGGCGTCGGGGCGCCGGGAAACAGGGACGCCACGTGCCCGTCCTCCCCCATTCCCAGCAGCACCACGTCGAGCCCGGACGCGAAGCGCTCCATCAGCTGCGTGTCCACGCGGGCCACCGCGCGTGCGCCGGTCTCGCCGTCGCGGAACAGCGGCAGCACGCCGCAGGGGTCGGGATCGTCGAGCAGCCCGCGGCGAAGCGCGGCGCCCCGGTTGGAATCGGTGCTGTCCACGGGCACGCAGCGCTCGTCCACCCAGGTCAGCTTCGTGCTCGTCCAGAGGTCGGACGAGTCGCCGAGCCGATCGCGCAGCGCAGCGACGGCAGCCAGGGCCGAGCCGCCTGGAATGGCCAGCCGCGGCGCGCCGCGCTCGCGCTCGACCTGCTCGAGCAGTTCGGCCAGCAGCGCCCCCGCTGCGGCGGCGGGCTCGGCCGCCCGGATCCAGAGCGCCCGCTCAGCCACGCGTCCAGCCGCCTTCGCAGCCCAGGAACAGGCGATCGGCCTCTTCGGGGCCCCACTTCCCGGCAGGGTGCTCCAGCAGGGGCGGAGCCTCGGGTCCTTCCCAGCCTTCGAGCACCTCGTCGGCGTAGCGCCAGGAGGCCTCGATCTCGTCGGCGCTCAGGAAGAGCGTCTGGTCTCCGGTCAGCGCGTCGAGCAGCAGACGCTCGTAGGCTTCCGGCGGCGATTCGCCGAAGTGCTCGCGGTAGTCGAAGCCCAGCGTTGCAGGGGTCATCACCATCTGGGCGCCTGGTCGCTTCACGCCGAACGACAGATGGATCTGCTCGCGCGGCTGGATCGACAGGGTGAGCACATTGGGGCGGATCTGGCACAGCGAGCCGTCGCGCAGCCGCCGGCGGAACTCGCTCGGGTCCATTCCCTCGGGCTGGTTGAAGAGCTGCAGGGGCGTCGTGCGGAACTGGACCTTCACTTCGGTGAAGCGCCGCGGCAGGCGCTTGCCGTGGCGGAGCAGGAACGGCACGCCGCTCCAGCGCCAGTTGTCGATCTCGGCGCGCAGCGCCACGTAGGTCTCCGTGCGCGAGTCCGGGGGGACGCCCTCCTCGTCCAGGTAGCCGAGGGCCGGGCGGCCCTCGATCTCGCCCGGGCCGTAGCGCGCCCGCACGGAGGCGCAGCCGATCTCGGCGGCGTCGGGGCAGTGGAGCGCGCGCAGCAGGTCCACCTTCTGGTTGCGCAGGGCCTTCGGGTCCAGCGAGGTCGGGGGCTCCATGGCTACCAGCGCCAGGATCTGCAGCATGTGGTTCTGCAGCATGTCGCGCAGGGCGCCCGTCTCGTCGTAGTAGGCGGCTCGCCCCTGCTCCACGCCGATGGACTCGGCCACGCTGATCTGCACCAGCTCCACGTGGTGGCGGTTCCAGAGCGGCTCGAAGATGGCGTTGTGGAAGCGGAAGCCCAGCAGGTTCTGCACCGTCTCCTTGCCCAGGTAGTGGTCGATGCGAAAGATCTGCTCTTCCCGAAGCACCGCGTGCAGGTCGTCGTTCAAGGCGCGGGCGCTGGTCAGGTCGCGACCGAAGGGCTTCTCGATGACCACCCGGCGCCACGCCGCACGCTCTCCGGGGTGCGCGCCCGTGAGGCCCGCCTTGGCCAGGGCCCGCGCCGTCTCGGCGAACAGGTCGGGCTTGAGCGACAGGTAGAAGAGGCGACCCGCCTCGCTGCCGCCCGGCAGTGCGTCCAGGCGTGAGCCCAGCGCCGCCAGCGAGGCTCCATCCTTGGCGTCGCCCTGGTGGTAGTGGATCCGCGGCGCCAGCGCCTCGAAGGCGCTGCGGTCCTCGGGGTCCAGCGCCTCTGCAAGCTCCTGGCGGAACTCCTCGTCGCTCTTCGGTCGTCGCGCCACACCGACCACCGCGAACTCCGACTCCAGGTGGCCCTCGGCGTGCAGCCGCGTAAGCGCCGGGATCAGCTTGCGGCGGGCCAGGTCGCCGCTGGCGCCGAAGATCACGATCTGGAACGCATGCGTCATGGCGCTGTCTCCTGGCAAACGGGCGAATGCACTCGTCGCGCTGCAGAGAGCTTGGCAGGGATTTCGTCATCGGTCTCCCGCTTTCGAGGGGGTCCATTCTCGTGCTGCAACCCCTCGGGGGCGAAAGCGTTGGCTGCGGCTCGCTTGGACGCCCGGCCGGCGCCGTCTGCGGATGGATCTCAGCCACACACGGAAGGAGACGCCATGGCTGGACGACTCGCAGGAAGGCTCGCTCTGATCACCGGCGCCGGGGCCGGGCTGGGGACGCAGATGGCGCGCCGCTTCCATGAGGAGGGCGGCGAGATCGTGGTGAACGATCTGCGCACGGACGCTGCCGAGGCGGTGGCCAAGCAGGTCGGCGGAACCGCCGCCTACGGGCCCCCGAGCCTGAGATCCCGCACGGGAGTTCTCACTTCGGGCGTTCTCGGACCTCGATTGCGGCTGGCTGGATCCACAGCGGATCCACATTCAGCCGCGAAGAAACCGCAGCGATTCCCCCAGCTTTCCTCTTCTTCATCCGGGTTCGAGTCCCGTCCGCCCCGCCAGATTCCATTGGTTTCCGAGGGGTTTGCAGACCGCGAATCGCCCTGGATCCACACTGGATCCACATTGCGGGTCCGCGGCCGGCGCTTGCTGGGTCGGATCACGTCCACCAGCGCCAGGTCCCCGAGCTTCGCGTATCGCTCCGTCGAGCGGCTGTCGGCGTGGCGCAGCATGCGCTGGATCATCTGCAGCGAGGACCCCTGGGCGAGCCAGGCCGTGGCGCTCGAGTGCTTCGTCCCCTCGTACATACGGACGCACACGCCGACCTTCTCGGCGGCCCGGTTCCACTCCTCGCTGCACTCGTATCGGCTCCGTCCCGGTCGCCCGGCGGACGCGCGGCTGGCGGCCCTGCGGCGGCTTAGAGGACCGGAAGGTCGTAGCGGAGGATGACTCGGAAGTCGGTGCCGTCGCGGTCGAAGACCTCTTCGTCGAGCCACGATGCCCGGAGCCGCAGCCACAGGCCCTTCCAGCGGTCGCTGCGCTCCGACAGGCGGTA
>CAMYOO010000052.1 GCA_947260035.1 uncultured delta proteobacterium
TTGGCCACGTCCAGGGGCACCAGGCGCCGCAGGGCCTGGGTGCCGGAGAGGTCGGGCACCAGCCCCCAGGTAATCTCGACGAAGCCGATCTTCGCGTCCGGCGCAATGAAGCGCACGTCGGCGCCCAGCGCGATGTGGAAGCCGCCTCCCAGGGCCGCGCCCTCCACCGCCGCGATCACCGGCGCCGGAACTTCCTGCCAGCGCCAGGCGATCTGCTGCGCCCGGTTGGCGCCGTCCGGCGACAGGTCGGCGGCCGCGGCCGCGACATCGTCGCTCTCGGCATCCAGGCCGCCGTCGGCCATGGTGCCGAAGGTGCTGAAGTCGAGTCCCGAGCAGAACGCGCCGCCGGCCCCTGACAGCACCACGACGCGGATCGAGGCGTCCTCCTGGATGTGCAGGGCCGCTTCCAGCAGGCCCTCGAACATTCCCTGGTCCAGGGCGTTGCGCTTCTCGGGCCGGTTCAGCAGCACGTGCGCCAGGCCGCTGTCATGGCTCAGTTTGACCCGGCCGTTTCCGAATTCCATATCGCCCATAATGCGAAATGCCTCCTGTAGCACTCTAAGAAGCCATTCAAGGGGCATTGCTACACGGCTTCGCGAAAACTACGTTATGATCATAATGGAGCCCCAGAGCACGCGCATCCCCTCCGGCCGCAGCCAGATGCTGCGCAGCCAGGAGACCCGGGCGCGCGTGATCGAGGCGGCAGTGGCGTGCATCGCGGAAGAGGGCTTCCACGCGGCGAACCTGGCGCGGATCGCCGACCGAGCCGGCGTCACCACCGGCGCCATCCAACATCAGTTCGGCGAGAAGGCCGCACTGCTGGCCGCGGCCGTGGAGCGCGGCTTCGAGCGCATGGCCGACGCGGTTGCGCGCGTGCCGGCGCGAAGCCTCGCCCTGGAAGAGCGCGTGGCCGCGTTCGTTCGCGGCTTGTGGGACGGCTACGACGCCGACCACACCCGGGCGGGCTTCGAGATCCTGCTGGCGCTGCGCAGCGACGCTGCATTTCGCGATCGCACCCTGGGCTTCCTGGCGGGCCTGCGCGAGCGCCTCGACCGCCTCTGGATGGGGACGTTCTGGGACGCGGACATTCCCCGCGCGCGCCACGTGGAAGCCCAGCGCCTGATCTTCACCACCCTGAATGGGCTGGCCCTGGAGCGAATCCTGCTGCCCGAGATGCCCGACCCCCAAGCCGACCTGGAGCGCCTCGCGCGAGGCGTCCTCGCGATCATGAAAGAGGAGTGAGCCGTGCCCCTGGACTTCGAGCTTTCCGAAGAGCACCAGCTGGTGGAGAAGACCGTGCGCGACGCCATGAAGCCGTGGGTCGAGCGCAGGGCCGAGCTGCGAGCCATGATCAAGCGCGCCGAGATGCCCGAGGAGCTCTGGAAGGACTTCGCGGAGATCGGACTGTTGGGCGCCCTGATCCCCGAGGAGTACGGCGGCAACGGCATGGGCCTGGTCGCCCAGGCGCTGGGCTTCGAGTCCATCACGGCCCTGGGGATCTCGCCCAACGTGATGCTGGTGAACTGCATGGATGCGGCGTGCATCGCCAAAGTGGGATCCGACGCGCTGAAGCAGCGCTACCTGCCGGGAATCGCCGACGGCTCGCACCGCTTCTGCTTCGCCATCACGGAGTCCGACGCCGGCAGCAACGCCTTCGCCATGACCTCCTTCGCCGAGCACCGCGGCGACCGCTTCGTGCTGAACGGCTCCAAGACCTACATCAGCGGCTTCGACATCAGCGACTACATGCTGCTGGTGGCACGGACCACGAAGGAAGGGGAGGGCGCCGGCCACAAGGGCCTCACCCTTTTCGTCGTGCCCACCAACACCCCGGGCATCACCAGCCAGCTCATCCCGGTCTCCTTCGCCGAGGGCGTCAACCAGTACGCCCTCTACTTCGACGACGTGGAGATCACCGAGGATAACGTGGTGGGCGAGGTGGACGGTGGCGCCGTGGCCATGTTCCTGTCGCTCAATCCGGAGCGCATCCTGGCCGCCGCCATGTGTTCGGGAATGTCCGAGTACCTGATCGGGGCGGCCACCCAGTACGCCCTGGACCGCAAGGTCTTCGGCAACGCGCCCATCGGCAGCTACCAGGGCATCGCCCACCCCCTGGCCGAGTGCAAGGTGAACCACGAGGCCGCGCGCCTGCTGATGCTCAAGGCGGCGTGGGCCTTCGACGCGGGCAAGGGCCCCGTGGAGGTCGGCAGCCTGGCCAACATGTGCAAGCTGCTGAACGCCGACTCGGCAATCCGCTCCGCCGACGTCTGCATCGAGGTGCACGGAGGCAACGGCTTCACCGAGGAGTACGGCTTCCTGGACATGTACAACGGCGCGCGCCTGCTCAAGACTGCGCCGGTGTCCCGCGAGATGGTTCTGAACTTCGTCGGCGAGTGGGACCTGGGGCTGCCGAAGTCGTACTAGAACCGATTGATTCAGGACATCCGAGATACACGAATCAGCGATCTCACACTGCGAGGCGCTGGTAGCCGGGTCTTTACGTCTTTGCTGCTGGTCGTATCCGGTAGTACCGGGATACCATGGGCGACGGCCTGGATTCGCCCGGTCCGGCTCCCAGGGAGATCGCCGGTTTGAGCCGCCTCGCACCGCTCGACAAGGCGCTGGTCCTGATTCTGCTCCCCTGTTGGGTGGTGTGCTTCGCCCTGGGCGTGAGGAATCAAGTCTTGGGCGGGCCGCTCGCCGTCTCCGGTCTGGGCCTGGTCGTCGAGAATGCCGAAAGCTACCCGGCG
This sequence comes from uncultured delta proteobacterium, assembly GCA_947260035.1. GTDB lineage: Bacteria > Myxococcota_A > UBA9160 > UBA9160 > JAFDET01 > JAFDET01. Next base: position 2,751 of record CAMYOO010000052.1, read on the forward strand.
CTCACCGGGGAGTTCTTCCGCGCCGTACATCCGTCGGACCCGCTCGTGGAGGCTGGCCTCCTTGTCGGGGACCGCGTTGTCCAGGTGGGCGGCGCCGATCTGCGCGGCGTCGGCAGCATGCTCGACTTCAGCGCACTGATCCTCGATGAGGCGGGCCGCGAACTCAGCGTGCCGCTGGTCTTGGAGAGGGACGGCGAGCGCCTCGAGACCTCGCTCACCCTGACTCCCAATTCCGTCGTCCGGCCGTATCTGGTCGTCGCGTTTGCGTTCGCGGCATCGGCGCTGTTCCTGCTCTTTCGCGGGCGGCCGACCCCCTCGGTACTCGTCTATTTCTATCTCGCGATGACCTTCGTCGCGTCAACCTGGTTCCCCGCGAGCGGACGGGCGCTCTACGCGTGGGTCTGGGTGCTCGTCGCCTGCGCCAGCCTGAGCACGCCGTTGGCACTCCGCTTCGCCCAGCTCTTTCCGGATGACCGCGCGCCCGAGGATCGCTGGCATCGGATCTGGCCCTGGCTCTTCGCCCTTCCCTCAGGCCTGGTCGTTTCCCTGGTCTTTGGGAGCCCGATGACGACCGTGCAGATGGGCTTCATGGGCGTCACAGCTCTGAACATCGTGGCGATCCTTGCGGTCGCTACCCACAAGTACCGCGCGTCGGATCGAGTTGCGCGCCGGCAGATGAAGTGGGTGTTGTTCGGGGCCTGGTGCTCCCTGCTTCCGTGGGCGGTGGCGGCCGGTGTGTCCGCCCTCGATCCCGGCCTGGGCTGGCTCTTTTCCGCGAGCTTCGGCGGGGTCGCCCTGTTCTGTCTCTTCCTCGTCGTCTCCGTCGTGCGCTTCAACCTCTACGACATCGACCGCCTGCTGAGCGCAGCGGCCTCCTACAACGCCCTCGCCGTGCTGCTGGGCGCCGGGGCTCTCATCGTCGTGCCGCGCATCGCCGAGGCCGCCTCCGGCCTCGTCGGCGTCGACCCGGGGACCGGTCAGGTCGTGCTCTCCCTCGGGCTGGCCGCTCTCGCAGTCCCAGCTCACCGCCGCCTTCGCCCACAGATCGACCGCGTGTTCTTCAAGGAGCGCTACGCCCTCGACCAGGGGATCGCCGAGTTGCTCCCAACCCTTTCGGCCTGCACGGACGCCCGCGAACTAACCGAGCGCGCCGGCTCGGGGCTTCACGGCCTGCTTGGCCCTGAAACTCTCGTCGTCTATGCGGGCGCAGAGCAGAGCTTTGCTCCCGTTTTCGTGGAGGGTCGGGCCGTGCCGCCGGCTTTCGAGCTGGACAGCCCCCTCATCGGAACGCTGCGCGGGCGACACACGGCGCTCTCCCTCAGCGCCGCCGGGCGCCGCCCGGACGAAGCCAGCCTCGGGCCTTTCGACCGCGCCGCGCTGGAAACCCTCGGAGCCGAAGTGGTCGTGCCGGTACAGCGGGACGCTGCGCTGGCCGCCTTTCTCTGCCTGGGACCGAAGCGTTCCGGGGATGTCTACACCTCCACGGATCTCTCGCTCCTGGCGGCCGTGGCTGAGAAGGTGTCAACCGAGCTTCGCCGCTTCGATCAGGAAGAAGTGACGCGCGAGGCGCATGCGATGCAGGAGTCCCTGCGCCGCTACGTCCCGGGCGCGGTGGCCGAGCAGCTTGCGAGCGGCGTCGAGCTGGACTCGGGTGAGCGCGAGGTCTCGGTGCTCTTCGTGGACATCCGGGGCTACACCGGCTTCGCCGAGAGCCGCGAAGCCGAGGAGATTTTCTCCACCGTGAACCGCTACACGGAAACGGTTTCTCAGATCGTGGAGGAGCACGCCGGCAGCGTGGTCGAGTTCAACGGCGACGGCATGATGGCGGTGTTCGGAGCGCCCCGGAAGCTGGCCCACAAGGAGCGCGCCGCAGTGGAGGCGGGGCGCGAGATCGTCGCGGCCGTCGGCGCGCTCCCCGTCGAAGGCGGAGAAGTGCTTTCGGTCGGCGTCGGCATCGCCACCGGCGAGGCCTTCGTGGGCAACATCCAGGCGGTGGACCGCATGATCTGGAGCGCGATCGGCAACACCACGAACCTGGCGGCGCGACTCCAGGGCCTGACGCGCGAGCTGGACGCGTCGGTGGTGATCGACGCCGATACATGTGAGAGGGCACAGTCTGCCGCCGCCGACTTCGACAAGCGACCCGACGTGCCGATCCGCGGCCGGCGTGAGAGCCAGGATGTCTACGTGCTGACCATTTCCGGAGTCACAGGGAGATCGCCCGCTTGAGCCGCCTCGCCCCGCTCGACAAGGCGCTGGTCCTGATCTTGGTGCCGCTCTGGCTGGTGTGCTTTGCCCTCGGCGTACGGGCGCAGTTCGAAGGCGGGGGATTCGGCTTCGTCGGACTCTCGCTCGCAGACGCCGAGAGCTACCCGGTGTTCAATGGGGAGCCCAAGGGCGCACCGGGCCCAACTGAATCGGGCCTGATGGCAGGCGACCTCCTGCTGCGCGTAGGGAGTACCGACCTGCGCGGGGTGGGAGGCCTGGGCTTTCTCCTGCGCTCTGCCCAAGAGGTGGGCCGCGATTCCAGCGTGCGCGTCATCTACCGGAGAGATGGAGAGCAGCACGAGACCACTCTTCGCCTGAACCCGTTGTCGAGCTACCGACCGTGGCTCGCGGCTTCGTTCGCGTACGCTGCGTCGGCGCTCTTCCTGTTGCTGCGCGCCAGCCCGACGCCGTCGGTGCGGGCCTACTTTCACGCTGGACTGTGCATGGCCTTCCTATTCGGCGTGGGGGGGCACGTCGTGGCGCCCGCCTTGATGTGGGTGCAGATCACTGCACAGACCCTGGTGTTCCCGCTCGTGATCCGCTTCGCCTTCCTCTTCCCGGATGGTCGGGCTCCCGTGGGTCGCCGGCACCGGATCTGGCCCTGGTTCTTCGCGGTGCTCGGCCCAATCTTCGTGACCACCTTGGTGACGGGGCGCTGGTCGGTCTTCCAGCCGCTCTACATGGGGACGATCGGCCTGGGAATGGTGGCGTTCCTCGCCGTGGCCACATGGAAGTACCGGCGCTCGGACCCCGTTGCCCGCCGGCAGGTTCGCTGGGTCGTGATGGGAGCCTACGCCGGGGCGCTCCCCCTGGTGCTCACCAGCGGGCTGATGGCCATCGACCCCCGCTTCGAACGGCTCTGGTTGCTGAGCTTCTGGACCCTCCCGCTCCTACCCGCCCTGATTCTCGTGTCGGTGGTGCGCTTCAATCTCTTCGACGTCGATCGCGTCCTCTCGGCGACGGCCTCCTACAACGTTCTGGCCGTGGTGCTGGGCGCGGGCGCGCTGATTGGTGTCCCGCGCATCGCAGAAGCGGCGTCGGGCCTCGTCGGGATAGATCCGGGGATCAGCCAGGTCGTCCTGTCGCTCGCGCTGGTCGCCCTGGTGATCCCGACCCACCGCCGGCTTCGCCCCCAGATCGACCGCGTGTTCTTCAAGGAGCGCTATGCCCTCGATCACGGGATCGCCGAGCTGCTGCCGACCCTGTCCTCATGCACCCACGCGCGGGAGCTGACCGAGTGCGCGGGCGCCGGTCTCCACGACCTGCTGCGGCCCGAGGTCTGTGTCGTCTACGCCGGCGTGGACCAGAGCTACGTTCCGGTCTTCGCGGAAGGTCGGGCCGTGCCGCCGGCCTTCGAGGCAGACAGCCTGCTCATCGGAACGCTGCGTGGGCGACGCGTGCCGCTCTCCCTCAGCGACGCCGGGCGGCGACCCGACGAGGCGCCGCTCGGGCCGTTCGACCGCGCGGCCCTGGAGACGCTTCATGCCGAGGTCGTCGTGCCGGTGCGGCAGGATGACGCACTCGCCGCCTTCCTGTGCCTCGGGCCCAAGCGCTCCGGTGATGTCTACACCTCGACGGACCTATCTCTACTGGCAGCGGTTGCCGAGACGGTCTCCCAGCATCTGCGCCGCTTCGATCAAGAAGAGGTGACGCGCGAGGCGCAGGAGATGCAGGAGTCGCTGCGCCGTTACGTTCCGGGCGCGGTGGCCGAGCAGCTGGCGAGCGGCGCGGACCTGTCCGCCGGCGAGCGCGAGGTCTCCGTGCTCTTCGTGGACATCCGGGGTTACACGGGCTTCGCCGAGAGCCGCAAGGCCGAGGAGATCTTCTCCACCGTGAACCGCTACACGGAGACGGTCTCGCAGATCGTACAGCGGCATGCGGGCAGCGTGGTGGAGTTCAACGGCGATGGCATGATGGCCGTCTTCGGGGCGCCCCGGGAGCTGGCCCATAAGGAGCGCGCCGCTGTCGAGGCGGGGCGCGAGATCGTGGAAGCCGTCGGCACGCTTGCCGTCGCAGACGCTTCGGGCGCCGAAGCGAAGCTGGCGGTCGGCGTCGGCATCGCCACCGGCGAGGCCTTCGTCGGCAACATCCAGGCGGTGGATCGCATGATCTGGAGCGCGATCGGCAACACCACGAACCTGGCGGCGCGACTCCAGGGTCTGACGCGCGAGCTGGACGCGTCGGTGGTGATCGACGCCCCAACGTGGGAACGGGCCCAGCCGGCGGCCGAGGACTTCGAGAAGCAGCCCGAAGTCCCGATCCGCGGCCGCCGCGAGACTCAGGACGTCTTTGCGCTGCCGATGCGCGGGGACTCGTAGCCGCTCGCTGCTCCCAGGGTGACCGGTGGTGCAGGCTAGATCCACGGTCCGCGGGACCGGCTCCAGGCCGTCACCTGCACAACCCCCCGCGCACGAGCCAGGGTTCGCAGTCGTAGATCAGGCGGCCGTTCTCGCCGTGGAGCCAGTCCAGGGGGCGGATGGTGTCGGGCGGCGGCAGGCCGGCGGAGGCTTCGGGCTGCAGCTTCTCCAGCGGCTGCGGGTAGTCGGCCCAGTCCTTCGGCGCCCTCCAGCCCGGCGGCGGCACCAACTCCGAGCGCGTTCCCGCGACCGGGTAAAGGGTCCGCCAGCGGTGTATGGCGGCGGCCATGTCGGCCACCACGTCCGGGTGCTCGTCGGCCAGGTTGTTGTACTCGTTGGGGTCTTCGGCGATGCGGAACAGGTAGTTGGTCACGTCCGCAGCCAGCAGGCCCTGCTCCACCTGCTGCACCAGCTTCCACTCTTCGTTGAAGGCGGTCAGCATGAACGAGCCGCGGATCGGCGTTTCGGAGGCGAAGTAGAGGTAGTCCTTGCGCGGGATGCGCTTGCCCTCGGCGATGGCCGGCCACAGGCTGCGCCCGTCCAGCTTGCGCGTGTTGCCGGGCTCGACGCCGGCGGCCTCGGCCAGGGTCGGGAAGACGTCCATGGCCGACATGATGCTGTCCATCTTCGCACCTGCCTGGATGCGCGCCGGCCAGCGCATCACGGACACGACGCGGACACCGCCCTCGAAGGTCTCGCCCTTGCCGCCGCGCAGGGGCACGTTGTCCGCTCCGCCGGGGGCGTAGGCCGCGCCGCCGTTGTCGCTGAAGAAGAGCACGATGGTGTGCTCGGCCAGCCCCTCCGCGTCCAGGGTGTCGAGCACGCGGCCGATGGCCTGGTCCATCCCGTCCACCACGGCGGCGTACATCGGCCGCGCGCTGGGCCGCAGCATCAGATTCGAGATGCGGCGGGTCTGGTCGGTGTTCTTGCTGCGCGCGGGCTCCAGGTTCGTATCCATGTCCGCGTACTTGGCCTTCAGGTCGTCCGGCGCGTCCAGGGGCGTGTGCGGGGCGATGAAGGGCATGTACAGGAAGAAGGGCTTCTCCTTGTCGCGCGCTCGGATCCAGCGCGAGGCTTCGTCCGCCAGCAGGAAGCTCTCGTAGCCCCGGTCGTCGATCGAGACGCCGTTGCGCTGGAAGTCCTTGCCGTTCAGGTTGGCGAACGGCGGGAAGTAGCCGACCTCGGTGTGGAGGTGGCCGTAGAAGTGCTCGAAGCCGCGCTCGTTGGGGTGGTAGGTCTGCTGGGCGTGGCCCAGGTGCCACTTGCCCACCATCGCCGTCTGGTAGCCCGCGGCCAGGAAGCTCTGGGGCATGAAGTGCTCGTCGGGATGGATGCCCGCGTTGGTCCAGGGCAGCAGCACGGCGTAGACCACGCCCAGGCGGATCGGGTCGCGTCCGGTCATCAGTGCGGCGCGGGTCGGCGAGCAGATGGGCGTGGTGTAGAAGCGCGACAGCTCCATGCCCTCGCGCGCCAGGCGGTCCAGGGACGGGGTGTCGATCTGGGTGTTGCCGTGGAAGCCCACATCGGCCCAGCCCAGGTCGTCGGCCAGGAAGATCACCACGTTGGGGCGCTCGGCGGCGGCGGCCGGCGGGCCGACGGCGCACAGGGCCAGGATCAGGGCAACGCTGCGGAGTGAACGCGTCATTCGGTTCCTTTGACCAGCTCGGCCAGCTGGTCGCCGCGCCGCTCCACTCCGTCGGCGTCGCCGGCCAGGAGCGGAAGGATCACCTGGTCCACACCCAGGTCGCGGTAGCGCTCCAGGCCCGAGCGATCGACGCGCTTGAACGCCGGCGAGACGAAGACCTGGAAGGAGTCCCGCGAGCGGCCGCGCTCAGCGAGCAGCCGCTCCAGCTCCGCCAGGGGCTCGGCCGCCTGGTCGGGCTGCAGGTCGTACCCGTACCAGCCTTGTCCCACGTCGACGGAGCGTTCGAAGGCTGCCTTGCTGTCGCCCCCGAAGATCACGGGCGGGTGGGGCTTCTGCACCGGCTTCGGGCCGAAGACGCACTCGGGCACGGAATGGAACTCACCGTCGTGGCTCGGCGTCTCCTCGGTCCACAGCTTCTTCATCAGCTCCACGTAGTCGCGGGTGCGCGCGGCGCGCTGCTCGAAGGGCACGCCCAGCGCTTCGAACTCCTCGCGCAGCCAGCCGATGCCCACGCCGAAGTCCACGCGCCCGCCGGACAGGAAGTCCAGGTCGGCCACGTGCTTGGCGGTGTAGACGGGGTTGCGTTGGGGTACCAGGCAGATGCCGGTTCCCAGGCGGATGCGCCGGGTCAACGCGGCGATGAAGGTCAGCGCATCGAAGGGGTCGAGCAGCCCGACGGGGCCGCCCGGCATGCGCCCGTCGGCCGCGTAGGGGTAGCGCGAGCTGTACTCGTGGAAGACGAGCACATGCTCCGGAACCCACAGGGAGTGGAACCCCCGCTCCTCGGCCACTCGGGCATGGACCTCGATCAGCTCCGGCGGCGTCCCGGCGTGAAAGGCACACACGACTCCGTGCTTCATCGAATCTCCTCAGGCGACGGACCAGCCGCCGTCCACGTTCAGGGTCTGCCCGGTGACGAACGCCGCCGCCGGGCTGGCCAGGAATAGCACCGCGGGTGCGATGTCCCGGGGCGTGCCCCAGCGGCCCAGGGGCGTCCGGTCCAGGTAGGGCTTCTCCAGCACTTCCACGCCCTTCATGGGGCCGGTCATGTTGGACTCGATCAGCCCGGGCGCCACGGCGTTGACGCGGATGCCTTCGGCCGCCCAGGTGGCCGCCAGGTTCTTGGTCATCTGCACCACGCCGGCCTTGGCCGCTCCGTAGCCCGGCACCAGGGGAACCGCGAAGAAGGACGACATGGAGGCCAGGTTGATCACCGAGCCGCCGCCCTCCAGCTCGCTGCCCGTGAGCTTCTGCTTGCACGCCACGGCCATGCGGAACGCGCCGAACAGGTTGATCGCCACGGCCTCCTCGAAGGCCTCCGGCTCCCACTCGCTGCGTCCGCCGGGGAAGTTGGCGCCGGCGTTGTTCACCAGTACGTCGAGGCCTTGCTGCGCCGCCGCGACGCGCGCGATGCCTTCGGCGTCGGTCATGCGCAGCGCGTGGTACTCGAAGCCGGACAGGTCGCGCTCGTAGTCGCCGGCCGTATCGCGTGTCCCGGTGATCGCCACGTGGGCGCCCGCCTCGCGGAAGGCCTCGGCGATGCCCGCGCCGATGCCGCTGCTGCCGCCGGTCACGAGTACCCGGCAGCCCGAGAAGTCCCAGCGCACGCGCGCTTCGCTCATCGTCCGGCCTCCTCTGCGCCCATCTCGATCATCACCTTGCCTCCGGCCCGGGGGTCGCGCGCCAGCGCCAGCGCGTCGTGGAACTGCTCCAACGGGAGACGGTGGCTGATCATGGGGGAAAGGTCTCGGCGCGAGAGCAGCGCGAGCGCCGCCCCGTAGTCCTCCGGGTACTCCATGGCGCCGCGAATCGTGAGCTGCTTCATCATCACCAGCAGAAAGCTCACGGGACGCGGCTCGTCGTGCAGCGCCACCACCGAGAGGCGGGCCTCGGCCTTGGCGTGCTGGAGCACGCCGGCGATCACCGAGCTTGCGCCCGAGGCCTCTACGTAGGCGTCGGTTGCGGCCATGGGTGCGCCCAGCACGGGCTCCTCGCCGTGCAGCGCGCGAAGCTGCTGCCAGGGATCCTGGCTCGACGCGTCCACCGTGGCGCGGGCCCCCAGCGCGCGCGCGATCTCCAGACGGCGCGGCGACAGGTCGACGGCGACCACGTCTTCTACGCCGCGGTCGGCCAGGGTGGCGATGGCCGCCAGGCCGATGGGGCCGGCGCCGAAGACGGCCACCTTCTCGCCGGGCTTCGCCTCCACCCGATCCACCGCGTTCATGCCCACGCCCAGCGGCTCGGTCAGGGCCGCCAGCTCGTCGGAGAGCGCGTCGGGAACCCGGAACAGGCGCCCTCCCGAAGCGGCGTCGCGCACCAGCAGCCGGGCGGCGAAGCCGCCTTCGCGCCCGCCGTTGCCGATCATGTTGCGGCCGGCGGTGGGGTTCAGCACCACGCGGGCGCCCGGCGCCAAGTCGTCCACCTCCGCGCCGACGGACTCCACCACGCCCGCCAGCTCGTGACCCAGGGGCATGGGCGCCGCCGTGGGGCCGGCCAGCCCGCCGAGCCTTACGTAGCGCAGGTCGGTGCCGCAGATGCCGCAGGCGCGCACGCGGACCACGGCGTCGCGCGGCCCCGGTTCGGGCTCGGGCACCTCGTCCAGGCGCACGTCGTCCGGCCCGTGAACGTTCACCTGCTTCACGACTCGGCCTCCACCCCGAAGCGCTCGAAGTAGAACGCGAAGCGCTCGCGCAGCGCGTCGGGCTCCACGCCGAAGTCGTTCTTCAAGTCGTAGCGGATGCGCCCGTGCTTGCCGCGGGGGTTGGCGGCCAGGTAGCCCTCCAGGGAGGCGCGCGCGTCGGGGGTCATGGGAAGCTCGGCCAGGGTGTAGATGCGCTCCACCATGGCCAGGTCGTCGGCCATGAACTCGTGGAACAGCACGTCCAGGCTCTGCGACGTGGGGACGGCGTCGCGGTCGCGCACGCAGGTGCGCAGCAGGCGTTCCACACGATCGATCCAGTACTGCGCGACGGCCGGCGGATCCACCCGCGTGCGACGCACCCGGTCGCCATACGTCAGCATCGTGATTGCCGAGGCGATCACCGACACCGGGTCGCGGTGGGTCAGGACGATCGTGGCGTCGGGAAACACGCTGCGCAGCGGGCCGAGCTGCTCCATGTGCTGCGGGGACTTCAAGATCCAGCGCTCGGGCCCGCGCAGCCACTGCAGCGCCTGGAGCGCCTTCTTGAGATAAGCGTAGTGGGGCGTCTGGTCGTGGGACAGGTAGTGGTCGCGCCAGCGCGGCACGGTGGCGATCCACTCCAGCTCGTAGGAGGCGAAGTCCAGGGCCATGACCTCGATCTCCTCGTGCACGTGCTCGGGCGCCATGTCGTGCATGTTCTTGAGCAGCGGCATCAGGGCGTCCTGCTGCGCGTAGCCCTCGCGGCAGCGCAGCAGGCGCGGGTCGTCCTCGCCGGGCCCGGGCGTCTCGTCGGGAGCGGGGAAGGGCTCCAGGCTCTCCCAGTAGGGCAGGGAGCGCAGGCGCCGATCGGCGGCGATCAGGTTGAGCAGGTGCGTGGTTCCGGAACGGGGCAGCCCGCCGATCACGATGGGGCGGACGATCTCCACCTCGAGGATCTCCGGGTGGCGGTTCAGCAGGTCCTCTAGGCGCAGCCGGTTCGAGGCGTAGCGCACGCAGTCGCGGAAGGCGCCGAAGCGTCCCACGGATCCTAGCTCCGCATCTTCGTCCAGCGCCTGCATCCACACGTCGAGCCGCTCGCGGAAGTCGTCTGCGCCGAAGTCGGAGAGGCCGGTGCGCTCGGCGGCCTGCTCCAGCACCACCTCCGTGCGGAACGTCACCGGCATCTTCCCGGTGATCTCGATGGCCGCCTCCTGGAGCGGCGTCAGCAGCGGCTGCGCCAGGTCGTCGATGCGCACGTCGTCGGGGCGCGCGCTCACGAGGCTTTCTCCAGCGCCTGCTCCAGCTCGGCGATGCGGCGGCGGATCCACGAGGTCAGCCAGAAGTTCTCGCTCTGCCCCTCCAGCGCGCGGTGGGCGTCGCACGCGGCTTCCAGGGCGGCACGGTTGTCGTCGTCGGCGGCCAGAGCCGCTTCCGCCAGGTGCAGCGCTTCGACCGCCTCGCCACGCTCCAGCCGCTGGCGGGCGCGCGCGGCCACCGCGTCGGGCCCCCCCGCCAGCTCCACCAGGTCGGGATGCACGCTCCACGGCGGCACGGCGTAGAGCTCGGTGGTGGAGCGGCCGTGGAACCAGCCGGCGTAGGTCTCCCAGATGGCGCGCACGCTCCACGGCACGGTGCCGTAGCCCTGGCCCACCTCCAGCTCGGCGGGGAGCTGGATCTCGCGCATCAGCGTGTGGACGTCCACGCCCTCGTTCATGCCGCGCACGGTTTCATCGTGGACGTGGAGAACGGCGCCGCGCAGGCGCGCCAGCTCGGCGCGGATCGTCTCCTTGCCTTCGACCGGGCCGTGGTGGCCGACCAGCAGCATCTCCGGCTCGAGCTCGGCGACGCGGTCCAGGGACTCGATGAAGCGCGGCGCCTCGCGGTAGCGGTCGCCGCGGATCGTGACCAGGTTGGGGAAGTGCCCGAAGAGCGCGCTGAACAGGTTTCCCGTGAAGCAGATGCCGTGATCGGGAAGCCAGATCACCATGGAGTCGGTGGTCTCGCCGCCCGGGGTGGCGATCAGCTCGAAGCGCAGGCCGCCCAGCTCGAAAGCGTGTCGGTCCTCGAAGCTGAGGGTGGGCTCGGGCTTCGACTGGCCCGGCACCGGCCCGCCGATGTTCCGCTCGATCCAGGCGCCGGCTTCCGCGATCACGTCGGCGAAGGCGAAGGCGCTGCGCCGCGCGCGGAAGGCCCCGATGCGCGCATCGTCCGCCTGGTGCGCGGCGCAATGAGCCTGCGCCACGATCTCGGTTCCCGGCTCGCGCAGCAGGTCCACGCCGCCCACGTGATCCACGTGTCCCTGGGTGAGCAGGATGTAGCGGACGGGGCCATCGTCCACGGCGTCGTAGTTGTGCTTGTGGACCGGCGCCTCGAAGCCCATGCCGGTGTTGATCACCACGCGGCCCTCGGGCGTCGCCACCAGGTAGCTGTTGGACAGGCCCTCGGAGAGCCAGATGAAGTCGTTGATGCGCCGGGCCTCGCCCGAAGCGGGACGGACTGAGAAGAAGTCAGGGCGCGAGCGATGCAGGGGGGCGGGCATCGGGGTCCTCAGGGTGGCTGGCGGAAAGATAATACGAGAGTATTATCTTTGTCAATGGCCCCGTCCGACCCCCAGCGCAGCGCACCCCGCTCCGACGCCCTGGCGACCCGGGCACGGATCGTGGCCGCGGCCGAGCGGCTCTTCGCCGAGCGCGGGGTCGACGCCGTCTCCTTGGTGGAGATCGGCAAGGCCGCCGAACAGCGCAATCGCTCCGCCGTGCAGTATCACTTCGGCGACAAGCGCGGCGTGATCCACGCCATCCTCGACAAGCACACGCCCGGCATCGAGGTGCGGCGCCACGAGATGCTCGATGAACTGGAGGACGCGGACGGGCTGACGTTGCGCTCGTTGGTGGAGGTGCTGGTGCTTCCGGCGGTCGAGAAGCTGGACGACCCCGACGGCGGTCCCGAGTTCCTGCTCCTCAACGCCGAGCTCGTCGGTCACCCGCGCTTCCCGCTCCTCGACCTGGATGCGGAGCGCGTGAACCGGGCCGGCGAACGCCTGCGCCGGCTCACCACGGCCGCGGCGCCGGCCCTGCCCGACGCGCAGTGGGTGCCGCGCTGGCTGCTGGTGACGGGCCTGCTCTTCCACGGCATCGCTGACTGGATCCGGGTGGGGGAGACGCTTTCCCGGCGGCGCGCAGCGCCGACCCGGGACGACTTCGTGGGACCGATCATCGCCGCCATCCAGGCGGTGATGGAAGCGCCGTCGCGAAAGGAGAAGCCGTGACTGCGAATGAGAGCGGCACGTTGGGTCTCGGACCCATCGATCAGCTGAGCTACGTGGTGGCCGACATGGAGCGCGCGCTGCCGCACTACGAAGCGCTCTACGGCCCGTTTCGGGTGGGTGAGACGCCACTGACCGACTGCACGATCCGAGGCAACAGCGCGGACTGCACACTCAAGGTGGCGGTCAACAACGCGGGTCCCATCGAGGTGGAGCTGATCCAGGTGTTGTCCGGCGAGACGGCCCACAGCGAGCACCTGAAGCAGCACGGCGAGGGCCTGCACCACGTGCGCTTCCGGGTCCAGGGCATCGACGCCAAGCTCGAGGAGCTGAATGCTCAGGGCTACGAGTGCGTTTTCTACAAGCGCTTCGGGCCGCCCGTGGCCTTCGCGTACCTGGAGGCGCCCGCCGAGATCGGCGGCAGCCTGATCGAGCTGCTGGAGATGCCGTGAGCGGGCGCCATCGCGTCGGGGGAATCCCTAGTCGGCGTTGGGCGCGATGTAATCGGTGGATTCGAGGATGACCTCGGCCAGCTTGCTGCGCAGCTCGGTCGAGAGCTTGTCGGTGGCCGCCAGCA
>CAMYOO010000053.1:0-28368 GCA_947260035.1 uncultured delta proteobacterium
GAACGCATGATCATCGCAATCTACATGTCGCTGGGCGTGTGCCTGATCCTGGCCGCCCGGGATCCGTTGAAGAACGCCATCTTGATCGACTTCACGATCCTCTCGAGCATCCTGCACGGGGCGGTCATGACCTACGACGCCTTCGCCATGGACGGGGAGATGACCCACCTGGTGGGAGACGTGCCGCTGCTCTTCGTCGTGGCCGTAGCACTGCTGGTCTGGCATCCGCGCCGCCTGGCTCGCCGGGAGAGCGCCGCCCCGCCGAGCAGCGTCTGAGACCTGCCCGGTTCGCTATACCCCCATCGAGGAGTCGAAGTCATGTGGAGCTGGAAACGGGCTTTCTGGGGCTTGTGCAGTGCCGGCGCTTTCGCCGGCGTGATCACGGCCGCGGCGGCGGGCCTGGCGCAACCGAGCCGCTTCGACATCCTGGCCAGCGGCGAACGCGGACGCACCTATCACGAGCTCTACGCGCCCGCACTCATCAAGCTGCTGCCCGCCTTCCGCGTACGCAACCGCACCACCAGCGGGTCCGGAGAGAACCTCGACCTGCTGGCCGCCGGCAAGGCGACTCTCGCCTTCGCCCAGGCCGACCTCTACGCCGCCCGCCTGCGCGCCGAACCCGCGCGCTACGAAGGACTCACCGTGATCGGCCGCCTCACCGACGAGTGCGTGTACCTCGCGCACCGGGTGGGCGGCCCGGTGGAGAGCTTTGCCGCTCTCGCGGAGCCGTCGAACCCGGTGCCGAAGATCGCCCTGGGAGCGGCGGGCGGGGGGATGAGCGGAACCTGGCGCTTCCTGACGACCCTCGAGCCCGGCCTCGCCCAGGCAAAGGCCGTCGACACCGGAGGCACCCTGGCGCTGAATCAGCTGTCCATCGGCATGCTCGATGTCGCCGGCTGGGTGACCGACCCGCGCAACCTGGAGCACACACTGCTTCGCGCGGTCCTGGCCAACACCGATCTGGCCCTGCTTCCCATCTCGGACGCGAAGCTCGCCTACGCCCTGCCCAACGGCACGTCGATCTACCGGATCGAGACGGTCTCCCTGGCCGGCGGCGAGGAAGACGGCGGCGGGCAGAGCCTCACGACACTGTGCACGAGCGCCATGCTCCTCGCCAAGGCGGATGCGAACCCCCGCCTCGTCGAGGCGGCCTCCCAGGTGCTGAGCCTCCAGCGCAACGAGCTCCTCGCCCTCGATTCGGACTGAGCGAACGCGCCCTCGACGTGCGGCCGTGATAGCGTTCCTACGCGCGCCCGCAGAGGAAAGCCGATGAGCGAAGCCACCGCCCCCGAGGCCGCCTGGCACGGGATGAACTTCCTGGACCCGGAGCAGCGCGAGGCGTTCCGGGACGATCCCTACACCCCGCTGGCGCACCTCCGCGAAACGGACCCGATCAACCTGACCCCTCTGGGCGTATGGCGGGTCTCCCGCTACGACGACGTACTGCGGCTCCTGCGCGAGAAGGGAGCCGGTGTCCGCACCACGGACGGCTTGCTTCCCGGCAGCGAGCACCTTTTCGAGTTCGGGCCCCAGGAGTTCATGCTCGGCAAGGATCCGCCCGACCACACGCGCCTGCGCAAGCTGGTGAGCAAGGCATTCACGCCTCGCGCCATCGGGAGACTTCGCGAGCGGGCGCAAGAGATCGCCGACATCCAGGTGGAGCAGGCGCTCGAGCGGGGCTCGATGGACGTGATCCGCGACCTCGCCCTGCCCGTTCCCTCCACGCTGATCTGCGAGATGATGGGCGTGCCCACGGCCGACCGCGATCGTTTCACCGCCTGGACGTCTGCAGTCACGCACCTGCTGGCCTCGTTCGCCGGCCCCCCGGAGCCCGAGGCATTGGAGGCCGGCGCGCAGCTTGGCGAGTACTTCACCGAGCTCATCGCAGAGCGGCGCAAGGCCCCCGGCGACGACATCTTGAGCGAGCTGATCCTGGCCGAGGAGGAAGGCGACCGACTGAGCGAGACCGAGCTTCTCTCCCAGAGCGTGGGGCTCCTCATCGCCGGCTTCGAGACCACCATCGGCCTGATCGGAAACGGCATCCGCGCACTGCTGCGTCACCCGGAACAGCTACAACGCCTCCGAGAAGACCCGGGACTGATCGCGTCGGCCGTGGAGGAGTGCCTGCGCTTCGACGGTCCCATCGCGCTCACCCTGCGGGTGGCCCATGAGGATCTGCGCTTCGGCGAACGGACGATTCCCAAGAACGCCCTGGTGATGGCGCTGCTCGCCTCCGCGAACCGCGACCCCGCCCATTTCGAGGATCCCAACCGCTTCGACATCGGCCGCGATCCGAACCCGCACGTGGCCTTCGGCGGCGGCGCCCATCTCTGCCTGGGCGCTCACCTGGCGCGCATGGAGGGAGCGGCCGCCATCGGCACCCTGGTCGGCCGCGCGCGGAGCCTGGAGCTGGAGAGCGACAGCGTCGAGTGGGGCCCTTCCCTCTTCCGCGTACCCGCGCGCCTGCCGATCCGCGTCGGCACCTGAGAGGGCGGGCGCCACGGCCACGCCCATGGCACCCTGACAGCACACACAGCCGCGCGCGCCGACCGCGCGCGCGACGATACCGAGGAGAACGACGATGGTGGGATACGCGACCCTGGGCACCAACGATCCGGAGCGCGGGCAGGCGTTCTACGACGCGCTCCTCGAACTCCTGGGCGCGAAGCGCCTCATGGAGATCGAGAGCTTCGTTCTCTGGGGCACCTCGCTCGACCAGGCCGGCCTGGCGCTCACCAAGCCCTACGACGGCAACCCGGCCAGCGTCGGAAATGGGGTCATGGTGGGGCTGCAAGCTCCCTCGAAGGAGGTCGTGGACGCGCTTCATGCGCGGGCACTCGAGCTGGGCGGACAGGACGAAGGCGCGCCGGGCCCTCGCGGCGACGGATTCTACGCAGGCTACTTCCGTGACCTGGACGGCAACAAGCTCAACGCCTTTTTCCTCGGCTAGCCGCCCACCCAGGCCTGCCCGAGCCCGATTGCACGCCTAGGAACGGTGGCGGAGAAGATGCCCGCGCTCACCAGCACTGCCCCCCTCGCTCCCTTTCCCGGCGCCGTCGGCGTCTCGCACCTGCGGGTGTACGACAGCGAGGCCCCGGACGGCCTGCGCGGCGGCACTCCCCACGTGCACTCGGTCTGCAGCGAGGCGTACATCGTGCTCTCCGGACGCGGCACGGTGCAAACGCTGGGGCCGGAAGGCTTCAGCGAGACCCATCTACAATCGGGCAGCTTCGTATGGTTCACACCGGGAACGGTGCACCGGCTCATCAACAGCGACGGCGCCCTGGAGATCCTGGTGATCATGCAGAACGCGGGCCTGCCCGAGGCCGGCGACATGGTGATCACCTTCCCGCCCCAGCTGCTCGACGACTCCGAAGCCTACGCGCGGGCGCACGCCCTTCCGCCGGATGAGCAGACCACCCGCGGCAGCGGCGACGCGGCCCGCCAACGCCGCGACCTGGGCGTAGACGGCTTCTCGCAGCTGTGCGCGGAGCTGGACCACGAGGGCCGACCGGCCCTCGAGCGCTTCTACGCGCGGGTGGGCCGGCTGCTGGCCCCGCGGGCCGACGGCTGGCAGTCGATCTTCCGCGCCGGGCCGCGCGCCGCGGTGGAGCGCACCGCGCAGCAGCTCGATGCGCTCGGCCGCGGCGACGCGTCCCATCTGCTCGAAGCCACCCTGCAGCGGCTGCCGCCCCCGCCCGAGGAACGGCGCCTGGGGTGCTGCGGGACGCTGGGCGTGTACGCGGCCGCGGGCGACGCGCGATGAGCGATGGGCCGATCCGCTTCGCCGCCATCGGGCTCAACCACTCCCACATCTACGGCCAGGTGGCGGCGCTGCTGGCGGCCGGGGCAGAGTTCGCCGGCTACCACGCCCCGGAGCCCGAGCTGATGGAAGCCTTCGGACGCGCATTCGCGGACGCGCCCGCCCTGGAGGACGAGCGCGCCATCCTCGAGGACCCGTCCATCGCCATCGTCACCGCCGCGGGCATCCCCAGCGACCGCGCCCCCCTGGGCGTTCGCGTCCTGCAGCACGGCAAGGACTTCCTGGTGGACAAGCCGGGCATGACTACGCTGGACCAGCTGGCCGAGGTGCGGCGCGTGCAGGCGGAGACCGGCCGCATCTACGCCGTCTTCTTCTCCGAGCGGCTCGAGAGCCGCGCGACCGTGCGCGCCGCAGAGCTGGTGCGCGGCGGCGCCATCGGCGAGGTGGTCCAGATCGTCGGGTTCGGTCCGCACCGCGCCAGTCTCCCTTCCCGCCCGGAGTGGTTCTTCCAGCGCGACCGCTACGGCGGCATCCTCTGCGACATCGCCTCGCACCAGGTGGACCAGTTCCTCTGGTTCGCCGGGAGCGAGACCGCGGAGGTCGTCGCCTCCACGGTCGCCAACTACAAGCACCCGGAGCACCTCGGGCTGGAGGACTACGGCGAGATCCACCTGCGCGCGGGCCGCACCCACGGGCTGGCACGGGTGGACTGGTATACGCCCGACGGCCTCTCCACCTGGGGCGACGGGCGCCTGTTCGTGCTGGGCACGGAAGGCTACGTGGAGGTCCGCAAGTACTGCGATCTGGGCGGGCGCACCGGCGCAGACCACCTCTTCCTGGTGGATGGGCAAGAGATGCGGCGCATCGACTGCTCCCAGGTGCAGCTGCCCTTCGCGAAGCTCTTCCTCGACGACGTGCGCGGGCGTACGCAGACGGCCATGTCCCAGAGCCACTGCTTCAACGCCTGCGAGCTGGTGCTCACGGCCCAGGCCCGAGCCGTGCGCCGCGGCCACCTCGAGGCCTCGGCATGAGCGAGCGGCTGCGAGTGGCGGTGGTGGGGCTCGGCGTGGGCTTCGGCCACCTGGCGGCCTATCGCGAGCTGCCCGACCTCTACGAGCTGGTGGCGGTCTGCGACCCCGTGCAGCCCAAGGTCGACCTGGCCCGAGGGATCCTGGGCGTGCCTCAAGGCTACACCTCCTTCGACGAGCTGCTGACGAACGACGGCATCGACGTGGTCAACGTGTGCACGCCGCCGGATCTCCACGTCCCCATGGTCAAGGCCGTCCTGGAGAGCGGGCGCCACGCGGTCTGCGAGAAGCCGCTGGGCGGGTCGCTGGCCGACGTGGACGCCCTGGCGGCCTGCGAGCGGGACAGCAGCGCGCGGCTGATGCCGATCTTCCAGTACCGCTTCGGCCGCGGGGTCGAACGCGTGCGCCGACTGCTGGAGGCGGACGTTGCCGGCAAGCCCTTCGTTGCGAGCGTCGAGACCTGGTGGCGCCGCGGCAAGGACTACTACGCCGTCCCGTGGCGGGGACGCTTCGACACCGAGCTCGGCGGGATCTGCGTCTCTCACGCCATCCACGCCCACGATCTGCTGGCCAGCTTGCTGGGACCGATCGAGCGCGTCTACGCCCGGGTGGCCACGCGGGTGAACGAGATCGAGACCGAGGACTGTACGGCGGTCACGCTCGAGTTCGCGAGCGGTGCGCTGGCCACGCTCACCGCCACGCTGGGCTCGGCCCGGGAGTCGTCGCGACTGCGACTGGCCTTCGAGCACTTCTCCGCCGAGAGCAGCCAGTCGCCCTACCAGCCAGGCTCGGAGCCCTGGACGCTGGAGCCGGCGACGCCGGAGGCGGGCGCCCGCATCGACGCCGCGCTGGACGGCTTCGAGCCGGGGCCCGAGCTCTACGCCGGCCAGTTCGCCGCCTTCCACGGCGCACTGGCGCGGGGCGGCGTGCCGCCGGTCACGGTGGCCGACGCGCGTGCGGCGATCGAGCTGGTGACCGCCATCTACCAGTCGTCGCGCAGCGGCGAGGCCGTCGCGTTACCCATCGGGCCCGAGCACCCGCTCTACGACGGCTGGCTCCCCTAGCGGGCCTGGACCTCTGGTGCAGATCCTTGGCGTCGCCTGATACCCTGGATCCGTCAAGCGGGAGAGCTCTCGACATGGACAACGCCGGATCGAAGCGCGGTCGCGCCGGAAGTCACGAGCGCCCCGATCCCCGTGGACTGGTGGTCCAGCGCTTCTTCGTCGGGCTGGGCGAGGTCTTCGCGCGCTGGACGCGGCTGGAGGTCGAGGGGCCGGACCGGCTGCCCGACCCGCCGGCCCTGCTGGTGGGCAACCACGGGTTCGGCGGCCTCTTCGACCTCAATGGGTTCGCGATCGCGACCATGATCGAGCGCCGCCGACCGGCGAACGCGCAGTTCACGGTGCTGGTCCACCAGCTCGCCTGGACCCTCGGCTTCGGGCCGTACCTGGAGCCCGCCGGCTGCCGGCCCGCGGGCAAGGACGCCGCCCGGGAAGCCCTCGAGGACGGCCACTACGTGCTGGTCATGCCGGGCGGAGACCTCGACGGGTTCAAGAGCTTCCGGCATCGCAACGAGGTGGTCTTCGGCAACCGGACCGGCTTCGCGCGAATCGCGCTGGAGGCCGGCGTGCCGATCCAACCCCTGGTCGTCTCAGGGGCCGGCGAGACCCTGCTGGTCCTCTCCGATGGACAGCGCCTGGCGAAGTGGATCGGGCTGGACGCCCTCGCGCGTCAGAAGACGATTCCGATCAGCCTGGCCCTGCCCTACGGCTTCAACGTGGGCCTGGCCGGAATGCTTCCGTACCTCCCGTTGCCGGCGAAGATGCGCGCCGCCGTCCTCGAGCCCATCCACGCGCGGAACGGCGAGACGGCGGACGCCCTGGCGGCGCGCGTCCATCGGGCGATGAGCGACAAGCTCACGGAGATGACCGCAGGCCGCATTCCCTTCCTCGGTCTGCCCTGGCCGCAGCCCTGGCGGCGGGAGTGATCCGCCGCGTCCACGTCCGGCCCTGAGCGCCGCACCGCCAGGGACTCGATCCCGATTCGTACCTTCGAAGCCAGCCGCTCGCGAGCCGCCGAGTCTCGGGTGGAAACACCATCGGGGAGTCCTATGGTAGTGGGACCCCGATCCCGGAGGTTCGCATGGCCAAGCGACGCAGCGTGATTCCCAAGGAGATGAGGGCCCTTCACGACCAGTTCCACTTCTCCCCCGCCGTGCGCGTGGGCAAGAACGTCTTCTGCTCGGGCCAGGTCGGCGCCGGAGCGGACGGCAAGCTCGACCCCGACCCGGCCGCGCAAGTCACGCAGGCGTTCGAGAACGTGCGAACCGTTCTCGAGAAAGCGGGCGGCTCCCTGGCCGACATCGTCGAGCTGGAAAGCTTCCACGTGGGGCTCAGCGAGCACATCGGCATCTTCATGCAGGTGAGGGACGGCTTCCTGAAGAAGCCCTACCCCGCCTGGACGGCCATCGGCGTGGCGGAGCTGGCCTTCGGCGCGCTGGTCGAGATCAAGGTCCGAGCACGCATCTCGCGCTGAAGGCCGCGGATGAGAAACGCCGCTCGGACCGACTGAGAGGAACGAAGCATGGCAGGCTGGCTCTTCCTGGCAGCGTCGCTGGTCGGCGCAGCGCTCGTCGCGAACGTCTACCGGCCGAGCCTCGCCAACGTGCGGCTCGGCTTCGTGAGCTTCTTCCTGGGGTGGCTCGAGGCCGAGCTGGCCATCCACCACATCCTCTGGCAGGGCATCGCCACGGCGATCTTCGTATGGCTCGGCGCTCTGGAGAGCACGCCGGGGCAGGTTGCACTGGCCGTTACGCTGCTCTCCTGGCTGGCCCTGGGGAGCCACTACGCGCGCGGGTTCGCCGTGCGCGGGACCGTCGAGCGGGCGCTCAGCGAGGGGCTGGGCGAGGGATATGAAGAGCGGATCCTTCCCGAGCTGCGCCGCGGACTCGGCCGCCGGGTCGACTGGCTCGCCGTCGGCGCGCCCTTCCCGGTCAGCTGGCGGCACCCGGAGGTCGAGCGCATCCGCAACGTCCAGTACGGGCAGGCGGGGGCGGTCGACCTGAAGCTCGACATCTACCGCCGCCGCGACCTCCCCCCCGAACCGCGCCCCGTCCTCTTCTACGTCCACGGCGGTGGCTGGGTGACGGGCACGAAGAACACCCAGGGCCTGCCCCTCGTCTACCACATGGCCTCCCGGGGCTGGGTGTGCGTGAACGTGAACTACCGCCTCTCACCCCACGCCACCTTCCCGGAGCACCTGATCGACCTCAAGCGCGCCCTGCAATGGGTGCGCAAGGAGGGGCCGACCTACGGCTGCGACCCCAACTTCGTAGTGGCCACCGGCGGATCGGCCGGAGGCCACCTGGCAGCCATGCTGGCGTTGACGCCGAACGAGCCCGAGCTCCAGCCCGGCTTCGAGGACGCCGACACCCGGGTGCAGGGCTGCGTGCCGCTCTACGGCGTCTACGACTTCACCGGGATCCAGGCCGACTGGCGCCACGAGGACGTCGGCCCCTTCCTCGAGCGCCACGTGATGAAGGCGCGCTATGCAGACAATCCCGCGCCCTTCGAGAAGGCCTCCCCGGTGTACCGGGTCGGCGCCGACGCGCCCCCGTTCTTCGTGGTGCACGGCGCCGCGGACACCCTGGTGCCCGTGGGCGAGGCGCGCGCCTTCGTGGCCGCCCTGCGCCGGGCCGGCGCCTCCCCGGTGGTCTACGCCGAAATCCCCGGGGCGCAGCACGCCTTCGAGCTCTTCCCCTCGCTGAGAAGCATCCTCACCCGGCACGGCATCGAGCGCTTCCTGGCCGCGCTGCTGACGGAGCACCGCACCGAGGCGCCCGACGATCGCGAAGACTGAGGGCGGGACCGATCGCGGCATTCGTGCACTACCCGCTCGGCGCCGAAACGCTGTCGAAGCTGGCCGGGAAGAGCCTCCAGCCCTGCGCGGCGAAGGCTCCGCCTGCGCGCTAGCCGCGCCGCCGCAGGTGCGCGCCGGCCAGCCCGAGGGCGAGCATCAGCGCGATCGAAGGCTCGGGCACTACGCCCGCGTAGTCCGTGCCCGAGGCCGAGGTCACCGTGAACTGCTCGACGGGCGCAAAGCCGGTCGTGCCGACGCTGATGCCGTACCACTGGTAGCCGAGCTGCACGCTCACGTCGGAGGTCCCGTCCGGACCGCTGGCGGAGGCCTCGATGTTGAGGGCCACCTCCGACTCCAGCGTGAACGGCGTGCCGAACACGAAGTTGAGGTCTCCGGTCACGAGGATGCCGGGTGACTCGCCCGAGAGGGTCTCTTCGAGCCCGAGCGCCTGGCTGTCCCGGAGCGAGCGACTGCCGCCGAAGCGCCAGCCTCTGCCATTGGCCGTGACCTGGAACTGGAAGTTGCGATCCGCAAACGCGCTGCCGTTGGCGCCGCTGTTCCACTCCACGAGGAGCGCCTCGCTCAGCGTAATGCGCACGGCCGCCTGGAAGACACCTGCGGTTCCCGCGAGGCCCGGAGAACTGATCGTGACGGTGTCCCGGAAGTTCGAGTATCCCGTCACGTCTGCCGCACCGAAGCTCGAGGTGCCGAACTTCTCGGCGGCCGAGTCGATCGTGGCGAAGCCGTAGGTGCCGAAGATGCTCGTCGAGCCGTCAGCGAGCGCTCCCGTCGAGGATTGGCTCTCGGTCCCCGAGCCGCCCGGAAAGCCGACCGCAGTATCGAAGCCCGGGCCGCTGAAGCCGAATGCGCGCGTGCAGAGCACGACCGGATCGGAGAGCCCGGAGTCGGTGCGGCAGAAGCCCGGGCCCGACACGAAGATCGGAGCCGCGAGAGCCGACGAGGTTGCGAGGAGCGCGGCGGCGAAGAACGCCGCGCACAGGGGGGCGCGGAAGCTCGGCATGATCATCCCTTCCCGATGGACTGAGCCGTGGCCTGAGGGCCCCGAGTAGAGCAACTTCCGTGCCGCTGCGCCAGATCGCCTTCGCGGTCGAAATCCCTTTGAACGCGGGTGCTTGGCGGTGGCCGATGAATCCGCGCGCCAGCCTGGGGGTAAGGCGCTTTCCAGTCGGGGGAAAACGCTTTCTCATCAGTGGAACCCGGGTTCCGTCGCCTGCCGGCTCGCCGCGCACCCGACTCGAGGCCCCGCGCGGATCGCGCTGAACGAAGCGTCGACATATGCTTCACCGATGTCGCAGCTCCTCCCTCTACCCTCACAGCCCGGCGGCGTTCCCTGGCCCACCCGCGAGTGGCCGCGCGCCGAACTCGATCCGCGCGTGGATCGCGCCGATCTCGAGAAGCTCCTCGACCACGCGTTCAGCCAGCCCGAGCCCGACGATCTGGAGCGGACTCACGCGGTGATCGTGGTCCAGCGCGGGGCGATCGTCGCGGAACGCTACGCCCACGATGCCCGCCCCGACGACACCTGCGCTTCCTGGTCCATGGCGAAGAGCATCACCAACGCGTTGGTCGGAATCCTCGTGCGTGACGGCCGGCTCGACATCCTGCAGCGCATTCCGGTAAAGGAGTGGGCTGATGACGACCCGCGCAGGGCGATCACCATCGATCACTTGCTGCGCATGGTCGATGGCCTGCGCTTCCGGGAAGCCGAGCACCTCGGGGACGGCTCCATCCGCTACTACCCGCCGGACGAGTCCGACGTCATCCCGATGCTGTTCGGGGAGGGCAAGAGCGACGTAGCCGGGTTCGCAGCGACACTCCCCAAGGTGGCGGAGCCGGGGACGCGCTGGAACTACAACAGCGGAGCCAGCAATCTGCTGGCCCGGCTGGTGGCGGAGACCGTGGGCGGCGGCGAAGCAGGCATGCGGGCGTTCATGGATCGAGAGCTCTTCGAGCCGCTGGGCATGCGCACGCCGCAGCCGCGCTTCGACGAGGCGGGCCACTTCGTGGGATCGAGCCACTGCTACTGCAGCGCGCGCGACTTCGCACGTTTCGGACTTCTCTACCTGCGCGACGGGGTCTGGGGCGATCGTCGCATTCTGCCCGAGGGCTGGGTCGACTACTCGCGCACGCCGACCCCGCAGTCCGAGGGGCTGTACGGCGCGCACTTCTGGGTCATCCCCGGGAGCCTGGGGCTATTCAGCTGCCAGGGCGCCTTCGGCCAGCGCATCCTTCTGAGCCCGAAGCTCGATCTGGTCCTGGTGCGGGTCGGCAATACGGCGGCCGAGAAGGTCTCCGCCGTGGTCCGGCAGTGCAGGCAGCTGGTGGACGTCTTCCGGCCCACGGCCTGAGCAGCCGGTTGTCGGGTTCTGGCGGGGCTGAGGGGACGGCCGGCCGTTGCGGCATCCGACGCCTCGACGGCCCGCAGGAATCGCTCGCCTCGCCACGCGGCACTCCCTACCCTGCCGGGCGTGAGCAAGAAGCGTTCGTGGGAGCTTCGGGATCCGGAGGCGAAGGCGGAGGCCCGGAAGTACGCGCATCCGGTGCCCAGCCGCACCTACATCCGAAAGCACCTGGAGAAGCAGGGCGTTCCGGTGCCGTTCGGCGACCTGGCCGAGGCGTTCGAGCTGGATCACCAGGAGCGGCGCGCGCTCCGCGTGCGCCTGAAAGCCATGGTTCGCGACGGGCAGGTCATCCAGAACCGTCGCGAGGGCTATTGCCTCGTCGATCGGATTGCACTCGTCACGGGCGTGGTGAGCGCGCACCGCGACGGGTTCGGGTTCCTGGTCTCGGACCAGGACGGAGCCGACGACGTCTACCTCTCCCCGCGCTCGATGCGGGAGCTGATGCACGGGGACCGGGTTGCGGTTCGCATCCGAGGCCTCGATCGGCGCGGGCGGCCGGAGGGCTCGCTCGTCGAGGTGCTGGAGCGGAACACGAGCTCGGTGGTCGGGAAGTACCTCCAGGAGCGCGGAGTCGGGTTCGTGGTGCCCGAGAATCCGCGAATCATCCATCGGATCGTGGTGCCGCGCGACGCGGCGGCGCGCACGAGACCGGGACAGGTGGTGCTTGCCGAGATCACGACCCAGCCGACCCAGCAGACGCAGCCCATCGGCCGCATCGTCAAGGTGCTCGGCAAGCCCGACGCGCCCGGCATCGAGATCGAGATTGCGATCCATGCCCACGGCCTGCCGACGGACTGGCCTGCGGCGGTGGAGAAGGAAATCCGGCGCCTGGGCAAGGAAGTGCCGGCCCAGGCCAAGCGCGGGCGCGAAGACCTGCGCGAGCTGCCGCTGCTCACGATCGACGGAGCCGATGCGCGGGACTTCGACGACGCGGTCTACTGCGAGCCCACGCCTTCGGGCTGGCTGCTCTACGTGGCCATCGCGGATGTCGCGCACTACGTCGAGCGCGGCTCGGCGCTCGACGAGGAGGCGCGGGGCCGCGGGACATCGGTCTATTTCACACGCCGGGTCCTGCCGATGCTGCCGGAGGTGCTCTCGAACGGGCTCTGCTCGCTCAACCCGAACGTCGATCGCCTGTGCATGGTGTGCGAGATGCGGGTCGCGCGTGACGGGAAGGTCTCGCGAGCGCGCTTCTTCGAAGGCGTCATGCGTTCCCAGGCCCGGCTTACCTACGACGAGGTCGCGTCCCTGCTCTTCGACGGCGACGCGAAGCTGCGCCGGAAGCACAAGCGGTTGCTGCCCCACCTGGAAGACCTGAACGACGTCTTTCGTGCGCTCCTGGCCCAACGGCGCAAGCGCGGCGCCATCGACTTCGACATTCCGGAGGCCTACGTCGAGCTGGGCGAGGATCGCCGCATCGAGTCGATCAGCACCTACGAACGCAACGATGCGCACCGGATGATCGAGGAGTGCATGATCGCGGCCAACGTGTCCGCAGCGCGTTTCCTGGGTCGCCAGAAGATCCCGACCCTGTACCGCGTGCACGACAAGCCCACGGAGGAGCGTTTCAAGGATCTGAAGGCCTTCCTCGCCACGTTCGGAGTGCCGTTTCCGCGGGTCAAGGACCTTCGGCCCCGCCACTACGCCCAGGTGCTCGAGCGCATCAAGGGCAAGTCTTTCGACACGCTGGTCGAGACCGTGCTGCTCCGATCCATGGCACGCGCAGCCTACCAGCCGGACAACCTGGGGCACTTCGGTCTATCGCTGCCGGAGTACGCCCACTTCACCTCACCCATCCGCCGCTACCCGGACCTGCTCGTCCACCGCGCCGTCAAGCACGCGCTCTCGGGCAAGAAGCCGGGCAGCTTCCGGTACTCGCCCAAGGACATGGACCAGCTCGGCAAGCACTGCTCGATGACCGAGCGGCGTGCCGACGACGCCACGCGGGATGCCATCGCGTGGCTCAAGTGCGAGTTCATGCTGGACAAGATCGGCGACGAGTTCGAAGGGGTGATCACGGGCGTGACGAGCTTCGGGGTATTCGTCCAGCTCCAGGACGTATTCGTCGAAGGACTCGTGCACGTCACGGCGCTCGAGAACGACTACTACGAGCACGACGCCCCGAGGCAGCGGCTGGTGGGGGCCCGCAGCAAGAAGGTCTTTCAGCTGGCCGCGCCGCTCCGGGTACGGGTGGTGGCCGTGGACATGGAGCAGCGGCGCATCGACTTCGAGCCGGTGGTGCCGAAGGCGCGCTCACGAGGAAAGCGGCCCAGCGGCAAGGTGGCCGAGAAGCGCCCTCGGGGACGACGCCGGGCCAAGCGCCCGAAGCAGTGATCCCAGACCGGCCGGGCCGGCCCGCAACTCCCGCCTCCCGGGTTCGAAGCCTGCTTCCGGCCCTTCCACCCGACCTCGGCCAGGGCATCGCCGCATTCGGCGCGCTTCGCTATCGGTGAGCGCGAGGCTGCGGAAACGCGCACCCGGGCGCCGCTGCTACGCTCGAGCCCGATGATCTGGCTCTCGATGCTCCTGGCCTTCGGCACCCTGGCCTTGATCGGGGTGAACCTCACGTCGGAAACGCCCGACCTCCACCTCGGCGCGAGCCTGGTGATCCGCGGGCGCATTCCGTGGATCCTGGTGGCGGCTCTGTGGGGCGGGGTCGCGCTCGGCGTGGCGTCGCTCTCCCGCGGCCGCAAGCTTCCGAAGCTCGGCGTCCTGCTCCTCGAGATCCCGCTGGTCGTCTACGCCTCCTGGTACCTGCTCGTCGGCGGCACGATTCCGAGCCACACCCTGGCGGTCGACGTCGGCGACCCGTTTCCCGCCTACGCGCTCGAGGACCAGGACGGCGTGCCCCACCAGCTCGCGGCCCTCGAGAAGCGACCGCCGGCGCTGTACATCTTCTACCGCGGCCACTGGTGACCCTTCTGTCGGATCGAGCTGGTCCAGCTCGAAGACTACTACGACCGGATCTCCAAGGAGGGCGTCGAGCTCTTCGCGGTAAGCGTCGATCCGCCGGCCGCATCGCGGAGGCTGAAGCAGCGCCTGAAGAGCCGCTTCACGTTCCTTTCGGATTCGGAGGGCGTGCTACTCGACGGGCTCGGCATTCGCCATCTGGGCGGGCGCAACGACGGAGCCGACATCGCGTACCCGACCGCCGTACTCGTCGACGGCGACGGCGTGGTGCGATGGATCTTCCAATCCGACACCTACCGCGATCGCGCGAGGGCCGAGGAGATATTTGGCGCAGTCGAGGAGCTGCGGGAGACGGGCTGAGGGGGCTACTGCTCGCGCCCCGAAGTCAGGCGCTGGCCGGGATGGAGACCTTCTGCGAGCGTGCCGCCCCGGACGAGGTGGACGCCGTTGACGACGATGTGTTCGATCCCGGCTGATTCCTGATACGGGTCTCGATACGTCGCCCGATCGATCACGGTCTCTGGGTCGAATACGGTGATGTCTGCATCGGCGCCTTCCTGGAGTCTGCCCTTGCGTCCAAAGGCCGGCGCGTAGTCCTCCATCCGCCGCGCGGGAAGCAGGGTCATCTTCGCCAACGCGGTCATGAGATCCAGCGTCGGCTGCTCCCGGACATAACGGCCGAGGATCCGGGTGAATGCGCCGTTGTGCGGCGGCACGTGCTCGTCGCGACTCTTCATCGTGATCAGGTCACTGACGATGATCACACCCGGCTCTTCGATCGCCCGGCGTGTCCAGTCTTCCTCCAGGTAGTGGTGGATGACGGCACCGTCCGGGTACTCCCGCCGATACTCCTCCCACATCTCCTCGTTGAAGCGCTCCCCGGTCGCCGCCCATTCCACGTCTTCGTAGGTGATGTCGAAGATCGTCTGCCAGTCGCGACCGAAGACCGCAGCGGAGATCGAAGTGGATCCCGCGTTGTAGGGGAGGACTTCCGTCGTGACGTCGACGCCGCGTTCCCGCGCGGCCCGGATCTCGGCCAGGAAGAGCTCGGTGTTCTTCATCGCGTTGTGGCTGATGTGGCAGACGTGCAGGGGCGCGCGTGTTCTCTCGGCGAGCGCCAGCACTTCCCTGAGGCCGCTGGGATCCCCGTTGATACCCCGTCTCACGTGGACGAACACCGGAGCCTGCCTGTCGCCCGCAACCTCGAAGATCATCGCCAGCTCGCGCTCGTCGACCGCCTCGCTGATGTAGTCGAGCGCCAGACCGATGCGAGGCGCGCATCGCCGCCCGGTCCTCCACGGTGGCGCGCTCACCGAACGTTCGATGCAGGGCCGGAACGAGTCCCGACGTAAGGACTCGGAATGCGGTCAACCATCCCTTGAACCCGACCGGCCACGGAGACGCGGATGCGTCGGCCAGGGCGATGCCGTCCTTTCGAAACAGACGAATGCTCGTGTATCCAACCGATGCGCCGAAGTTGATCAGCGGTGCATCTCTGATCTGGGCGGCGTAGTCCGCCACCGGGAAGGCTCCCGCCTCCAGTTCGAGCGCGGTCGTGACGCCGTCCATCAGCTGGAAGTACTGGCCCAGGGGCGTTGGGGAATGGGTATGCAGATCGATGAATCCGGGTGCGACGACGAGGCCCGAAGCGTCGATCCGACGATCGCCGGAGAGGGGCGTCTCGGATACTCGGACGATCCGGTTGCCGCGGATTCCCAGGTGCCGAATGCCGTCCAGGCCCGTCTCTGGATCCATCACCCGGCCATGATTGATCACCAGCGAGTAGTCGTCGGCAACGGCCGAGCCCGCGAGAAGGCAGAGAAGCAGGCAGATCGGAGTTGCGCGGCGAATCACCGCCAGAGGCTAGGGCAAGCGCACGGCGTTATCCCCACGGGCGATGGCATCGGGTATGGACGACCGCTGGTGCTGCCAGACGGGAAGGGGCGTGACGCCAGGCCTTCGCGTCACTCACGCCCGAGGATGGAGCGCAAGATGGCGCGGCGATTGTGTCAGTTGAAGGACGGATCCCCCGTGTGACGCCTGCGGCTGCGTGGTGCACGCCGGCACGACGATCGGGTGGCTTCCATTTCGGACGTCATCCGGTCGAAGGAGGCTGCGGGGCAGACGGGACCCGAAAGGCCAACCTCCGGCCGTAAGTGCCCGGAAGCGCAAGGGTCGAGAGCCCTGAAACTTGTATCCCGCGTGTATCCCGGGCGGTTTGGAATCCGTGAGACGCCGCGACTCGGCGGCGCATGGCGAGAGCACCGGGAACCCCTACCCGCCACGGCGCATACGGAGACGATCGCCGCTTCGCCGCAGGCTGATCGATCGTCTCGAGAGGACGAGTGATCGCCGGGAGGCGCAGCCGCGCGGCTTCCCTAGAATCGGCGCACCGCAAGCGTCCGGAACACTCGCGGTGAGGAGAGGCACATGAGGGCAAACGAGCAACGATTGGAACTCCGACGATTCAAGCCGAACAAGGCGCGCTGGGTCGGTTTGCTGATCCGGGGATCCGTTCTACTGCTCGCGCTCGTCGGCGCCCGCGGGACGGCCCTCGCGGGCGACTTCGAGGCGCCCCCCGTTCTCGAGGCGAGCAAGGCCGCGCCTGCGAAGCTCCTGAAGGGCGAGCACTTCCACGTCCAGGACAGCGTGCCGACGGACGGCCTGACGACGCACTTCACGATCCTGTCCGACGCGGGTGTATTCGAGGCGCACGGCGTCGAAACCCTCGCGCTGCGCGTCTCCGAGGTCGACCCGATCCTCGAGCTACAGCGCCAACGCCGCTCAAGTGCCTTTGCGAACGCAGCGGCGGCCGCGGCTGCGCGCCCCGTCCAGGCGGCGGGGCAGATCCTCGCCGATCCGGCCGGCACCGCGAGGGGCTTGCCGTCGGGCGTCGGTCGGCTGTTTGGACGAGTCGGCTCGGGGGCCAGGAATCTCGCCGGCACGGTGGGCGACTCTCGCAGATCCCGAGAGGAGCGCGCAACGGCAGCCGCGGGAAAGACGGGTCGCATCACCGCCAATGCGCTCGGCTACGACCAGGAGCTCCGCCAGCTCGCACAACGCCTGGGCGTCGACCCCTACACCACGAACGTCCGCCTCGCGCAGGAAATGCACGACTATGCCTGGGTCGCGTTCTCCGGTCGCGTCGGCGTGAACACCCTGGTCTCGGTGTTCGTTCCCGCCTCGCTCGTCGTCAGTGGCACCCGTATGACGCGGGACCTCGTCTACGACATGTCGAGCGCCGACTTGATCCTCCGCAACGCGGAGAAGCTTCAGTCGATGGGCGTCTCGGACGAGGCGATCCAGGCCCTGCAGCAAGCGCCGGGCTTCACGCTCTCGATCGAGACCGGCCTGGTCGAGGGGCTGGGTCGACTCGAGGGTACCTCTGGTCGCGTGCACGTCGTCGAGCTCGCCGGGACGCTCGAGACGTACGACCAGGCACTGCTGGTGACGCGCGCCGTCCTCATCCTCGCCGGCCGACACGAGCGCGGAGAGCGCGTCGCGGCGCTCTTGCCGGGCCGGCCCGTCGTGGCCAGACTCGAGGACGGCACCCACGTGGTCCCCGCTCCCATCGACTACCTCTCCTGGGTCGAAAACGTCGAGGGACTCGCGACGCGCGAAGACATCCAGGCGAAGAGCCGCGAGGTATTGCTCACTGGCCGTGCGAGCCCGCGCGCGAAGCGCGAGCTCGAGACGCGCGGCTGGACGGTGCGGGAGCGCGTCGGCGACTAGCAGGCGGGGCTCCCACCACGGCTCGGCTCGGTGGTCCTGATGCTCATCCTTCTGGCGAGCATCACCCCGAGCCTCTACGTCTCAGACCCGGCTCTGGGCGAAGGCCTCGCCGTCGCGGCGACCGAGGTCGTAGGTGCGCTGAACCAGGTCGGGGCTGGTGTAGTCCCAGCGCTGCACCGGAATCGGCTCCGACGGCTGCACGTAGGTGCGTCCGTGGACGTCCGGAATCCAGCCGTTCGGGAAGCGGCGGCTCAGAAGCACCAGGGTCGAGCGCGCGCCGTTGACGATTCCCACCGGCACCGAGTCGGTGAGCCCGCCGTCGAAGACCGGGCGCCCCCGGCGGCGGTAGAGGGGCGTAATGGGCGGCGAGCACGACGCGTGCAAGATCAAGTCGGCCAGCTCTTCGGGGGTGCTGCAGCGGTTGGCCGGCACCACCTCCGTCTCGAAGCCGAAGCGCCGCCCCCAACTGGCGTGCACGCGCCGGCGAGGTTGCTCCAGCAAGAAGGCGCACAGCGCCATCAGGAAGGCGGGGCGATCGCCGACTCCCGACGGCGGGCGCGCGACGGCCACGCGCAGCTCGGGCCCGTCTCGGAGCCGGCGCAGCGCAGCGTCGTCTACGGTCTCGAGCACCGTGGCCCGGTACATCTGCTCGTGCGGAAACACGGGGCGACCGCGCAGGGCGTTGGCCGGGTAGGCATTGCGTTCGTTGGCGGCCACACGCCTCTGGAACTGGTCCAGGACCTCCGTCACCACCCCGGCGAAGATCGCCGCCGCGAAGGCCGCCCCGGCGCTGGTGGCGCCCACCACCCGGGGCGCCAGCCCCAGGGCGGGCGCAGCCTCGCTCCAGAATCCAGCCTGCCAGAAGCAGCGGCAGCCGCCGCCTGCGAAGACGACGGCGTCGAAGGGGCTTCCGTTCGTGCGCTGGGCCAAGGGGGGGACCTCCGGTCGCACCAATAGAACGGCATTCTACACCGAGCGGGGCGCTGCGCGCACAGACGGTCGAGCCTCATGCGTAAATGCCTGGAAACGAAGGGATCGTGGGCAGAGTCTCGGGGCGCGGAAACGAGCCGATGAGGTCGGCTAGAGTCGCGGCCATGGCGCATGCCATCGTCGTGGAGAAGACGGGCGGCCCCGAGCAGCTGCGCTGGCTTCCGCGGGAGCTCGGCGAGCTGAGCGCCGGGAACGTGCGCATCGCGCTCGACGCCGCGGGTGTCAACTTCATCGACGTCTACTTCCGCAGCGGCCAGTATCCGAGGCCCGTCCCGTTCGTATCGGGCCTGGAGGGCGCGGGCCGCATCGTGTCCGTCGGTCCCGGTGTCGCCGCGCTGGCGGAGGGCGACCGCGTCGCCTGGTCGTCCGTTCCCGGCTCCTACGCGGAGCAGCTCGACGCGCCCGCGCAGAGCGTGGTGAAGATCCCAGCCGCAGTTGACGGGCGGGACGCAGCGGCCGTGATGTTGCAGGGCATGACCGCGCACTACCTGATGACGGACACGTTCCCCGCCAAGCAGGGCAACACGGCCGTGGTGCACGCCGCGGCGGGCGGGGTCGGCCTGCTCCTCGTCCAGATGCTCGCGCGCATAGGCGTGCGGGTGATCGGGACCTGCTCGACCGCGGAGAAGGAGGCACTGGCGCGCGACGCCGGAGCGGCCGACGTGATCCGGTACACCGAGATCGAGTTCGCGCCGCGCGTGCGAGAGCTCACGGAAGGGCGCGGCTGCGACGTTGTCTACGACTCCGTAGGAAGGACCACGTTCGAGGGCAGCCTGGCCTGCCTCCGGCCGCGGGGAATGCTCGCGCTCTACGGCCAGTCGAGCGGCGCCGTCCCTCCCTTCGACCTCCAGCAGCTCAACGCGCGGGGCTCCCTCTTCGTCACCCGCCCCTCGCTCGCGCACTACACCGCCACCCGTGAGGAGTTCGAGCGACGGGCCGGCGAGGTGCTCGACCTCGTGGCGAGCGGTGCGCTTCGCGTCCGGATCGGCGCGACGTTCCCGCTGGCCGACGCGGAAACCGCGCACCGCGCGCTGGAAGGCCGCCAGACCACCGGAAAGGTCCTGCTCCTGCCCTGAGGGGTGCACTCAGGACTGCGAGGACCGGTTCGGGATTGTAGGAGGTTGCGACATGGACCCGACTCGCTACTTCGAGGATCACTGGCGCGAGATCGACTCGGAGCGACTCGATCGCTACGAGCTGATGTTCACCTGGCGGCCGGAGCACGACGTACTCATCGCGCCCGCGTGTATCGAGGCCGGGCAGACGGTCCTCGACTTCGGCTCCGGGCCCGGCTATCTGGCGATGGAGCTGGGCGGACGCGTGGGCGCCGGCGGGCACGTGCACGGCGTCGACCTGAACGCGGACTTCGTGGCCCGCTCACGCCGGCGGGCCGAGGAAGCGGGGCTGGCGGATCGCCTGAGCTTCCACCACGTCACCGGCAAGGAGCTGCCCCTGGAGGACGGCTCCATCGACCGCGTGATCTGCAAGAACGTACTCGAGTACGTCCCCGACCTGGACGCGACCCTGCGCGAGTTGCGCCGCGTCCAGCCCGAGGGCGCACTCCTCCACGCCATCGACAGCGACTGGAGCTTCGTCGTGGTCGAGCCCTGGTCCCCGGAGGTGGTGGGCGAGTTCTTCGGCGCCGCGGCTCACGCCTTCCGCGAGCCCAACATCGGCCGCAAGCTCCGCGCGGCGCTGCTGTGTGCGGGCTACCGGGACATCCAGGTGGCCGTGCAGCCGGTCATCGATACCACCGGCCTCACCCGGATCCTGCTCCAGAACATGGCCGCCTACATCCGCGAGTTCGAGACACTGCCGGCCGAGCGGATCGATGCACTCCTTGGCGAAGCGGGCGAGGCGGTCGAGCGCGGCGAGTACCTGTTCGTTCTGCCGCAGTTCCTGGTCACCGGCCGGGCCTGAAGCCGTGGGGGCCGCGGCAGCCCACGATCTGAAGCGGGTACTCACGTTCCGTGACCTCTTCTTCATCGCCGTCGGGCAGATCATCGGCGCGGGCGTCGTCGCGCTGACCGGCGTGGCGATCGGGATGACCGGCCCTTCGGTCGTCCTGGCCTTCCTCTGCGCCTCCGTGCTGGTGCTCATTGTCTCGGTCCTGATCATGGTGGCGGGTGCCGCCCTCCCCACCGTCGGCGCCTACTACGTCTGGTCTTCCCGGCTGGGAAACGGCTGGCTCGGCTCGGCGGTCCTGATGCTCATCCTGCTGGCGAGCATCACCCTGAGCCTCTACGGAAGCTCCTTCGGCCTCTATCTCCATCCTCTCTTTCCGGCGCTGTCCGCGAACGCCTGGGGAATCGTCCTCATCGTGCTGCTGTTCCTGGCCAACCTACTGGGCCTGCGCATCGCGGCCGGCCTGCAGGTAGCCCTGGTGCTGATCCTGCTCTCGGCGCTCTCCCTGTACGCCGGCTTCGCCATGCCGAGGATCGACGCCTCGCTCCTCACGCCGGCGTTCCCGAAGGGCGTGGTGGGGTTCCTCTCGGCCGTGTTCCTGTTGAAGTTCGCGACCGGCGGCGCCTATCTCCTGGTCAGCCTGGGCGGCGAGACCCGGAACCCCGCGCGGACCATCCCGCTGGTCATCGTGAGCGCGACCCTCGCCGTCGGCGTCGTGTATGGGTTCGTGGCGCTGGCCAGCGTGGGCGTCTCGCCGTGGCAGCAGATGGTCGATCAGCCGCTGACGGTGGCCGGGGAGGCGTTCCTGCCGGGATGGGCGATGACCTACTTCCTCATCGGCGGAGCGGGCCTCGCCATCTGCACCACGCTCAACGCCCAGTTCATCCAGCTCCCCCGCAACTTCATGGTCGCCGCCTGGGACAACCTGATCCCCGCATGGGTCGGCGCGCAGAACCGCCACGGGGCGCCCCACTGGATCCTTTGCGTCATGCTGGCCGTCGGTGTGGTGCCCCTGCTCGCGGACCTGGACTTCGGCGTGATCGCGCGCGCTGCGACGATCTCCGCCATGCTCCCCGCCCTTTTCGTCTTCTGGGCCGTCACCCGGATTCCGGCGAAGTTCCCCGCCGAGTACGACCGGTCGATGCTCAAGCTGAATCGCTTCTGGCTCTGGGCGTTCTTCGGCGTATCCGAGCTTGCCAGCGTGGTGGGCATCTTCCTGCTCGCCAGGGAATTGCCGCGGGGCCTCGTGCTCACCCTGGCCGTGAGCTTCGCCGTGGCGCTTGCATACTACCCCGCGCGCCGGCGCTACCTGGCCGGGAGAGGCATCGACCTGGACGCCCTGGCCTCGGATCCGGCGGTCCTGGTCGGATCCGCGCGCCCCCGTCCGGACGCCTAGCGAGCCCCGCCGCAGGTCAGGATCCGCCCGACCGTCGGCGAACCGCGCTCGCCATGCGCTCCAGGATCTCCGAGAGGATGGCCTTCGAGGTGGCGAAGTTGAGCCTTGCAAAGCCTTCGCCCCGGGCGCCGAAGTCCGTCCCTCGACTGAACGCGACCTTCGCCTCGCGCAGGAAGAAGTCGAAGGGCTCGTCCGGCAGATCCAGCTCGCGGCAGTCGAGCCAGGCGAGGTAGGTGGCCTCGGGTGGCGCGAAGCGGATCCCGGGCATCTCTTGTGCCAGCGTCTCCTCCACCAGCCGGCGGTTCTCGAGCAGGTAGTCGAGCACCACGTCGAGCCAGGGCTGTCCTTCGGTCCAGGCGGCGATCGTGGCGGCGTCGTCCAGGATCCCGCAGTGGCCCAAGACGTGCGGCGGCAACGCGTCGAAGGGCTGACGCAAGCGGTCGCTGCCGAAGATCGCGAACGCACAGGGCAGCCCCGCCAGGTTGAAGGCCTTGGTGGCGGCCGTGAGCGTGATGGTGCGCTCCGCGATCTCCGGCCCGAGTGCCGCGAACGGAACGTGCCGGTGGCCCGGGAACACCAGGTCGGCGTGAATCTCGTCCGAGACGACGACCAGGTCGTGCTCCAGGGCGATGTCCGCCAGGGCCTCCAGCTCCGAACGCTCGAAGGCGCGTCCGGTGGGGTTGTGCGGGTTGCAGAAGAGCAGGACGCGCGTGTCCGCATCGAGCCGGCCGCGCAGGCCCTCCAGGTCCATCTCGAAGCGCTGCGGACCGCGGAGCAGTGCGTTCTCGACCAGGCGTCGCCCGCTTCCCGCAACGGCCTTCAAGAAGGGAGGGTAGATGGGCGTCTGGACCACGACGCCCTCGCCCGCACGGCTGTGCAGGAGCACCGTCGCGTCGAGCCCCTGGAGGACGTTGACCAGCGGGAGGATGCTGCGCCCGTCGATCTCCCAGCCAAAGCGCTCGGCCATCCGGGAGACCAGGGTCTCGCGCAGGCGGCGCGAAAGCGGCACATGGTGGTACCCGAGGTCGTGACGGTCGAGCAACCCCCGGATCGCGCCATGAACCGCCGGCGCCACCGGGAAGTCCATGTCGGCCACCCAGGCCGGCAGGACGTCCTCGCCGAAGAGCCGCCACTTGATGCGGGCCGAGCGGTGCAGGTCTGCGGGACTCAGCGCGTCGATCGCACGGCGAAGCTCGGCAGAAGCCGGGTCGCCCGCCCCCGCCACGGTCGGATCTCTCCCTTGCTGCGACATGCTTGGCTGCTCCAGGGCGCCCGGGTCAGCCCCCCTTGCGCCCCTTCCCCAACGAACGCTCCACGTAGCGGGTCGCCGCGGCCAGGGAGTCGCGGTCGAAGACGGTGCCCAGCAGGACGTCGCCGTCGGCGAAGGCCGTGAGCCCGGCTCCCATGCTGCGGGTGACCGCGTTCACGTGCTCCTTGGTGATGATCACGGGGACCGGGGGCTTGTCCGCAAGCTGGCGCGCCAGCGCGGCCACCTCCTCGTCCAGCTTCTCGGGGGGAACCACCCGGTTCACCAGGCCGGCGGCCTTGGCCTCCGCCGGCGTGAAGCGGCGACAGGTCATCACGAGTTCTTTGGTGAGGGCCGGACCGATCTCGCGGACCAGGCGCGGGATGCCGCCCCAGGCCAGCGGGATTCCAAGGTCCACCTCCGGGATCGACAGAACGGCGTCCTCGGCGACCACCCGCAAGTCGCAGGCGGCCATCAGCACCAGGCCGCCGCCCACCGCATGGCCCTGAACCCGGGCGATGGTGACGGCGCGCATCTGCTCCACGGCGTCGGCCATGCGCAGGCCGATCTGTCCCACTTCGCGACGCGCCGCCCACGAGGGACCGCCGTCCTCCTGCGGCACGGCGCCGGCGACGGGCGAGTCCTTGAGGTCGGCACCGGCACTGAACGCCCGGCCCTCGCCCGCCACCACAACCACCCGCACCTCGTCCTGCTCGTCGAACCAGCCGGCCGCCCGGCGGATCTCGCGCATCATGGTCGCACCGAGGGCGTTGAGCCGCTCGGGGCGGCACAGGGTGAGGCGGCCGATGGGGCCGTCTACTTCGATACGGATCGTCTCGTACTCCACGCCGCTCCCTCCTCGCTTTCCAGGGCGTCCCTCGGATCAGCCCCGCATGGGCTTGCCGTCGGACCCCGTGGGCGTGTGCTCCGGCGCGTACGCCCGCTCCTCCCAACCCGGGTCACCCGGCCAGGGTTGGGGCAACTCGACGATCTCGCCCGGCCGCTGGAGCGCGACGCCCGCCTCCAAGGAGGCCTGCACCAACGCGCGTTGCCCCTCCGCATCGCCGGGTGCGCCCGTCTGGTGGCCGAGCGGATGATGCACGAAGACCGAGCGCGGGGGCGCCACGGCGTGCGTGATGTCCCAGGCGGACGTCATGCACAGGGTCGGCACTCCGGCCGCCTCGATCACGCGTGCGATCAGTCCCACGGACTGATGGCAGACAGGTCACGCGGGGACCAGGTAGGCGAGATCGGCCTTCTGCCGCAGCACGTAGTCGAGCAGTGCGGGCGCCAACTCGTCGCGCACGCGCCTGGCCGAGTAGATCCCGCCCATGAACGACAGGGCCGGACCGGCACCCTCCCCCACCACGCCGTCGCTCACCAGCTCGCCGAGGGCGCGAAGCGGCAGGACACAGCCGGCGTCCCGCTGGGCGTCCCGGAAGTCGTAGCCGAAGTGGGAGACGCGCAGGCGGGCGGGCGGCGTGTTCAGCGGAACCTCGCGGATCGACGTGTCGTTCCGGAAGTGGAAGGGCTCCTGGTCGTCCCGATGGACGCCGCCCGAGCCGATGAGCGAGATGCGCAGCGCGGACAGCGGCTTCGCGATCGGGGTCCAGGGGGGCGGATCGGTCCGCCGGTCGTTCACCACCCAGCGGTAGGGCGCTTGCTGCGCGTAGAGCTCTCGGGTGCGGTCGATGTACGGGACGGCGTGCTGAGGCCGACGCATGGTTCCTGCCACGCAGCCAACGCTATCACAGGCGGCGCCCCTGGATGGCGACGCGCGCACGGCTCAGCGCCTGTCCGGCAACGCCGCGATCGTGGCGAAGAGCTCGATCCGGTAGAAGGGTCACCCATGACCGCGGTAGAAGATATAGAGCGTCTGACCTGCCCCCCGTTTTCGGGCCAGGCATTCTGAGAGTTCTCCGTTTCCAAGCGGCCCTACTTCCTGCTCTGAAGCCGGCGCGCGCCCATGTGCACCAAGCCGACCACGGGCAAACCGACAGACGGCATGTACAGCTGGACGCCGGAGATCCTCCAGAACCAGATCTCCACCCTCCGTCGCCTGACCGAGTCCGACAAACGAGTGGCGGAACGGGGCCGGGCCACGGCGCCACCCAGCGGCTGACCGCGAGGGCGAGAAATTCGCAGAGGAAGGAACAGCTGCGGGCTTCGCGCCGCGCCAATGACCGGCGCGCTCGCGAGAGCGTAGGAAGCCAAGGCCCCTTTCTGTGTCCGGCAAGTCGGAGTTAGGTCCCGTCCCGTGGGGAACGTGGTCCTGGGGCACCCATACGGGGGACCTTGCCACCCACCCGGGACATCAGGCGGTCGTAGATCGAGGGCGGCAGGATCCAGGCGAGCCAAATCAGCGCGAGCAGGGACTTGGGGAAG
This sequence comes from uncultured delta proteobacterium, assembly GCA_947260035.1. Lineage (GTDB taxonomy): Bacteria > Myxococcota_A > UBA9160 > UBA9160 > JAFDET01 > JAFDET01. Next base: position 25,637 of record CAMYOO010000053.1, read on the forward strand.
GCGTAGTAGCGCTTGCGCTGCTCGATGGCCCGCGCCATACGCGCGGTGGCGTCCTCGAGCTCCAGCTGGAAGGGCTTTCGGCGCTTCTTCTTCTTCGGCTTGGTGCGCACGAATCCCGGGGCCAGCACCGTCACGTCGATGCCGCGGCCGCGCAGGTCGACGCGCAGACTCTCCAGCATGGCGGTGAGGGCCGCCTTGGAAGAGGAGTAGGCGGCCGCGCCGGGCAGGCCGCGGTAGCCGGCGAGGCTGCTCATCGCCACGAGGTGGCCGCTGCCGCGCTCGAGCATGCCGGGAAGCACCGCTTCGATGCAGTGGACCGCGCTCATCAGATTCAGGTCGAACATGAAGGCGAAGTGCTCGGAGTCGAATTGGGCGGCGTCGGTGGGATTGCCGCCTCCGGCGTTTGCGACCAGCAGCGTGGTCGGACCGAGCTCGCGCTCGGCGCGCTCGACGGCCTCGCGTACCGCATCGCGGTCGGTCACGTCGCAGGCAATGGCGAGGGCACGCCCTCCGGACTCCTCGATCTCCTTGGCGAGGCTCTCGAGCAGCTCCTGGCGCCGGGCCAGGAGCGCCACGGCGTCTCCCCGCGCTGCCAGGCGTCTGGCCAGGCTGCGTCCGATGCCGGAGGAGGCGCCGGTGACGATGGCGGTTCCCATGGCGCCTCTCTAGGGGAGTCCGGGATCACGGGCCCCAGATCTTCTTCTTCACCATGCGGTCGATGAAGCGGTCGGGCAGGAGCGGGATCAGGCTGTACCTCAGGTAGGAGGATCGCTTTCGCTGCACACGGATGCGGGTCGGGGGATTCTCCGCGCTGAGCGCCCGCAGCATGGCCTGGGCCACCTGCTCGGGCGGCATGCCCTTCTTGCCCTTGCGCACCGCCATCTTGTGTACGCGCTCGAGCACCAACTCATAGGGGCTCCCCGCGAAGGGCGCGCGATCGATCTCGTCCGCCTTGCGCCACAGCGGAGTACGGGTCGTGCCCGGTTGGATCACGACCACCTCGACGCCGAAGGGAAGCAGCTCGCGCCGCAGCGCATCGGAGAGGGATTCGATCGCCGCCTTCGAGGCGTTGTAGGGGCCAAGGAAGGGAGCCGCGAGCAGGCCCGAGAGCGAGCTCACGTTGACGATGCGCCCGCGCGCGGCGCGGATCGAGGGCAGGAAGGCCTGGATCGCGCCAATCACGCCGATCACGTTCACCTCGAAGATGCGCCGCGCGTCTTCGAGGTCGAGCAGCTCGATGGGGCCCGCGCCGACGATCCCGGCGTTGTTCACCAGCCCGAAGAGGGGCTCGTCCCCGAGGCGCTTCGCCACCTCGTCGGCGGCCGCGGCGAGGCTGGCACGGTCCGTCACGTCCAGAGAGACGGGAGTCGAGCCCGTCTCTTCGAGAGCGCTGGAGTCCTCTCCCGGCAGCGCGCCCCCGAACACGCGAAAGCCCTCGCGGGCCAGCAGCCCCGAAACCTCGAGGCCGATCCCCGACGTGGCGCCCGTGACGAGCACGGATCGATTGCCAACACCGGGGTTTCCGACACTTCTCGAACTGGCACGCTCGTTCTGCACGCGGCCTCCGAAGGGTGGCGAAGGCCGGAGGCTACGAGATGCCCGGACCCCCCGCCACCAGCCGAGAAGCCTTTGTAGCGTGCCCCGTCGCCCCGATCCGCGTGGGTGTCGAGGATCAGCAGGTCGACGCACCTCGCGTAACGCGCGGCGGCGTCGAGCGCCGTCGCGCGCGTGTCGGGGCCGCCCACCGGGATCTCCTTGATCCAGCGGGTCGGGCTCAGACGCTCGCGCAGCCGCGCCTGTCGCTCGGGGCCCAGAGCGTCGACACCCCAGCACACCTGAACGAAGTCGGGCTCCGCAATGTCCGCCGTGTGCAGCACGAGATCCGAGTCCGCGGCGGCGAAGAGCGCCCAACCTCCGGCTGTGAGCGCCCGGAAACACAGGGGTCAGGAACCCTGTGACTTGTATCCCGCGTGTATCCCAAACCCCTGGCGGCCCCTTGGAGGCTCAGTCACGACCAGACTCTGGTCGGCGCCCGTGAGCAATATTCTGCTGGGCCTGCTCCCCTCGCCGAGGAACTCAGGTCGAGCCGTCTCGGGCCAGGGCCTCCGCCAGCACATCGAATACCAGGCGGATACGGCGGCTGGTGCGGAGCTCGCGGTGGGTGACGAGCCAGAGGGGCACGGGGACCGTGCCGAAATCCGGTACGACGTTCTCCACCTCGGGCGTGAGCTCGGCTACGTCTCGGAACATGATCGCCATGCCGAGGCCCTGCTTGACCATCTCCCAGGCCATCACGCCGCTGTCGGACATGTACTTGAGATTGGCCTTGGTCAGCGGCAGACCGGATGACCGGACATCAGCGAGATATCGATCCGGTTGACCGGCGGCGACGAATACGGAGTCGACCAGGTCCTCCACCGTCGATGGCCGGCCATGGCGCTCGAGATAGGCGGGAGCCGCGTAGAGGTGGGCCGTGGTGTCGCGCACGTGCTTGGCAATCAGGTCCGGCTGCTCCGGGCGCACGTGTCGGATGGCGATGTCCGCCTCGCGTCGCTTGAGATCGCGGATCTCATTGGAGGCGACCACCTCGACTTCGATCTCGGGAGCGATGCAACGCAGGCGCTCCAGCACCGGCGGCAGGTGATAGACCGAGAGGAGGTCGCTGGCGGTGATGCAGACCTGCCCCTCGATGGCCTGGGACTGGCCGGAGGCCGCGAGCGACATGCGCCCGG
>CAMYOO010000053.1:28373-38911 GCA_947260035.1 uncultured delta proteobacterium
GACATGCGCCCGGCGGCCTCGCCCATGGCCTTCACATGGTCCACGAGCTCCAGGCCCGGCTCGGTGAGCGACAAGGAGCGCCCCAGGCGCTCGAAGAGCGTGACGCCGAGGGCTTCCTCGAGCGCCGCGACCTGGCGGCCAAGCGTCGGCTGGGTCAGGCCGAGGGCCCGGGCGGCGGCGGATAGGGACCCCTCTTCCGCCGTCACGAGGAAGGCGCGGGCCTGATTCCAGTCGAAGCGGACGGTCTGCCAGGTCCGGCTTGCCATGCATTCTTGTATATCACGAGTACTGATTTCGGCAATTTCGACCTGGTCCATGCATGGATATACACAGGCCTCGAAGGGAGCACCTCATGACCTCATCTCCTGGCCTGACTCAGCGCCGAACAATGACCGACCTCGCCGATGTTTCATATTCCCGGTACCCCGACGAGACGATCCCGGTCTTCGCTCGCTGGTTCGGCTCCTGGCAAGTCTCCGTCGAGCGCCGCGCATTGAGCGTGCCGGAGTTGACCCGCCGCTATGACCAGGCCGCGCCTGGATGGAATCACACACTCGACCGCCTGGGTTTCCCCGACGCCTATGAAGCCATGCTGCGGCGGGTGCTGCACGAAGAGGGCTCGGACACGCCGGGTCTCGATGGGCGCGTACTGGATTGCGGTGTCGGAACCGGAGTGCTCTCTCGCGCGCTGGCCCGCGTGTCACCCACGCCCTTCGAGCTCGATGCCATCGATATCTCGCCTCGCATGCTGGAGCGCGCTGGCCACGGCCTCCGCGCAGCAGGCGTGGACGTGGCGTTGCGCCAGGGAGACGTCTGCGCCCTGCCCTATGGCGACAACGCATTCGATCTCGTGATGACGGCACACGTCCTGGAGCACGTCGTGGATCCGCGCGTTGCACTCACCGAGATGGTGCGCGTCCTGAAGCCCGGCGGTTTGTTCATCGCGAGCACCACGCGCCGGTCCGTCTTGGGGATGATGATTCACCTCAAGTGGCACACCCATCGCCTGACGGCGCACGCGGCCGAACGCCTGCTGCACGACAGCGGCTTGCGGAACGTGAGGTGTCTCAGCTTCGACGACAGCCCCGTATGCCGTCGCCTGAGCGTGCCCTGTATCGGCCGGAAGGCGCTCTGAGCTCCAACCCAACCCATTGACAAGAACACGAGGAGGAAGTCTCGTTGACGGACGTCACGCTCGACTGCAATGCAAAGCCCGCTCAGTCCCAAGGAGAAAGCATGGGCAATGACATGGAATTCTGGGACAAGGTCGCCCGCAAGTATGCGGCCTCGCCGATCAAGAACATGGACGCCTACACGAAGACCATGGACCGCACGCGGGCATACTTCTCGAAGGAGGACAAGGTGCTCGAGGTCGGGTGCGGCAGCGGATCGACCGCGATCCTGCTGGCGACCAGCGTGGCGCACATCACCGCCAGCGACATCTCCGCCAACATGATCGAGATCGCCAAGGGCGGAGCGCGGGACCAGGAGGTGGAGAACGTGAGCTTCGTGCAGGCTGCCCTGCCCGATGCCACGCTGGAGCAGGAGTCCTACGACGCCGTCCTTGCGTTCAACACGCTCCATCTCGTGCCCGATCTGCCGCCCGTGATCCGGAACCTGCGTGAAGCCCTGAAGCCGGGCGGGATGCTGATCACCAAGACGATGTGTCTGGCGGAGCAGTCCCGGCTCTGGGCCCTACCGCTGTTTCTCATGCGCCTGATCGGAAAGGCGCCTTACGTCAGTCTCTTGACGTTCGACGCTCTGGAGCAGTCCATGATCGAGGCGGGCTTCGAGCTCATCGAGACGGGCTCGTATCCAGCGCCCCGCAACCGGTTCATCGTCGCCAAGAAGGTCTGAACGGGCGAGAGGGCGGCATGCCCACTCGAAGGGGTGCGTCGGGCGCTCGGCCACGTCGACCGCGGGCACACGGAGCGCCACACGAAGCTCCACGACCAGGCCATGAGGGACGTCTTCCCGATGCGGGATGTCGCCGATTTCGGGCGGCGGAGCTTGTATTCCGACTTCCGCACCCGACCCGAAAAAACCATCAAAAACAATAGCTTACATGGCGGTGCGGACGGGGCTCGAAAGCCCAACTTCCGGCTGCAAGTGCCCGGAAACGCAAGGGTCGGGTGCCGTGAAACTTGTATCCCGCGTGTATCCCACCGTACGTGTGATGTCACTGCATCACTCAGCTGATGCTATCACGCCAACCATGCGGACGACCCTACGCATCGATGACGACCTTTTCCGTGAACTCAAGAAGCGCGCTAGCAGCGAGGGTCTGACGCTCTCGGAGCTCGTTAATCTCGCGCTCCGCCAGGGCCTCAGCACCGAGAAGCGACCCCGCCGCGTGTTCCGTCAGAAGACGCGCGATCTGGGCCAGCCCTCCTTCGACGTGACGAAGGCGAACGCCGTAGCGGCCGACCTCGAGGACCAGGCCATCTTGCGCAAGCTCGCCGGCTCCTCGTGAGGATCGTCGACACGAGCGTGCTCCTCCGGGCAGTGAGCCCTTCCCTCCCCCAGCACGAAGCCTCTCGCACGGCGCTGGAGGCCACGATCAACGACGAGCGTCCGCTCGGACTGACCTGGGTGGTCGTCAACGCGTTCCTTCGGCTCACCACGAAGCCCGGGCTCTTCGAACGCCCTCTCACGATCGACGGCGCTTGGGACCTGGTGAACGACTGGCTGGCCCACCCGGGCGTCCGTGTCGTGCAGGAGACCGAGGAGCACCCACGTCTCTGGTCTGACCTTCTGCGCGGCGTCGGCACCGGCGGCGACTTGACCACAAATGCCTGGATCGCCGCGATCGCCCTCGCGCACGGCGCGTAGGTGCTCACGCTCGATTCGGACTTCGCGCGCTTTCCGGGCGTGCGCTGGGAGAGCCCACTCGGGAGCTGAGTGATCGAGAGACTCGAACCCCCGACCCCCAGGTTCGAAGCTCATCCTGGGCGTCGCCTCGGGTGACAGGCCGACCCGGGACGAGGAGGTGTGGCACGGCGGTGAGGAGGCACGATGATCATCGCATCGCGCAGCGCCTCCATGAAGCCCCCGATGCCCCCCTCGACGAACCGCGACTGCCAGGAGATCTTGTAGACGTCGCACCTGCAAGAGTAGGTCAGCGCTCGTGGATTGTGTGCTCCAGTGGGGCTGGCCGGACGCACAGGCGGCGCGGGCATTCGGGGTGTGCCCGGCGACGGTGGCCAGATCGGTGCAGCGCTACCAGGCCGAGGGGGGCGGCCGGGCTCCCGGATCGCTCCTCGGCGCCGCATCACATCCCCCACCGGACCCGGCGCGGGGTGGCGCGGCGGACCGAGCGGCGGCGGCAGAGCGGGCTGCCGGCCTGGCAGATCGCCGAGCGGCTGCGGATGTGGCACCCCCGGGCCCTCGCCTCGGTGCCGGGGCGCCGAAACGCCCCTACTCTGAGAGGCGTCTTCGAGGGAGGAGCTCCGATGGCCCGCCGGCTCCGTCTCCGGTCTTTCTGCGCGTTCTTCGCCGCGGCAGCGCTCGCCATGCCGGCCTCGGCTGAGGGCGACGCGGGCTCCGACGCACGCCGCGCCGGCGTCGCCGTCGACAACTTCGCCCTCCTCGACCATCTCGGTGGCTTCCACGAGCTGCGCGCCCATGCCGATCGGCGAGCCGTCGTGCTCTTCGTGCACGGCAACGGCTGCCCGATCGCCCGTCACGCCCTGCCGGTGCTCTCGGCCCTGCGCGACGAGCTCGAGCGCCGCGGCGTCGTCTTCCTGCTGCTGAACGCCAACCTGCAGGACGACCGCGAGTCCGTCGCCTCCGAGGCGCGGGAGTGGGGCGTCGACCTGCCCATTCTGCTGGACGAGACGCAGCTCGTGGCCGAGTCGCTCGGAATCGCGCGCACCGCCGAGGCGATCCTGATCGACCCCCGCACCTGGCGCATCGCCTACCGGGGTCCCGTCGACGACCGCCTGCACTACCAGGCGCAGCGGCCGGCGCGGGCGACGTACCTGCGCGACGCCATCCTCGCGCTCCTCGACGGACGCAAGATCGCGGAGCCCGTCCGCGATGCCCCCGGCTGCCTGATCCTCATGCCCGAGGCGGACCCCTCGGCCCACGCGTCCATCTCCTACTCCGAGACGATCGCGCCGCTGCTGGTGCGCCGCTGCCGCGGCTGCCACCGGAGCGGCGGCGTCGCGCCCTGGGCCATGACGAGCCACGCCATGGTCCGCGGCTGGTCGCCGATGATGCGCGAGATGATCCGCACCCGCCGCATGCCGCCCTGGCACGCCGACCCTGCCGTGGCGCGCTTCTCGAACGACGTGTCGCTCGACGTCGAGGAGGTGCGCACCCTCGTCCACTGGATCGAGGCGGGGGCGCCGCGCGGCGCCGGGCCCGACCCGCTGGCCGAGCGTCCACTGTCGGAGCCGCCGTTCTGGGCGCTCGGCGAGCCCGACACCGTGGTCGATGCACCGCCGCAGACGATCCCGGCCACGGGTGTCGTGCCGTACCGCCACGAGACCGTGGCGCTGCCCGTCGAGGGCGACCTGTGGATCCGCGGCGTGGACCTGCGCCCCTCGAACGCGCGCGTCATGCACCACGGCCTTGCCTGGATCGACTACCCGCGCGGCCATCGCGCGCCGGACGTGCAGGGGCCGCGCTTCACGCGCGGCATGTTCGCCGCCTACGTCCCCGGTCGCGAGGTGAAACCCTTCCCCGAGCGCACCGGCTACTTCGTGCCGGCCGGCTCGAAGATCCGCTTCCAGCTCCACTACACCACGACCGGCCGGCCCGAGACCGACGCGCCGCGCCTCGGCCTCTACGTCTCGAACGAGCCCCTGGCCCACGAGCTCAAGACCGGCGCGGCCGCGAGCTTCGACTTCGAGATCCCGCCGGGTGCGCACGAGCACGAGGAAGAGGCTGAAGTCGAGCTCGACCGCGACATCCTGCTCTACCGCCTCTCGCCCCACATGCACTACCGCGGCAAGCGCATGGCGATCGACGCCCGCTATCCCGACGGCCGCTTGGAACCGCTGCTCTCGGTGCCGCGCTACGACTTCAACTGGCAGCGCCAGTACGTGCTCGACCCGCCGCTCGAACTCCCCGCCGGAACCCGCCTGCACGTGCGCGCCGCCTTCGACAACTCCGAGCACAATCCGGCGAACCCGGACCCCGGCGCCACCGTGCGTTACGGCGAGCAGTCCTTCGAGGAGATGCTCTTCGGCTACTTCCTCTACCGCGACCTCGAGACGCCGTTCGCTTCCTCCGAGTAGTCGTGGTCGAGCGCGTGGCGCCGGGCCCCCAAACGCGGATCCGGTGTGGATCCAAGGCGATCCGGGGCCGCAAACCCCTCGGAAACCAATGGAATCTGGCGGGGCGGACGGGACTCGAAAGCACAACCTCCGGCTGTGAGTACCCGGAAACGCAAGGATCGGGACGGCTGAAACTTGTATCCCGCGTGTATCCCGACTCCCCGCAGCGTGGTCGGGAATGCTTGGCGGTTGGCCTTCAGCCACGCACGACCAAGACCGGCCCGAGTCTCTTGGGGGAGGGCCGCGCGCCGTCAGCTTCGGCGGCTCTTGCCGTCATGACGAATATCAAATAGCGTACGTACATGACGAAGAGGCTCACACGCTCCGGTAACAGCCTGGCCCTCGTGATCGACCGACCGCTCCTCGAGGCGCTGGAGATCGATGCGGACACGGAGCTCGAGCTCTCGACCGACGGTGATGTGCTTGTCGTGACTCCGCTGCGCGATCCGAAGCGGAGGCGCCAGGTCGCCGAGCTCGTCGCCGAGGCGCATGAGCAGTACGGCGGGGTGTTCCGGCGCCTCGCCGAGTGACCGAACCGCTCTTCCTGACCCTCGACGAGGTGCTGGGAATCCACGCTGACCAGATCCGGCTCTACGGCGGCCGGCCAGGGCTGCGAGACTTCGCCTTGCTGCAATCGGCTTTGGGCATGCCCGAGACGACCTTCGGGGGCGAGTTCCTTCACGGAACCCTCTTCGAGATGGCGGCCGCCTACCTGTTCCACATCGCTCGCAACCACCCCTTCGCGGACGCAAACAAGCGGACGGCACTGATGTGCGCGGTCGTCTTCCTCGGGCTGAACGGTCACCGACTCAGAGCTGAGCCAGAGGCTCTCTACGGGTTGGTCGACGGCGTGGCCCCAGGCTCGGTCGACAAGGCAGAAGTCTCGGTCTTCCTGCGCCAGAACTCCGTCAGCGGCTAGGGGGCCCGCCGATCTGGTGAACCCGCTAGCGCGACGAGAAGCGACTCGACCCTGACTCCCAGGTTCGAAGCCTGCCGGAGGGCCCCGAAACGCCTACGGAATCGCCAGAGGTCCCTCTCCGAGCCGTACGGAGCCGGAGTAGGGGTGTCCGTGGGCACCCACCCTGGGCGTGGGTGGCCACGCCATCGGGCGAGCAATCCTCTTGTAGGCAGGCTTCAAACGATCATGATAATACGAAGTAGAGGTTCAAGCGGAGCCTCGCCCTCCCCGAGCCCGGCGCCGAGACCTTCTTCCTGTGGGGGCCTCGGCAGACCGGCAAGACCACCCTGCTTAGAGAGACCTACGGCCAGGGCCGCTGGGTCGATCTGCTCAAGGCCGAGGAGTTCCGGCGGTATCTGGCTCGCCCCGAGCTCCTGCGGCAGGAGCTCGAGGCGGATCCGCCTGGGCCCGGCGAGCAGATCGTGATCGACGAGATCCAGAAGGTGCCGGCCCTGCTCGACGAGGTGCACTGGCTCCTCGAGAACCGCGGCCTGCACTTCGCGCTCTGCGGTTCGAGCGCGCGCAAGGTGAAGCGCGGCGCCGCCAACCTGCTCGGGGCCGGGCGATGCGCTACGAGCTCCACGGCCTGACGGCGAGCGAGCTCGGCCGCGACTTCGAGCTCGACCGCATGCTCAACCACGGCTATCTGCCGCGGATCTACGAGAGGAGCCGCCCGAAGCGCATGCTCGACGCGTACATCGCCGACTATCTGAAGGAGGAGGTGGCTGCCGAGGGGCTCGTGCGCAACCTGCCGACGTTCTCCGACTTCCTGGACGTCGCGGCGCTCAGTGACGGCGAGATCGTCAACTTCTCCAACATCGCTCGGGAGTGCGGCGTCTCGAGCCACACGGCCAAGAGCCACTTCCAGATCCTCGAAGACACCCTGCTCGGGCGATGGCTCCCCGCGTGCCGCAAGCGACCGAAGCGCCGCGTGATCGGTGCGCCGAAGTTCTACTTCGTGGACGTGGGGGTCGTGAACCGGCTGGCAAGGCGCGGCGAGCTGCTTCCCGGCTCGGAGCTCTACGGCAAGGCCTTCGAGAACTGGGTCTTCCACGAGCTTTGCGCCTTCGTGAGCTACCAGGCCTTCGACGGCGGGCTCTCCTACTGGCGGCTCACCAGTGGCATCGAGGTCGACTTCGTGCTCGGCGACATGCAGGTCGCGATCGAGGCGAAGTCGAGCGAGCGCATCACCCGGGACCATCTTCGGGGCTTCGCAGCCTGGTGGAGGACCATCCCCGGGTGGAACGGCGCGTCGTGGTATGTCGAGAGCCTCGCGCCCGCAAGACCGACGACGGCATCGAGATCCTCCCGGCCGCCACCTTCGTGCGAAGACTCTGGGCCGGAGAATTCGCGTAAGCCCGCGTGACCTGCCTCCCTCAGATCAATCCTGCTGCCTTTTTCTCTCCCAGATCGCTCTGGAGAGCGATTGCGGCAGACAGCCCCGCGGCACAGGCTCCCGCCTGCAGGTTGCGAAAGCAGGCGCAGCGGCGCTCGAGTCCAGGTACTCGAAGAGACGCCGGATTCGTCCGTCGGCCGCATGGATCGCGATGCACACCGGCGCGGCGATCGTGTTACCCAGGGCGACGTGTCCGAGCCCGAGGATGGAGAGCGAATGGTGGCCGCGACGCTCGAATCCGGGGGATCAAGGCGTCCGCCATCTCGGGCGCGTGGATTCCTCCCCAATCGTTGCCGAGTTCATCGCGCATCAGCTCATGGCCCTCCGCCTCGATCCGCGGGTGCGACGCCGGCCGGGTCTCGGCCCGCTTCCGCTTCCCTGCACGTGACTTGCCGGTCCAGCGGCGGCCTTCAGCGCGCCCTGCACGTCTGGTAGGGTTTCCGCCATGACTGCTCTCGCTCCCCGCTCTCGCTGGCTGCCGCTCCTCCTCGTCTCGTCCCTGCTCGTCGGAGCCGGCCTCGGCTGCCGGCCGTCCGTCGACGGCTACGCCCGCCGCACCTGGATGTGGGGCCGTCAGATGGAGTGGCTGCTCCACGCCACCGAGACACCCATCTCGCCCGGCTCGATCAGCAACGTCGTCGGTCACCTCGAGCGCGATCGGCGCGACCCGAAGTTCTCCGTGCCCGCCGGCGCCATCCCCGACGGCTCCTGGGACGGGACCTTCGACAAGATGTGGCGGCTGCGGGACACGAGCGACTTCGACGCCGTGCGCATCATCGACCTGCTCTACGGTTACCGCGGGCACCCGGCTGCGAGCGAGGCGAGCTGGGCCGCGGCCGAGCAGGCGCTCTTCGACTTCAAGTACTGGCACACGGATCCCACGCCGGAGCGCATCGTCGACGGCGAGCCCGTCGTCGACAACATGTGGTACTGGACCGAGAACCACGTCCTGATGTTCAAGGTCGCCGAGTACCTGGCGGGCCAGCGCTACCCGAGCCAGGTCTTCACCGTGACCGGCGAGACCGGCGCCTGGCATCGCGACCGCGCGCGCGGCTTCATCCGCGACTGGCTGCGCGAGCGCGCCCAGGTGGGCTTCACCGAGTGGCACTCGAACGTCTACTACAACACCGACATCCGCCCGCTGCTCGTGTTCATCGAGTGGGCCGACGAGCCGGAGCTGGTGCGCCGCGCCTCCATGGTGCTCGACCTCGTCTTCCTCGACATCGCGCTCCACCTCCACAAGGGCACCTTCGGCGCCACCCACGGCCGCTCCTACATCAAGAACAAGGCCTCGGCGACCACCGAGGGCACGTTCGAGCCGGCCAAGTTCATGTTCGAGGACACGGCGCTTCCCTGGCAGGGCCGTGGCGGGACGACGATGGCCGTGCTCGCGCACGCGAAGCGCTACCGCATCCCCGAGGTCATCCGTCGCATCGCGACCCACGACGCGCCCATGATCGACCGCGAGCGCATGAACCTGCCGCTCGAGGAGGAGCCGCCCCCCGTCGCCCAGACCTGCGAGCCGGGCGCACCGCTGGGCTGGGACTGGTGCGACCTCGAGTACCTCCCGTACTGGTGGGGCACCAATGCGTTCACCGTGTGGACCCACGTGGGGCTGACGCTCCAGGAGGGGTTCGCGTACGACCTGTTCGACTCGCAGTTCTCGGACTTCGCCGACCTCGCCAACCTGGTCTGGAACCCGGAAGACTTCGACCAGTCCGTGCAGGCCGCCTACGCGCTGCTGCGCGTCTTCTGGCCGGCCGCGAACTTCGCGCTGCTGAAGGAGGTGAACACCTACACCTACCGCACCCAGGACTACATGCTGTCCACCGCCCAGGACTACCGGAAGGGCGCGCGCAGCTCCCAGACCCAGATCTGGCAGGCCACGCTCGACGAGCATGCGATGGTGTTCGTCACCCACCCGACCTACCGGCCCGAGGACATCCAGGCGCCGCCCTATGACGGCTGGAACTGGCAGAAGCGGGACGAGTCGGGCGCCGGGTCGACCGGTGGCCGCTGGACGGGCGACGGAGCGCTGCCGCGGAGCGCGCAGTTCGAGAACGTGAACGTCTCGATCTACCAGCCGGCCTATTTGCCGGTTCCGTTTCTCGACTTCGTCTACGAGGACGAGACCCACGCCTACTTCCCCGTCGCCCACTTCGACGAGGTCGTGCGCGACGGCCACTGGACCTACGGCAAGCGCGGCGACGCCTACGTGGCGCTCTACTCGCGCAACCCGGTGGACTGGCGCGGCGACCAGCCCGAGGTGTTCCAGAACGGCGGCCTCGACTTCGACCTGGTGGCCGAGGGCAGCGCCAGCAACGTGTGGATCGTCGAGCTCGGCAGCCTCGATGAGTGGCCCGGCGGCTTCGCGGCCTTCCAGGCCGCCTTCGACGAGTCGCTCGTCACCTTCCCGGACGTGGGCGCGGGCCCGCTCGAGGTCATCTACGACTCACCGAGCCAGGGCAACGTGAGCTTCGGCTGGGAGGCGGATCTGGTCGTCGACGGCACAACGCAGCCGATCGCCGACTACAAGCGCTACGACAACCCCTTCGTCCAGACCGACTTCCTCGACTCCCGCTACGAGGTCTCCGACGGCGAGTACTCGCTCGTGCTCGACTTCACGGACCTCGAGGACGAGAGCCAGGACCTGCGCGAGGCCGCCTCCCCGGCGCGCGGGCGCCGGGGAGCCCGGGGCCATAATCGCCTCCTCCTGGAAGTCCTCTGGAGCTTGGCCCGCCCCCCGGTTTAGTCCGCATCCTATGTTAGCCCCACCGTGGCCGCAGACTGAAGCCCGGCAGTTGGTGGCCACAGTACCGCCTCGGGTGCCGGAGGCCGGTAACCCAAGGCGCTATGCGGCCTGAACGTGTTGTACTCCCGGCGCCAGCGTTCGATCAAGATC
>CAMYOO010000054.1 GCA_947260035.1 uncultured delta proteobacterium
CCGAAGGCAAGTACTGGCTGAAGAAGATCATCGTCGCCTTCGACGGGATCATCTTTGGGAAGTCGTGGCTGCATCAGACGGCGGGCCGTCCGGACTGACGTCCGCGGGCGCGCCTTCGCCCTCTCCTTCACCCATCTCTTCCGATTCCGGCTCCGGATGCAGGGTGAGGATCAGCCGGTGCACCCGGCCGGCCAGGGCCTTGTGCTCGTCCACCGAGTTCTTGCCCCGCACGTTGGAGAGAACCACGGCGATGTAGTGGATCTTGGCCTTGGAGTCCACGTTCTCGACCATCGTCACCGAGTTCATGTAGTTGAAGACGTCGCCCGCGTACTTCTCGCAGGTGGTGCCGGGCTTTCGCGAGCACTTGTAGAACGAGCCGGACTTGAAGTAGACGGCGAAGTCCCACAGCGCGGGATTCGCGGCGTAGCGGATGCGCTTGTCCGTCAGGTACAAGAGCCGCTTCAGCTCCCGGCTGGACCAGGGACCCACCAGCTTGCCCTGCTCCATCAACAGCATGAAACGCAGCAGCTCACCCGCCGATGCGTGGCTCGACGTGCCCGGCACACGGCTCTTTCCGGTGCGGCTGAAGAAGCTGCCCTGGCGCAGCTTGGCCAGATCCAGGCCGTTGCGCGTGGCCGGCGTCGTTATGGCGTCCAGAAACTGCCGCGTCAGCTCGTTCTTGGGCGTGTCCCGGAAGTAAGCCTGCGCCTTTTCGGGCGAGGGCGGGTACTCCTTGCCGAAGTGGCGCAGCAGCAACAGCTGCGACTGGAGCTCAGCGGCGGCGGCGTTGGAGCTGGAGGAGAGCATCCAGTCGAGCCAGGTGTAGAGGTTGCCCGTGTCGCCGATCTCGATCGGGCGGCGCTCGTAGGAGGGTTCGCCCGGCGTCCAGAAGGGCACCGTGTGAGTGTCGGTCTTGATGAAGTCGTCGGCGGTGATGATCGTCTCGCGCAGGATCTTGCGCCGGGCGGCCACGTCGTCGGGGTAGATGTCGGCCAGGGCCTGGAACCAGGCCAGCCCCACCATGATCTTTCCCACACTGCCCGGGTTCTGGAGCCGGTCGGGCTGGTGAGCCGCATAGAGCGGCGCATCCGGGTCGGAGATGTCGATCACGGCGATGCCGTAGCCGTCCGCGTCGTCGCCCAGCACCTCGACCAGCTTCTGGGTGAAGTCCGCATCGGGAGCCGGAGGCTTGAAGGGAGGCCGCGCCGACAGGCGCAGCTGGATCTCCGGCGAGTAGAGCTGCGCGCCCCAGTAGAGCACGATGCCCTGGACCTCCCCCTCCTGCGCCAGGCGGAAGGCCTCGAGGCGCGCGATGCCCGTGTCCTCCCATGCGTCGATCGGGTAGGCGACGCCGGTTCCGGCGGCCAGCAACACCACGAGCCCGACCAGTACTGCACGCATCACTGCGCTCCTCCGCGGGGAATCCCGCCCAGGTCCACGATGCCAGAGCCCTGGATCTTGCGATCCATCGCTTGCAGGTGGGAGTTGCCGCGCGCGGCTTTGCTCTCCACGAAGGGCCGCAGCTGAAGCAGGGCGAGCTGGCCGTCCTTGAAGGCGAACTCGATGTCCGCGGGCTTGTCGCCCTCTTCGCGCAAGCTCGGGAACTGGCTGGGCGCGCGCCGCGCCAGCTCCACCAACTGTGCGATCTCAGGCTCGGTCAGGATCTCCTCGCTGCCGCTGGACGACCTGCGCACGACCCCGCCCTTGGGCGCCAGCTCGGTGCGCAACGGAGCCGTCGCCTGAGCCAGGAAGATCACCTCCTGGCCATCGGCCCGCACGGCCAACGACTCGGTGGCCTGCCCGTCCACGGCGCCGCCGACGCCTTCGTTCACCGCCACCGAGAGCCAGTCGCGGCTGCCCGTGTCCACGTCCGCGGTCACCATGACCCCCGACTTCTCGGCCGGGAAGCCGAGCTGTACCACCACCGCGGGGAACACGTACTCGGGGCTTTCCATGTGCGACTGGCGCCAGCTGTAGGCGCGCTCGCTGAAGGGCGATGCCCAGACTTCGCGCACGGCGGCGAGGATGTTGGACGCCCCCACCACGTTGGCGATCGTCTTGTTGAGGCCGGCCCCGGTGAACCCGGCCAGATCCTCCACGTTGGTATCGCTGCGCACGAACACGCCGTAGCTGCCGTCGAGGCCGAAGGTCTCCGTGAGCTTGGCGCGCAGCTGGGCCTCGAAGTCGCCCGACAGGTCCACCTTCTCGATCCAGGTGCGCAGGCGAGTCAGGAACTCGTTCACCACCCGCTTCTGGGCGTCGGGCCGATCCGCCAGCTTTGCGATCAGCGCGTAGCGCGCGCGCATCCAGTCCCACACCGACGGTCCGCCCGCCTCGATGGGGCGCTCCAGAACCTGGCGGAAGACGCCGAACGGAATCACGAAGCCGTTGGGCACCTGGGCGCCGAAGTTGTGCCGCAGCTCTCCGAGATTGGCGCCCTTGGGGCCCGAGATGCGACCCGAGTCGGTCGCTCGCAGCTCCGAGAGCCCGACCAGGTTGGTCACCGACAGGTCGAGCTTCTCGAGGTCGGGCCGGATCACGATCTCTGCAGCGGCCTCCGCCTCCGCCTCGTTCCCGAAGACCGCATCCCACTGGGGCCCATCGGCCTCGAGCTGGACCACGCCGCCCGGCGAGACCGCCAGGACCACGGCCTTGCCCAGGTTCTCCTGGACCGTGGGCAGCAGCGACTCCCGCACCACCACGTTGGGAATCCCCAGGTTGCGCGCCAGAAGCTGGACGTGGGACAACGAGCTGCCCTCGCCCCGAGTCAGGATGCCCGAGACCGGGGGCAGCTCGGAGATGGTTTCCGGGAGCAGGTAGATCCCGTCGCGCCGGTAGGCGATGTCATGGCCGCTACCTTCCGGAACCGCCAGTACGCCGCGCGCCATGCCCGGGTTCAGCGCGCGCAAGCCCGCGCCCGCCCGAGCGCCGAACAGGCTGTGCTCGATGCCCGCCAGCTGGTTGGCATCGTTGGTGAGCCCGTCGACCAGCACGCCGTAGAAGAGCAGGGGGCTGCCGCGCAGGCGGTCCTGGGGATAGATGTGGGAGAGCGGGTCGAGGGTGGCCCAGCGCTCCAC
This sequence comes from uncultured delta proteobacterium, assembly GCA_947260035.1. GTDB lineage: Bacteria > Myxococcota_A > UBA9160 > UBA9160 > JAFDET01 > JAFDET01. Next base: position 3,078 of record CAMYOO010000054.1, read on the forward strand.
CTGCACCCCGAAGTGGAAACGCACCCAGCGGTCGGCCCACTCGGGAGCGCGGGCCAGGTAACGCAGCGCGCGCCGGTACTCGTCGAGCGTCAGCTCGGGGTCCCGGCGCAGCCGGCTCCCCGTGGTCTCGATGCCGCGAAGCTGACGCTCGGAGATCAGGCCGGCGCCGTAGAGGCCCCGGGCGGAGGTCATCAGGTAGCCCAGCCGTTGGCGGCGGCTGGCGCCGGCCAGCTCGCCGGCCAGCAGGTTGCCCGCCGCGAAGGCCTCGTCCTCCATGGCCAGGCTGGCTTCCAGCAGCAACATGCCGCGCACCGGGTCCGTGGTGGCGCCCACGCGCACGCGGTACTCGGCCAGCATGCGGTTGGCTTCCTCGAAGCGACCCGCCGCACCCTCTGCCGCCTCCAGCGCGTCGGCCTGCTCGCGGAGCAGCTGAGCCAGGCCCTCCTGCTCGGCAGCCTGCGCCCGGTCGGCCAGGGTCCGCAGGTTCTGGACACCGCCCTTGGCGGAGTAGAGCTCATCGATGGCCTGGGCCAGACGCGCGTACTGCTCCTTGGCCGCGGGGACGCCCTTCGCCTCGGCGTGACTGCGCACGCTGGCGGCGTCGGCCGCTTGCGGAGCGTTGTGGATCTTGGCGCGAAGCGACGCGAAGCCGGGGTCCTGCTCGGCGACCACCACGGCCAGCTCGCGGATCTCCTGAGCCAGCCCGGTCTCGGTCTCCCTGGGCAGCAGCCGCACCGCCTCGCGCAGCAGGTAGAAGCGAGCCGGAGTGCGCCAGGCCGGGTCCGCGGCGATGGCCTGCAGGATGCGGTCGGCCCCCGCCAGCTCGTCCTCGATCTGGAACGCGCCGCGATAGCTCAGGGCCCGATCGAAGATCCAGCCGTCGTCGAAGCCCATCAGGAAGCGCTCGAGCAGGATCTGCTTCAGCCCCACCAGATCCGCGCTGTCGCCGACGTAGGCCTCGCCCTGCAGGTCGCCCAGCACGTTGGCGATCTGATAGCCGCCCTCGCGCAGCGCCAAGGCGTGGTCGTTCCACTCGCCGTGCTGGATGCCCCCGCCGCGCTCTTCGCACGGGTAGGGCTTGGGCGGGTGCACCGTACCGTCGGCGCAGAACCAGCGGATCCGGGCGAAGGGGCCCTTGGGCGAAGCCTTCATGGCTTGGATCCACTCCCGCCGCACCTCGGGCGCGGGAAGCTTCGCGAATGCCGGCAGGGGAGCCGCGAAGAGGAGCAGGGTGATGACGACGCTGAGGGATCGATAGGGGGGGCTTTGCATGGCGGGGCAATACTCTAGAACGCGCGTCCCGCCGGGGGAACCCTCATCGGAGCCATGACCCGGAGGCGCCCTCCGGGTGATATCGTGCCCGGGAAATGCTGCGGCGACTCGGAATCGAGAGAGGCGAAGCGGAGCTAGTCGCCTGGGCCGCGGCCGTCCTGTTCCTGCTGGGCTGGGCCGACGTCTCGGTCAAGAACGTCTCGGAGGTGTTCTTCATCAAGCGGGGCGAGGGCGTCGAGCTCCTGCCCCTGGTCTTCCTGGCCAGCAACCTGCTGCTGGTCGGCACCACCTTCGGCGTCGGGGCTCTGGCCGCCCGCACCGACCGGTCGCGCCTGCTGCCGGTCACCCTGCTGGTCCTGGGCCTGGCGCTGCTCCCCCTGTGGCTGATGGTGCGTCAGGGAACCGGCTTCGGGCTCCTGGTGATCGCCTCCAAGCAGTTCCAGTCCATCGCCCTGCTGGTCTTCCTTCAAGCGCTGGGCGACCTGCTGCACCCGCGACAGGCCAAGCGCCTGCTGTCGCCCCTGATGGCCGGGATGACGCTGGGCTTCATGCTGGGGAGCTTCGCGTCGGAGCCGCTGGCCGACTGGCTGGGGCGCGAGGGCCTGCTGCCGTTCTCGAGCGCGGTATTCGTGCTGGCGGCCGTCTTCTCGCTGCCCATGCGCCGGGGGGGGCGCGGCCGGCTGGGGCGCCGGGCCGAATCGACCCCAGGGGCCGCGATGCCCGTGGTGATTGCACCCGCCGACCGCGAGCGCACGTCCCTGGGCCGGCTCTGGCGCGAGAGCCAGCTCTTCCGGCTCCTGGCCGGGCTCACCGCCTTCAACGCGCTGCTCGGCCCATGCTCTACTTCCAGTTCCAGTATGTGGCGGACATCGCGACCGCCGGGCAGAACGGCGAGGACCGCCTGCTCCAGATCTACGCCCAGTTCCGCGGCTGGATCAGTGTCGGGATCCTGATCATCCAGCTCGGGTTCGCCTCGGGTCTCTACCGTCGCATCGGCCTGCCGCTGGCGGCGTGCTTCTCCCCGGTGGTCTACCTGCTGGGCTTCATCGGACTGTCCGCACAGCTCTCGCTAGCCGCCGGCGTGGGCGCACTGGCGGGCACCAAGCTGATCGACAACGCGGTCTACGACCCGGCGCTGCGCGTGCTCTACAACCTGTTCCGAGAGGGCATCCGCTCGCGCGCCAGCGCATTCCTGGAAGGCCCGATCAAGCGCAGTGGCGGCGTCCTCGGCAACGCGGTGACGGGTCTCGCGGTCTGGATCGGCAGCGCCGGCTGGGTGGGCTACCTGGCGCTCCCCATCGCGGGCCTGTGGCTCGGCGTCGCGGTGGTGCTGTGGCGGCTGTACCCCTCGCTCCTGGTCGGAGCCGCGTCGCGCCGCGGCAGCCGGGGCTTCGACCGACTGCCGATCCAGGAGCTGCTGGACCGCAACACCGAGCGGGTGCTGGCCCAGCGTTTGGTCAGCCCGGATCCGGAAGTCTGCCGGGTGGCCATGGACCTGTGCAGCGAGGCCGATCCGCTGCGGGCCGTCGCCGGATTCGCACGGGCGGCACGCGACGCCCCAGAGCAGACCCGCTCCCTGCTGGTGTCGGGACTCGATCGCATCCTGGAGGCGGCCGTCGCCGACCCGTTCATGTGCCGTTCGGCCGCCGAGGACCTGGAGGCGCTGCTGGACGCCGAGGGCGGGGTGGCGGCGCTCGACCGCGCCAACGCGGTGCAGGGCTTCGGCCGCCTCACCCACGACGACTCCGAACCCAGCGACCGCGAACGCCTGCACCGCCATCTGTCCGAGAACGACCCGGGCGTGCGCCTGGCGGCGCGCGCGGCCCTGGCGCGCCTGGGCGAGGTGGAGCTGAACAAGCTGGACGCCTCGCTGGTCTCCACCCTGCGCGAGAGCGACGCGGTCGCGCGCCACATCGCCCGGGAGGAGCTTCGCGCCCTGCTGCTCCAAGGCGACCCGGAGGAAGACGGCCCGGCCTTCGATGCGCGGCTGGCCCAGCTGGCCGGGCTCCTGGACCTGGAGCCCGACCGCGCGGCCGCGGCCGAGGCCATGGCGGACGTGGCGCGACGCCACGGCGCAGCCGTCACCAAGGGTGCGGAGGCGCTGATCGCCCACTGGGACGACTCCGACCCGCGCGTGCGCGCCGCAGCGCTGCGCGCTGCGGGCTTTGCCGGGCTCACCGAGCGGGCCCGCGCCATCGTGGAGCGCGTCGACGACGACTCCGACGACGTCGCGGCCGCAGCCCGCGACGCCATCGTCGCCCTGGGCCCGAGCGCGGCCGACGTGCTGCTGGTGGAGCTGACCTACGGCCGGCGCAGCCGGAGGGACGCCATCCTACGCCTGGTGAGCGAGATCGAGGTGGGTCGCACCGCGCTCCTCAGCCTCTACACCCGCGAGCTCGACGACCTGCGCCGGACCCTGCTGCACCGGGCGGCGCTGGAGGAGGGCGCGATCTCCCCCATCGTTCTGCAGCGGCTGGACGAGCGCCTGGAGGAAGGCTCACACGCCGTGCTCCAGATCCTGGCCGCGCTCCACGACGATGAGTCCATCTCCGAGGTCAGTCATCACTTCCGGCGCGCCCACGACTCGCGGCGGCGGGCCATCCTGATCGAGGCGCTGGAGGCGTTGCTCGCTCCCGACGAAAAGAACGCCGTGGTTCCGCTCCTGGACGACCGGCCCCTGCGAGACCGCGCCGACGCCACCGCACGAACGCTGGGCACGCCCATCCCCCCCCCGGGCCTGGCGGTTCGCAACCTGCGCGAGGACCGCGACGAGCTGACGCGCATGTTGGTGCACGCCACCTCCGACGAGGAGGGCGCGCCGCTGGCCCGGTCCGCCGATCTCGGGGATCATGCGCAGATGCTCGAGCCGGTGGACATCGCGCTTCAGCTCCGCAGGACGCCGCTCTTCGAGGGGCTGGCGACGCGCTACCTGCTCGAGATCGCCGGCGTGGTGAAGGAAGAACGCTACTCGGCGGGAACCAAGCTCTTCGACGCGGGCGAGTCCGGAACCTCCATGTACCTGATCGTGGATGGACGCATTCGCATCCACCGCGGGCAACGCGAGGTGGCCCAGATCGGCGCCGAGGACTTCTTCGGCGAGGTCGGCCTGCTGGAAGGCACCGACCGTTCGGCGGCCGCCACCACGATGACCGACGTGCGATTGCTCCGCCTGGAGCGCGACGACCTGCTGGCGCTCATGGAGGAGCTGCCCGCAATCGCCATCAGCGTCGCCCAGGAGCTGTCGCGCCGGCTGCGCCAGAACCTGGATCAGCTCTCGTCGAGCTAGCGGCGGCCTGCGTCCGCGCGAACCCGCACCAGGTAGTTGCCCCGCTTTTCGTCATGATCCAGTTCGACGAGGTCCCGCTCGGCCAGATCCTCGAGCAGGGCGGCGAAGGAATCATAGCCGTAGTACTGCTCGTTGAAGCCGGGATGCACGCGGCGGATGGTCTGCTTCACCATGGAGCCCCAGACCTGGTCGTAGTCCCGGTCCAGTGAGCGCAGGATCTCCATGACCTGATCCACGCCTTCGTCCTTCTTCGTCGTCTTCTTGGCGCGAGTCGGGGCGGGCTTGGGCCGGGTCTCCCTCCGCACGAGGTCGTCGTAGTAGATGAATTCGTCGGCAGCCGAGATCAGCAGGTCGGATGTGGACGCCTTCACGCCACAGGCAATCACGCGCTTGTCGTTTTCCTTCAGCTTGGACACCAGCGGCGAAAAGTCACTGTCACCCGAGAGCAGCGCGAAGATGTCGATGTGGTCTTTGGCGTAGCAGAGGTCGATGGCGTCCACGACCATGCGGATGTCGGCGCTGTTCTTGCCGGAAACCCGCGTGGCAGGAACGTCGACCACCTCGATCCCGTGCCGGTGGAAGGCCTTGGCCTCTTCCCGGTAGTGGCCCCAGTCGCAGTAGGCGCGCCGGAAGACGATGCGGCCCTTTTCCAGCAGGCGCTTCAGGACCAGGTCGATGCGGAAGGCGCCCAGGCGGCTCTTGCGGGCTCCGATGGCCAGGTTCTCGAAGTCGACGAAGACTGCGATGAGAGGCTCGTCTGCCACGGCGCGGACGATAGCAGAGGTATACTGGGAGCCGTTAGGAGGGATCATGATTCGATCGATCATCGTCGGGGCCGCGGCCCTGGGCTTGGGGCTGACGCTGGCCGCGGGCTGCGGCACGGGCGGAGGCCCGCGCTGGATCCAGCCCGGGGCGACCGACGCCCAGCTGAACCGCGATCAGGACGACTGCATGAGCAAGGCCACCATCGGCGCGGACCCGGGCTCTGTCGATCCCCAGGCACGGGCGACCGTCTCGCGGGACTTCGACAACTGCATGCGCTCCCGAGGATGGTCCAAGGCCAGGCCGAAGTAGACCCGCAGCAGAATCGGGCCGCCTCGGATCAGTTGATGCCGGGATTGCGGATGTTGATGCTGAACTTGGGCGCATAGCCCTTGGGCAGTGCGAACGCGCCCTTCGGGATCGGCTTCTTCTCCAGGCGCGTGACGACGGTCTCCGTGTCCATGGCGCCCTCTTCGTAGGTGCGCACGCGCATGGGGACGCCTTTCAGGCGGGCGAAGGACTCGAGCGCCGCCATGCCTTCCTCGCGCGTCTCCTTCGGCATCAGCGCGGCCAGCGAGCCGCCCAGAAGCCCCTGGAGATCGCGCACGGCGGCGAACGTGGCGGGGTCGACGCCGGCGTCGGCATAGCTGGCCTGACACACGTCGGCGATGCGCATGCTGCCGCTCATCAGCTGCACTTCCTTGCAGGGCACTCCGAGAACCTTGCCGGTGCGCTGGGTCTCGCGCACCTCGATGCCCCGGGCCACCGCAGCGCCCAGCTCCGCCTTGGAGCGCTTCTCCGCCGGGAGGGCGTTCAGCTGGGCCTGGGCCTGGCCGGCCAACGCGTCGGCCGTGGGCTTCTCCACCTCGATGTAGTTCTGCTTCTTGTGGTCGATGACCCAGATCACGCCCGTGTCGCCGCGGTACACGATGGCGCGGCGGCCGTCGCTGGTGTCCACACGCAGGCGCTGCCCATCGAAGTACGCCTTGCTGAGGCGCTTGCGGCCGTCGGGCTTGCGCGTGAGGGTGTCGACCTCGGTGCCGGCCCATGCCGGAGTCGCCGCCAGCGTCAACGCCGCAGCCATCGCGAACAGTACAGCCTTCACGACGTACCTCCCTTGTTCTTGCGCGGATCGAAGAGCAGCGCGGGCCTGCGGTACTCGCGGTCCAGTGCGTACAAGTACATCACCGCCATGGAGTCCCGATCTTCGCCGCTGGTGTTCTCGTAGACACTGACCAGCTCGTACTCGTGATCCGCGTAGAGGGGCACACCCTCACCGCTGGAAAAATGGTCCACGTGGTCGACGCCGATCCCCGTCTCCGGCCCCCGAGCCCGGCTGACGAAGACATCCTCCCCGGTCGTCAGATCGCGCAGGGTCAGCGACTCGGCGAAGGGGTGCAGGTGCACGGCGATGTAGTGGACCGTGGTGTCGAAGGGCAGCTGCATCCAGCGGGTGACGTTGGTGCGATTCACTTCACGGCCGGGCTTCACCACCCAGTGCCCGGAGAACTTGCGCCCGAGACCGTCTTCGATCACGCGCTCCCACGCCGCCATGCCGGGCAGGCAGCCGGGGCCGTGGACCGCGCTCTCGGGCTGATCCACGGCGAAGAAGCCCCCCTCGCCCTCCAGCAGCACCAGCCCGGCCGCTGACGTGCTGAAGAGCGGCCGCATGGGCCCGCTGAGGTCGGCGTCGCGCACGTAGTGGAGCGTAACTTTGTGGCGGACGCGGAAGTCCGCGGGCTCCACGTTGTGGTTCAGCACCTGGGTGGTGATCTCCAACTCCTCCAGGGACAGTACGGGTATTCCGAACCCCTCGGGAAAGCGGATCTCGAACTGACCTTGGGACAGGGTGAAGAGGCGGTTGGCGCTGCGCTTCTGCCAGCCGAAGAGCTTGGCGTGCTGCGTCATGTCCAGGTCCAGATTGCTGTGGCACATGAACTCCTGGTACATGGGGGACTCGCCGTCGGCGCCCACCATGCGCGCCTCGTAGCCGACGATCCAGAGCAGCTCGGGCCAGGGGCTCTGCTCCAGGCTCACTTTCTGGGAGCTCATGGGGCCCATCATCGAGGCGTACTTCTTGTCGACGCGGTACGGCTCGGACAGCACCTCGACGGACTGCACCGGCGCGGCGGCCGAAGCGGGCAGGGCAATGCCCAGGAGGAGCAGGAGGGAGGGGAGGACGCTACGCATCGGACGCAGTCTACTCAAACGCCGCTGGCGGCGCCCTCCAGCAGGCGCTGGCGGCGCTTGAAGTTCTCGGCCTCGAGCTTGTACGCCACGTAGTACTTGTAGATGTTCGAGACGTAGCGGACCGGCTCGGAGCCCACCTGCTCCGCCACGATCACCTCGACGTTCTCGAACCAGCGGTTGGGATCCAGCCCGCGCTGCTCGGCCACCCGGCGCAGGCGCTGGATCCGATTCGGCCCGGCGTTGTAGCCGGCAAACGCGAAGAGCCCCCGGTTGAGTGGATCGATCCCAGGGTCGTTGAAGTAGTGCTCGATCAGCACGTGGAGGTACTTCACTCCTGCGTGGATGTTGTTCTCCATGTCCTCGATGTCGGGAATCCCGACCTGGTGCGAGGCCGCGGTGCTGGGCAGCACCTGCATCACCCCCACCGCGCCGGCCGCGCTGCGCTTGCTCTGGTCGAGGCCCGACTCCTGGTAGGCCTGCGCGGCCAACAGCAGCCAGTCGAAGTTGTAACGCTCACCGTACTTGCGGAAGAGCGCGATCATACCGTCGAGCTTCTCGAGCTCCGCCTCCTGGCGGTTGTTCTTCACCCAGGGGTTGTGCTTCAAGTAGCGCTGGTAGATCACGTTCCCCAGAAGCGTCCCCTTGCGGTGCTCGCGTGCGAACTTGTTGACCGCGGCCATCAACTGGGGCGTGTCCTTGCGAAGCGCCCAGGCGATGTCCAGGTTCGCACGCAGGATCAGGTCCTCGCGCACCTCGATCCCATCCATGGCGCCCCCCCAGAAACGCGCCTGGTAGTCGTCGGCCACGGTGGCCGTGTAGCTCCCGCTCCGAACCATCTCGAGGATCTCCTCCAGCTCGAAGTTCTCGTCGGCGGGACGGATGAAGACAGGCGCCTCGCCCAACGCCTTGAAGCGTTCGTTGAGCGCCAGCAGGGTCTCGTGATAGCTGCTGGAGAGACGCACGAAGACCTCCACTCCAGACAGGTCCTCCACCGTTTCGAGCGGCGGCGTTTCGGGCCCGGTCACGAGCAGCTCGCGAACCCCCGTCATCAGCGGATTGGAGAAGTCCACGTCCTGCCGGCGGGCGTCGGTCACCGTGAGGTTCGCGGTGGCGATGTCGCCTCGTCCCGCTGCCAGCGCCTCGAGCATCTCGTCGCGCGCAACCGGAATGTAGAGAGCCGCAATCGGGCGGCGCCGGCGCCCCAGGTCCTTGTTGAGCTGCTTGATGAAGGCCTCTACCCCCTCGTAGGTGATCCCACGAGGACGGCCACCCTCCAGGAAGTAGTTGGTGCGGCTGTAGGTCACCAGAACGCGCACGCGTCCGCGCTTCGCGATTCCGTCCAGGTCACCCTTCCAGACTTCGTCCAGGCGGGCGACGCTGCGGAAGCGGGCCTCGGTGTCGGGCTCCGCTTCGGGGGGCTCGTCGGCGAGGACCGCGGCGGGCGCCTCCGGCGCCTGCACCGGCTGGGCGGCCTGCGGCTCGGGAGACTCGGGCCCGGCAGTCTCGCCGGACTCGGAGCTGCCGCACGCCAGGACCGCGGCGATCAACGCCAAAGCGAGCTTCATTCGGGTTCCCCTCACGGCGCGCAGGGTAGCGCCAAGTCCGGACGCGCCGCCGCCTCCGCAGGGAGCGGGCCGGGTTACTCCGGCGCCCGACCCGCCTCGCCGGCGCGAACCACGGCGCGGCGCGTGAAAACCGGCCCCACGATCTCGAAAACCGCCGTACTGGCGATGGCGATGTTGAGCAGCTCTCCACCCAGCTCCGGGAAGCGCTGCGCTGCCACCAGCGCCATGCCCAGCGCGATGCCGGCTTGGGGCAGCAGCGCCGGGCCCATCCAGCGACGGATCGCTGGCTCGGCCCGCGACGCCGCGGCGCCGGCACGCGTCCCGAGATCGATCCCCAGCGCCCGCAGCGCCACGTAGGCCGCGATCGGCGCGCCCAGCGCGCGCAAGGCGCCCACCTCGAGCGACGCCCCGGCCAGCACGAAGAAGAGGATCATGAAGGGCCACTCGATGCCCTCGATGGCGTGGAAGGGCCGCCGGTGATGGCGTGCGCGCGTGGCGACGACCGCGCCCATGGTCATGGAAGCCAGCAGGAACGAGGTCTCCAGGGCGATGGCCAGGCCGCCGCACAGGAAGACGCCCGCCAGCGCCTCGACCTGGGTCGGCTCACCCTTGGCCAGGCGGCCTGTGAGGGCGGCCATGGGAACGCCGAGGGCCAGGCCCAGCAGCACGGCGCCCGCCACCTCCCACGCTCCGAACACCAGGGCGTCCAGTCCGCCCGCGCCCGTCGCGGCCTGGGCCACAGCCAGCGTCAGGCTGAAGAGCACCAGACCCGCGGCGTCGTCCAGCGCCACCACACCCAGCAACGTCCGGGTGAAGGGCCCGTCGGCGCGACGCTCCCTCACCACGTCCGACGTGGCCGCCGGAGCCGTAGCGCCCGCGATTGCACCCAGCAGGAAGGCCATGCGAGGGTCGACTCCCAGGACCATGAGACCCAGGGAAACCACCCCGAAGGCGCCCAGCAGCTTGCCGGTGGCGACGCTCCAGATCACGCGACCGTGGCTCTTCAGGCGCTCGACGAGCCCACCGCCGAGCAGGAAACCCACCATCACCAGCGCCATGTCCGCCACGTAGGGGAACCAGCGGGTGCTGGGATCCGGGAGCCAGCCGAGGCCGGCGGGGCCGATCAGGAAGCCCATCACGATCAGCAGCGTGACGCGCGGGAGCGGCGTGCGACGGCCGACGAAGTCGGTAATGAGCCCCAGGGCGAACAGGCCGCCCAGGGTGATGAGGAAGACCGCCGGCTCCGGCACGCCTGTACGCTAGCTCTCGTTTGATACCTTCCGCGCCCCACGGACGGAGGCCCACGACATGCCCGACGCACCCCTCACGGACGCGCACCGCATCCCCCTCAACGAGCTCGACGTGATCACCGCCAAGCTCTACGCCGAGAACGGCTATCCCCACGACGCCTGGCGGCGAATGCGCAACGAGGATCCGGTGCACTGGTGCGAACCGCCCCAGTACCGGCCCTTCTGGGCCGTGACCAAGGCCGCCCACATCACCGAGGTCTCCAAGAACCCGGGCCTGTTCCGCAGCGCCGGCCGCTTCATCCTGTTCCCGGAAATGGAGGGCGGCGATCCCTCGCAGTCGCTGGAGGAGAACCCGCCGCTGCGCATGCTGGTCAACATGGACCCGCCGGAGCACCGCGACTACCGCAAGCTGGTGTCGGGCTGGTTCACGCCCCGGGCGGTGCAGCGGCTGGAGGAGCGCCTGGAGGTGATCACCGCAGAGCTCTTCGACGAGTTCGCCGCCCGCGGCGAGGTGGAGTGCGACTTCGTCACGGAGATCGCGGCGCGCCAGCCGCTGCGCATGATCACCGAGATCCTGGGCATTCCGCGCGAGCAGGAGGACTTCGTCCTGCGCATCACCAACGAGAACTTCGGAATCGAGGACGAGGAGTTCCAGCGCGAGGGCGACTCCCGCGAGGACCGCCTCTCCTTCATCACCGACGCTTTCGCCTTCCTGAACGAGATCACCGAAGATCGGCGGCGCAACCCGCGCGACGACCTCTCCAGCCTGCTGGCCAACGCGAAGCTCGACGGTGAGCCGGTGCCCCAGTTCGAGCTCTTCTCGCTCTACTTCCTGGTCATGGTGGCCGGCCACGACACCACGCGGAACGGCATCTCCAGCGGGCTGCTGGCCTTCCTGGATCACCCGGACCAGCTCGAAAAGCTGCGCTCCGACCCGGACGGCCTGGTGGCCACGGCTGCCGACGAGATCGTGCGCTGGACAACGCCCGTGAATCACTTCTCGCGCACGGCCACGGCGGACACGGAGCTGGACGGCAAGCAGATCCGCAAGGGCGACTCGGTGGCGCTCTTCTACGCCTCGGCCAACCGGGACGAGGACGTCTTCGCCGACCCCGATGTCTTCCGCATCGACCGCAACCCGAACCCGCACCTGGGCTTCGGGATCGGCGAGCACTTCTGCCTGGGAGCCCACCTGGCGCGCATGGACCTGCGCGTCTTCTGGCGCCAGTTCGCCCAGCGCGTGGAGTCGCTGGAGCTGGCGGGGCCGGTGGAGCTGCTGGCCGCCAGCTTCGTGGGCGGGCCCAAGCACATCCCGGTGCGGATCCGCATGCGGCCGCGCTGACCGGCCGGCCGCTCAGGGCCGGCCCTCCACGGCCTGCATGGTGCCCGCAAACTTGGAGAGCTTGCGCACCTGCGTGAAGCCCGCTTCGCGCACCTCGTTGACCACACCGCGGCGCTGCATGTCGCGACGTGTGGGTGTCTCGAAGTTGATGAACCCGGGGACCCAGAAGAAGAACCAGGCCCCGATCAGCAGTCGCAGCCAGAGCGAGTCCGGCCGGTCGAGCTCCAGCACCACCACGCGGCCCTCGCTGCCGCAGATCCGGCGCGCCTCGCGCAGCGCGGCCCCGCGCACCGCACGAGGCATCTCGTGAATGGCGTGGGGCAGGAATACCGAGTCGAAGGCCGCGGGCAGAAACGGCAGACGCGTGGCGTCCGCCTGGAGGAGCGGAACACCGCTCAGGGCGGCCTTGCCGCGGGCGCGGCGCAGCTGCCCCCGCGACAGGTCCGAGCCCACCAGCATGCCCGGGTCCAGGCGCCGGCGCAGCGCGGCGGTTGCGTTTCCCGTTCCGCAGGTGCAGTCGAGGATGCGCTCGCCCGCGCGAAATTCCAGGCCCTCCAGCATGCCGCGGCGGAAGCGGGGCTCGCCGCCGTAGGGAAGCATGTACCAGCCCATGTAGAGGTCGTAGACCCGCGATAGGACGTGGTCGTAGATCGCGCGGTAACGACGGCGCGACTCCATGGGAGAAGCCTACCGCGTCGCGTGATCCCGGGCCCCGCGGCCCTGCCCCCAGCGCCGCAGCACGCGTTCGACGTAGCGGTGGGTGGTGGCGGAGAGGCGCCCCCCCTCCACCGCGCCGGGGCCGGCGTGGTAGCCGGCCAGGGCGAGACGCCAGCTCCCCAGGCGATCGCGCATCCGGCGCAGGTAGCGCGTGCCGGCCATGACGTTCTCGCGCGGATCGAATGCGCACACGACGCCCAGCTCCGCGGCGGTCCCGGGCATGAGCTGCATCAAGCCCATGGCTCCCGCCGACGACACGGCGTCCGGATTGCCCGCGCTCTCCTCGCGGATCACGCTGCGGATCAGCGCCGCGTCCACTCCGAAACGCAGCGAGGCATCGTGGACGGCGGCCAGCGTCTGCGCGCGAAGCCCGCCGGGGATGCGACGCCACCCGGCGCCGGTCGCGCAGGGTTCGGAGAAGGGCGCCGCCCGGCCGGCGCGCAGCGATGCCGGCGCCGGGGCCACCAGGGCGCGCAGCGCCGCCAGGCGACGACCGATGGCGGGATCCGCGCCGACTTCGGCACCGAGCAGCAGCACCCATACGGCCACCCACAGCCGCCCGCGCCCGATCACGCGGGCGCCCGCGCGATGGCCCCCAGGTCGAAGAGCAGGTCCAGGGCCTCGCGCCCGCCGTCCACCCGCTCGGCCGCCTGCACGCGCAGGCGCACGCCGCCCGCCGGGCCGCTCTCGTAGCGGCCGCGGAGCTCGCGGTAGTCCGCGTGTTCCCGGCCGCGGGACGCCAGCTCGCGAGCCAGCCCGCCGAAGAGCCCGGCGTCCACCCGGCGCGGCACCAGCATCATGATCTCGGCACCCTCGCCGAAACGTTGGCGCGCCCGGCGCGTGAGCGGCGCCAACGCCGGCTCGGCGCTGTAGTCGCGTGCGCGCGGGGAGAAGCCGGCGTCGATGCGGGTTTCCGCCAGGGTGCCTGCCGACACGTCCACCGCGCCCACGATGCTGCGCCGGTGCACGATGACGAAGCGCGCGCCCAGCGCATCCATGGCCGCCGCGTAGGCGCCGAAGGACGGGAAGCTCTGATAGCTGAACGACAGCGCGGGAAACGCGCCGCCCTCGCGCAGCAAAGCCTCGCCGCGAGTCAGGTCTGCACTCTGCACGGACAGCGGTGTCGCTTCCACGGCTGCAGGGGCCGGCGCAGCCTGGGGCGCCGGCTCCAGGCGCAAGGCGGGAAGCTCGACCGGAAGCGGCGGCGCGAGCACGCGCCAGGCCAGGTACAGGCCGATCCACAGGGCCACGGTCCCGTGACAGGCCACGCGAACCAGGAGGCTCATCGCCGCTCCCCGCCGCGCCGATACAGCGAGAGCATGCGCCGCACCAGCGCGGCCGAACGGTCCGACTCCGCCGGCTCCGGAAGCGGAGGCGCCGCGTCGAGCTCGGACTCGGGTGCGAGTTCGGGGATCGGATCCGTAGCGCCCTGGGTGATCGGGTCCGGCTCGAGACGCTCTTCCTGGAACGGCAGCGGGGGGGCCACCGCTTCCGGGTCGGGCAGCGGCTCGACCGGAGCGACGGCGGCGAGCTCCGGCGCCTGCGGGATCGGCTCGGCGATCTCCACAGACCGCGTCGTGTCACTGCGGGCGGGAGCGTCGCCCAGCTCCGGCAGCCAGCCCATGCGATCCGCGGCGTAGAGCGCAGCGAGCGCGACGACCAGGGTGAGGACCAGGTTCGTCACGGCGTTTCCTCCTTGGGGCCGGCGTCGTAGGCCAGCCGGATCTCGTGGACGCCCGCCGCATGGGCGGCCGCCACCACGTCCGAGAGCGGCGAGCGCTCCATGCGCAACACCAGCGACGGCGGCGGCGCGACGCGCAGACGCTCCTCGAGCTGCTTCACCGAGAGCGAAACGCCGTCCAGCAGGACCTGCACGCCTCCCGCTTCGCTGCGAATGACGAGTGTCGGCCCGTCGAGGTCCGCGCCAGCCTGCTCGCTGGAGGCCATGCGCGGCAGGTCCAGGTCGACGGTCTCCTCGTGGCCGAAGCGCGCGCCCACCAGCGCCAGCACGAGGCAGAAGAGCAAGCAGGCCAGGACGTCGATGAAATAGACGCCGTAGCCCATCAATGAAGTGGACTCGCGACTCACAGAGCCTCCGTCAGCGAGCGCTCCTTGAGCCAGACGCCCACCAGCGCGATGCCGAAGCCCACGAAGCTGCTGCGCAGCGCCACGCCCAGTGCGTGCACCAGGGGGCCGGCCTCGATCGCATCGGGCGACAGGCCCACGAAGCCCCGCACCATCCCCGACAGCGTCCCCAGCATCCCCAGCAGCAGCGCGGACTCCACGGCCGGCTCGATCCAGGCGGGTGTCGCCTGGAACCCGAAGCCCGCCGCGCCCCAGGTCAGCCGACGCAGCGCCAGGCCCAAGACGGCCACCGCCAGCGCGAGCTGGGGCACCAGCACCCAGCCCACGGCGTCCACCGCGTCGGCAAAGCCCGCAAGCGCCGCCGGAACGAAGGCCTCGGCTGTGATCCCGGCTTGTGCCGCGACCCAGAGCGGCGCGGCCAGCAGCGCCGCCAGCAGCAGGCCGGCGACGCTAGCGCGCACGGGCCGCCACCTGGGGAGTGCCCACCAGGCTCTGAAGCGAAACGTCGAAGCCGCCGGACTCGAGCACCGACTCTACGACGGCCAGGGCGAACTCGTCGGGCAGTCGCCCCACGAACCGCCAGCCCACACGATCGCCCCGCACCGCGCGGGCCGAGCCATCGCACGAGGTGAGGTAGGCCTCACGCTGGATCAGATCGAAGACGGCCTCGTCCAGCTCCGCTTGGGCAACCGGCGAGAGGTAGCGTCCCACGACCTCCTTCTTCCAGTGGTGATGCTCCGCAGCCCACTCGCGGCACGGATCGCTTTCTGCGCGGGCCACGCCCGCCAGGGCCAGGAACAGCGCAACGGCCAGCAGAATGGCGCGGCGCTTCGCGTGCAGCAGGTTCATTCCCGATGTCCTCCCCGGGCGAAGTGGTCCAGACGGTCGCGCGATGCCGAGCTTCCGACGGTCACCCGCCCACCCGAAGTCGGCAGCCCCAGGGCGCGGCTCACCACCGAGCCCAGATCGCCCCAGTCCTCGCTCTTGCCCTCGCCGGACAGCAGGGCGCCGATGCCCGCGCCATCGCTGGCGGCGAACAGCGTATCCAGGCGCCGCGCCAGCTGACGCTCGATCAGGACGTCCAGCAGCCGGCGCACGGCACTCCGCTCCGCGTCGATCTGCCGCGTGCGCGCGTGATAGCGCGCATAGAGCCCCTCCACTCGGCGCGAGAAGGCCAGCGCACCGTCGCTGCCCAGCTCCTGGAGCGGAAGCTCGCGACTCTGGTGGGATGCCCAGCTCGCCTGCAGCAGCGCTCCCGCCGTGCCGGCGTCCTCTTCGCGTCCCAGCCGTTCGGCCAACGAGCCCATGCCCAGCGCCACGCCCTGGAACTGCTCCGCGAAGAACTCGCGCCGCGCCGCCGGGGACTCGGGCTCGCTGCCTCCGGCGTCGCGCGCGGCGCGGGCCAGCTCGCGCGCGTCGGCTCGCATGCGAACCACTGCCGGCTCGATGGAGCGAAGTCCCTGCTCCTGGGCGTCGAGCCGCGCGGCGTACGCTTCCACGTAGTCCACCAGGGCTTCCGCCGCATCATCTTCGGACGAGGCGTGCTCCACGTGGCTGCGCGCCGTGTCGAGCTTCTTGTCGTAGCGCTCGACCAGCGGCTTCACTTCCTGCTCGCGCTCGTGGATCTCCTCCTGGGACTCGAGGATCCGGCCCATGAGCTCGGGAATCTGCTCGATGGCGCGTTCACGCGGCGTGGCGTGTGCCGCCGGTGCGGTGAACGCGGTCAGGGTTGCAGCGACGACGAGGGTTCGAATTCGCATCAACGGAACTCCCGGGCGACGTCCTGCAGCAGGGGTCGCACGTTGTCGGGAACGCGGAGATCCGGAAGCGGCCGTCGCCCGGCCACCGCGCCCAGAGCCACGAGGGTGTTGCGACCGGGGTCGGAGCGACGCAGCCCGCGCTGCACCACGCCGAGCCGCTCACTGCACGCGGCGAAGAGATCGACTTCCCGGGCGCGCAGCCATGCGGCGCACTCGGCCGCCCGGGCCCGCGCCTCCAGGTCGCGCTCGCCGTAGTGCTGCGCAATCCGCGCCGCGTGCGCGAAGTGGGGCGCGGCCACGGCGTACTCGCCGTCTCCGTAGAGCGCGAGCCCGGTGTCGAGGCGCGACCTCAGCTCCGCCTGCGCCGCCCGCTCCGCGTCCGTCGTGGGCGAGGCGCAAGCGGCGAGGGCGACCGCGGCCACCAGGGCCGCGGTCGCGGCGCGGAGCCGCATCCTTCCTTCGGGCCCCCTTGCCGTCGGCGACGGGCTCCGCGTTCGAATCGAGTGCGGCATCGGCTCCTCCTCCCTCTCGTTTCCAACCTCTGACATGGCGCGGGAGAGGAGGTGTCAACACCCGCGGAGTTCGCACGCCATCCTTAGGCGGCCGAGCCCCTTCGCTCGCCTTCGGCTCACTGCGCGCGCGGCAGGTAGCTCCAGTGCATGGCCGCACGGCGAGGGCCGCGCTTGCGGGCCATAGGCTCGGGAGATCCGGCGGCCAAGGCAGGGCTACGGACCTGCCTCCGAGCGAAAGCCCGGGGTCGGCGGGGCCGCGCTTGCGGGCCATAGGCTCGGG
>CAMYOO010000055.1 GCA_947260035.1 uncultured delta proteobacterium
GAGGATTCCGTGGCCCAGCTCGTGGCCCATCAGGAACAGGAGCTCCGCGCGGCTGAAGAGATCCACCGCGGCCGAGGTCAGCACCACCAGCAGGCCCTTGCCGTCTGGAAGCGGCATGCAGAAGGCGTTGATTGCGGGAGAGGGCGTCACGTAGAGCTCGACGGCGTGCTCCAGCCGCAGAAGCTGCCGAACCGCCTCCAGGACCTTGTGCAGGTAGGGCGAGACGCTGGGAGTGATGCGCAGGCTCGCGGCCAGCTGCCTTCGCTTCTCCGCCAGCAGGATGTACCCCGAGCCGCCGTCCACCTGCTCCATGGCGCTGCGCACCACGTGGGTGTCCACCAGCTGCTGGAACAGGGCATGGTCCCGCGCCAGGCGGATCCAGCCGGCTTCCGGCGAACGCACCGGCATGCGCAGCCTCAGGGATTGCTCGCTCACGGGGGAACCTCCGGTGCGCGGCCAGGCGCTCGGAGACTGATCGGCGGGACGGAGGGGCGGCTTTTGCCCGCGAATCCCCTGGGAGCGCTAGACGGGCCAGGCTCCCAGCAGCAGGACGGAGGTCAGTAGACCGACGGCGTAGACCGGGAAGCCGATGGCGCAAACGGCGATCGCGCGCCAGGTGCCCGAGTAGTCCAGGGCCTGGCGGACGGCCACCACCATGGAGATCAGCATCCACAGCGTGCAGATCGCGAACACCGGGCCGGCCAGGACCGGAATCAGCATGAAGATGCGCAGCATTCCCGGCGCGCTGGAGAACCCGATGGTTCGCAGCAGCTCGCCGTGATCCGCCACCGTGTGCACGGTGGGAAGCCAGCGCGTCCCGATGAAGTAGGTGACGAAGGCCCAGATGTACCAGAGCACCACCGCATGCACGGTGCTCCACAGGACGCCGGTCCAGCCATGGTTCTCGATTCCGCCCAGGCCGAGCCCCAGCGCCGAGAGCAGCACCACCACGAACGCCTGGGGCGTTGCGCGGGTATCGGCTTCGACTTCTTCGTAGGTGTCGACGTGGAGGAGGGCAGCGCGGTATATGCGACGAGCAAAATCGGCCATGGCGATCTTTCCTGCGTCCTCAGTGACGCCAAGTCCCGTCGGAGTTGATCCAACGGCGCGCGTTCTGAAGGCTTTTGGGAACGTTCTTTCTCGTGGCGTAATCCTGGAGGAAGCTGGGTAGCGAGCCCACGTCCACCCGGGTCCCGAACTTCACCAGTGTGTGACCCTCGTCGATGAAGTAGAGCTGCCAGAATCCGGTCACTTCCTTGAGGTCGTTCTCGCGGCTGGTGTCCAGGTCCCATGACACGCGGTGGGCATCGTGATCCACGCGGTAGCGCAGGTGATAGACGATGTTGGTGAACATGATCTTCAGCCGCTGCCGCTCCAGCGTGCCGTCGTCGTAGGTCTCCAGCGTTTCGTTGGCCTTGAGCTCGGTGCGGAACTCCACCTGACGCCCGGTCTGGCTGATCAGGCGCATGGAGCGGTCCAACGGCTTGTCGAAGATCACCAGCGCCGTAACGAAGGTCGCGTCCGCGTCGTCCTCCATCATCACCCAGCTCTTGGACTCGAGCTCGTCCAGAACATCCTGAGGCTGCTCCGCCAGGATGCTCTGAGCGGTAGCCGCCGTGGCGGAGGCCTCCTGCGCCCACACGGGACCGGCTGCCGCCAGACATCCCAGCAGCGCCGCTGCGAAGCATCGAGCCTGTTGCTCCAGCCTCATGCGGGAGACCTCCAGACTGCCGATGGTACCCTACGGCGTCTCCGTGAACGGACGTCGTCGACGTCGAGAGCGTCCCCTTCCGCAGCTCCGACCTCGGGGCCGGGGCCGCGCGGGACCGGGTGCGGCGCGGCCCGCAGGGCCTGCCCTAGGATACGGACTGGCCCCGAGGAGTCCCCCATGAGCAAGACCGCGCCCCCCTTCGGCTGCAACATCGTCCACCCGGAGCTCTACGCGAGCCGGGGCTATCCCCACGAGATCTGGACGTGGATGCGTGCGAACGACCCCGTCTACTGGTGGGAAGAGACGGACGGCCTGCCCTTCTGGGCGATCACGAAGCACGCCGACGTCATCGAGCTCTCCAAGCAGCCGCAGAAGTTCCACAACGGGCCGCGCCTCACCATCAGTCCCGAGCCCGAGCAGCGCATGGACGAGTTCCCGCCCACGCTGATCCAGATGGATCCGCCCCTGCACGGCATCTACCGGAAGATGGTCAACAAGCGCTTCACGCCGCGGGCGCTACGGCGGATCCACGAGGACATCGAGCGCATCGGCAAGGAGATCGTCGAAAGCCTGGGGCGCGAGGTCGCCGACGAGATGGCCGAGCGCGGCGAGTGCGACTTCGTCGAACAGGTCTCGGCGCCCCTTCCCATCGCGGTGATCGCCTGGCTGCTGGGGGTGCCTCGCAGCGACTGGCGGCTGATCTTCGACTGGACCAACCAGATCATCGGTGCGGCCGACCCGGCCTTCCAGCACGAGGGCAAGACGCCCCAGGAGACCGCCCGCGCCGGCATCATCGATCTGTTCACCTACTTCACCAAGCTGGTGGAGGAGAAGCGCCAGAAGCCTGCGGACGACCTGGTCACCCTGTTCACGCAGCTCGATCTGGACGGCAAGCCGCTGGAGCCGATGGACATCCTGGCCTGGTGCCTGATCATCGTCATTGCCGGCAACGAAACCACGCGCAACGGAACCAGCGGCGGGATGCTCGCCTTCGTCGAGAATCCAGAGCAGCTTCGCAAGCTCCAGGCAAACCCCGAGCTGTTGGCAGCGGCGGTGGAGGAAGTGGTGCGCTGGAGCACGCCGATCATCCACTTCGCTCGCACGGCCCAGTGCGACTACGAGCTACGCGGCAAGAAGATCCGCGAGGGCGACGCCCTGGCGCTTTTCTATCCCTCGGCCAACCGAGACGAGGAAGTGTTCGACAGCCCCTTCGAGTTCCGCATCGACCGCGCCCCGAACCGCCATCTCGGTTTCGGGATCGGCGAGCACTTCTGCCTGGGCTCGCACCTGGCCCGGCTGGAGATGGCCGTCGCCTACAAGCACTTCCTTCCCCGGCTCGAGAGCATCGAGCTGACCGGGCCCGTCGAGCGCCTGCAGTCGAGCCTGGTGGGTGGGGTGAAGCGGCTCCCCATCCGCTACAAGCTGCGCTCCGCGACCTGACGCCGTGCTCTGGCTGGCCGCGGCGCGCGAGGCCCTGAACCAGCACGCGCGACACCCGCGAGCCTGCGGCGTGACGAAACAGCCATCGTGGTGCAGACTCGTTTCATGGCCATGCGCATCCTGACCGGCGTCCTGATGACCGACGAGAACGCGGGCGAAGCGGTCGTCACGTTCAATCCGCACGCCGTGCAGGGCCAGGCGCGCGGCGTAGGGCTTGCGCAGGTGGGGCCGGAGCGCGACTACGGGGAGGCGCCGGCGCGACTGGTGGCGCTGCGAGAGGTCTCCGTGGACGCCCGGGGGCATGCGCGCATCGACGAGAAGCAGGCCTCGGAATCGATGGTCAAGATCTCCTGGAGGGGGGTCAACGAGATCTCGTACCTGGTCATCGGGGAGGTCGCGGATTCCGACGCCTGAGCGACGCACGATCCGCGTGGTGGAAGCGCGGATCGAACACGATGCGGCCCTGGATACGGCCGTGTCGGGGGCGCTCCTGCGCCGGGTCGCAGAGGGACACGCTCCCGAAACCCTGCGCCTGCACGCCACCGACGAGATCCTGGCCTTCTCGGTGCTGGACCGCACGCGAGCCGGCTTTCCCCGCGCGGTACAGGCCGCGCGCGCAGCCGGCTTCGAAGCCATCCTGCGATTGGCCGGCGGACGGGCCGCCGTCTTCCACGGTGCCACCCTCGCCTTCGCCTGGAGCCGCCCTCTCCCCGAGCCGCGGGCGGGCATCCACGAGCGCTTCCGCGAGATGGCCGAGATCCTGCGCGGCGCCCTGCGGTCCCTGGGCGCCGATGCGGAGATCGGCCAGCTCCCCGGCGAGTACTGCCCCGGCGACTACAGCATCCATGCCGGCGGGCGGGTCAAGCTGGCCGGAATCGGGCAGCGGGTCATCCGCGGCGCCGCCCACCTGGGCGGCGTGATCGTGGCCGGCCGGACCTCGCGCATGCGCGAGGGCCTGGGGCCCGTCTACGAGGCCCTGGACTACCCCCTGGATCCGGCGACGGTGGGCAGCCTGGAGGACGAAATCGGGGAGATCTCGCTGGAGAAGGTGGCCGGCGCCTTGCGCGACGCGCTGGCCGGGCGCTTCGATCTGCAGCCCTGCGAGATCGAGCCCGGCGATCTGGCCCTGGCGAAAGAGCTCGCCCCCGGTCACACGCTTTGCTGACGGAGCCGGGGCGAGTAGAGTGAGGCCATGGGCAGGCTCTCCACGCTCGGCAGCCTTGGAATCGCCGCACTGCTACTGGGAGCACCGGCTGCCTCGGCGGCCACCGACGCCGAGGTAGAGGCGTGCATCGAGCGCAACGCGCCCGAGCCCGAGAACGTCCGCGCCGTTCGAATCACGCGGCGCGATCCGCGAGCCGGCTCGAAGCGGATCATCATCCTCAAGCTGTTCGGCGAACGCACTCCCGACGGCAGTCGCCAGCTGCTGGTGCGCTTCCTCGAGCCCGACGACATCCGCGGCGCCTCGATCCTGCTGCTGGAGCGCGAGAGCGGCAGCGAGGTCTACATGGCCTCCCCCGAGCTCCCCAAGCCCCAGCGCATCCGCAGCAGCGACCGCACCGGCCTGCTCTTCGGCACCGACGTCTCCTTCGAAGACCTGGAGTGGCTGGAGGGTTTCCGGGTCGGGTCCGCCCTGGAGCGCCAAGCCGACTCCAAGGAGGGCCTGCACGACGTCTACGTGGTGGAAACGCACCCGGACGACTCGGCCTACTCGCGCGTGATCTCCTACGTGGACAAGGAGACCTGCCTGCCGCTGCGAATGGACCTCTACGGGTCCAACGGCCGCCTGCGCAAGGAGGTCACCACGGACCGGCGCGCCCACGTGCGCCACGGCGATGCGTGGGTGGCCCATGACATGCTGGTGCGCGATGTCCGCGACCTGACCAGCACCCACTTCATGACCGACACCCACCAGCAGGACGTCCTGCTCCCGGACGGCCTCTTCACCGTCGACGGCATGGAACGCGCGGTCCGCGAAGACCCGGTGGTGCGGACGGGCGCCGCGCCCTAGCTACGACGCCAGGAGGAAACCGATGGCGCTGCGCATCGGCGAGGTGGCCCGACGTGCGGGGATCGCGGCGTCGGCCATCCGCTACTACGAGAAGGAAGGCCTGATCCCCGTCGCGGACCGTCTCGGCAATGCTCGCGTCTACGGGCCCGACATCCTCGATCGCCTGCAGCTCATCGAGCTCGCCAAGAGCGCAGGCTTCACGATTCCCGAGACGCGGCGCCTCCTACGCGGCGTCTCCCGCCGCACGCCCCCCGGCCCCCGCTGGCGTGCATTGGCGGAGAAGAAACTGATCGAGGTGGAGGCACGCATCAGCGAGGCCCAGCGCATGCGCTCGGTCTTGCACGCCGTGATCGGCTGCGCGTGTCCGACCTTCGAGGACTGCACGCGCGCCGCCGGCTAGGCCTCAAACGCCACCAATGCCGCAACGCAACGCCCGCCCAGATGGCCTCTGCGGCGGCGAAGGGCCACGCCGCGATCATCACCGCGTAGGAGTTCGAGGCGGCGCACGCCCCCGCAAAAAGCAGCACGAAGCCGCGCCCGCAACCTTCCAGCGCATAGCTGCCTACCATCGCAGCGATGGCCGCGATGCCGAATGCCTGACCGGGGTCGAGGGCCTCGACCCCGGTCAGCAAGCGCCGGCGCGGCGCCGCTCCCAGACCCAGACGCCGACCGAGAGCAGCAGCGCGCCGAGGCCCAGGGCGAGGGGATGGTCCAGCACACCCAGAGGCGCGGCGAAGCGGGCTCCCGCCACGGCGGCCACCGCGAGGGGAACGCCGCAGAAGAGCGCGAACGCCCCGACCGCACCCAGCCCACCCGCCCGCACGACGCATACGGCGAGCGAGGTGCCGGCTTGCACCGGGCCCCCTCCCCCGCCGCCCTCCGTGAAGAGATTCGCTTGCGGATCGACGCCGTGGATCTCGAGGCGCAGGGCCCCTGCCTCTTCGTGCTGGGAGAAGCGAAGACCGGGACAGCAGTCGCGCTCGAACGCCACGAAGTACTCCAGAGCGCGACGCCGCTCGGGCGTGGCCTCGAACGTGAACGAGACGCCGTCCGGGAGCGCCGCGCGGCTGCGAATGTGGGGCACCCACTGTTCGCGCAGCATACGCCGCCGCGCCTCCAGCTCCTCATCGGTCAGGTGGCAGGTCTGGCTCATGACATCCTCCAGGGTGAGGCGATATCCTACGACTTGAAGTGCGCTTGAAGTCAAGCCCGGCGAACCGACCCGCCGCCCCACCCGCCACGAGCCGCGCCGGGCGGCGTAGGCTACGAATCCCGGGCTCGTGCGGGCCGAAGTGCTGCGCCGGGCGGGAGGAGTTCTTGATGGGTGGACTGGAGCCCTTCGACAGCTGGGGAGACCCGAGCTGGCAGACGCCGGAGCGAACCGGCGCAGCCCGGCTGCCGGCGCGGAGCCCCTTGGTCCCTTTTCCCGATCTGGCCGAAGCCCTGGGCGCCGAACGCAAGGACTCGCCCTGGTTCCTGTCGTTGGACGGAGCCTGGCGCTTTCGCCTGGTGGATCGCCCGGCCGCGGTTCCCGGCGGCTTCGCGCAGCCCGATTCCGACGACGAGAGCTGGGACACCGTCGAAGTGCCCGGCAACTGGACCCTTCAGGGTCATGACCGACCCCACTACACGAACGTTCAGATGCCCTTCCCCGAACGGCCGCCGCGGGTGCCCGAGGCGAACCCCACGGGTCTCTACCGGCGCCGCTTCGCGCTTCCCGACGGCTGGGACGGGCGCCGCGTGGTGCTCCACTTCGGTGGCGCCGAGAGCGTGCTCTACGTCTGGGTCAACGGCGTCCCGGTGGGCTTCAGCAAGGACTCGCGTCTGCCGGCGGAGTTCGATGTCACCGCCCACGTGCGTTCGGGCGAGAACGTGGTTGCGGCTGCCGTGGTGCGCTGGTCCGACGCCAGCTTCGTGGAGGACCAGGACCACTGGTGGATGGCCGGACTGCACCGCGAGGTCTACCTCTACTCCACGGATCACGTTCACCTGGCCGACGTCCACGCCCGCGGCGATCTGGACGAGGCCATGCGGGACGGAACCCTCTTCGTGCGCGTCGCCCTGGGCTTCGACGCCGACCCGCCGGACGACTGGACGGTGGAAGCTCGGCTCTTCGATCCGCGCGGCCGCGAAGTCCTGCGCGAGCCGCTCTGCGGCTCGATCGCCTTCCGCGGCAATCCGTACCTCTTCGCCGGCGATCACGTGGACCTGATTGCTGCGATTCCCCGCCCCCGGACCTGGACCGCCGAGACACCCGATTTGTACACCCTGGGCGTCGCGCTGCGCGACTCGGAGGGCACGGTGCGCGAAGCCGTCTCCTGCCGGATCGGGTTCCGCCGCGTCGAAGTGCGAGAGCGGGCGCTGCTGGTGAACGGGGTGGCTGTCACCCTGCGCGGCATCAACCGTCACGACCACGACGACGTGCGCGGCAAGGCGGTGACCCGCGAGTCCATGCGACAGGACGCGCTGCTGATGAAGGCCTTCCACTTCAATGCGGTGCGCACGGCCCACTACCCCAACGACCCCTACTGGTACGAACTGTGCGACGAGCTGGGCCTGTACGTGGTGGACGAGGCGAACATCGAGAGCCACGGCTACATGAAGAGCCTGGCGTGGGACCCGCGCTATGCACCGGCCTTCCTGGACCGGGGCATGCGCATGGTGATGCGCGACAAAAACCACCCGAGCATCATCCTCTGGTCACTCGGCAACGAGTGCGGCTACGGCCCCATCCACGACGCCATGGCCGCTTGGATGCGGCGCTACGACCCGTCCCGCCCGATCCACTACGAGGGCGCACTGGAGTGGAACCTGTATGCGGAGCATCCGGCAACGGACGTCCTCTGCCCCATGTATCCGCCGGTGGACGAGATCGTGAGCTGGGCGAAGTCGGGCCACGGGGAACGGCCCCTGATCATGTGCGAGTACGCCCACGCCATGGGCAACTCGTGTGGGAGCCTGTCCGACTACTGGGAGGCCATCGAAGCCCATCCCGGGCTGCAGGGCGGCTTCATCTGGGACTGGATGGACCAGGGGCTGCGCCGCAGCGATGCCCAGGGCAGGAGCTGGTGGGCCTACGGTGGCGACTTCGGCGATACGCCCCATGACGGCGACTTCTGCATCAATGGGATGATCTGGCCGGACCGAACGCCGCACCCGGCGATGTGGGAGCACAAGAAGCTGGCCCAGCCGGTGGCCGTGGAGCTCCGCAACGCCAGGGCGGGACGGGTCCGGGTTCGCAACCGTCTGGACTTCGCGCCTCTTCGCAACCTGCGCGGGCGCTTCGAGGTGCTGGTCGACGGGCGAGCGGTGCAGCGCGGCAGCTTCCGCGTCCCCGCGATCGCGGCCGGCGCCGCCCAGGACGTGGAGCTTCCGCTGCGACGCGCCCCGTTGGAGCCGGGCCAGGAGGCCTGGCTGCACGTGCGCTTCGAATCCGCACGCGAGCTGCCGTGGGCGGCCCGGGGCAGCGAGGTGGCCTGGGAGGTGCTGCCGCTCCCGTGGAAGGCACCGGCACTGCGCCCGGCGACGGGGTCCGGAACGCTCGAGCTGGACCAGGCGGGAGCGCGTGCGCTCGTCCAAGGAGAGTCGCTGCGCGCGGAGATCGACACGGACAGCGGGCTGCTGACGTCCCTGCACTGGCGGGGCGCGGAGCTGCTGGCCGCGCCGCCGCGGGGCAACCTCTGGCGAGCGCCCACCGACAACGACGGAATCCGCACCTGGGATGTGCACCCGGGCAGGCCCCTGGGCAAGTGGCTCGAGTGGGGACTGGACGACGTGCGCAGCACGCTGGAGGACCTGAAGGTTCGCCGGCTGCGCGACGGCCGCGTACGCGCACGGATCGTCCACCGCCACCGGGGCGCCCACTCGCTGGCCGGCGTGGTGCAACGCCAGGAGCTGACGATCCATCCGTGCGGCGAGGTGTGGATCGACAACCGCTTCGTCGTGGATGCGGAGCTCGCCGACTTGCCCCGGCTGGGCCTGGTCCTGGAGCTGACGCCCGGCCTGGAGCAGCTCTCCTGGCTGGGACGGGGGCCGCACGAGAGCTACTGGGACCGCAAGGCCGGCGCGCGGCTGGGCCTCCACGCCAGCCGCGTGGCCGACGAGTACGTGCCCTACATCGCGCCCCAGGAGCACGGAAACCACACGGACACGCGCTGGCTCACGCTTCACGGCGAGACCCTGGGCCTGCTGGTGTCCGGAACCTCGCCCTTCGAGTTCTCGGCCAGCCATTTTCGCGCCCACGACCTGTACGCAGCGAAGCACACCTGCGACCTGGAGCCCCGGGCCGAGACGGTTCTCACCCTGGACGTGCACCAGCGCGGGCTGGGCACTGCGAGCTGCGGCCCGGACACGCTGCCCCAGTACCGGCTGCGCTCCGGGCGCCACCGCCTGTCCCTGTGCCTGCGTCCCTTCGACCCGCGCCGCGACGACGCCCACACCCTGGCGCGGCGCGCCCCGGGCTGAGCGCAGCATCCGAGCTGCACCCTTCGGCGCTCTCGGCCCGAGGCGCGCGAACCCGGTCCACCCGGCCCGCGTACTACCGGACGCGCTCGAGTAGGGCGCCGAAGGGAGGACGCGTGAGAACCGCAATCGCCGGCGCTTGTGCCGCGGCCATCGGGCTGACGGGATGCAACGGCTTCTCGAAGCTGGATCTCAGCAAGCTCGGGCGCGCCACCTGGCAGCGGCCGACCGACGTGGTGGAGTCACTCGACCTCGCTCCGGGGGATCGCGTGGCCGATCTGGGCGCCGGCAAGGGCTACTTCATTCCGTACCTGACGCGCGCCGTTCCCGACGGCCGGGTCTACGCCGTCGAGATCGATCCCGAGCGGATCGAGGATCTGGAAGAACGCTTCGGCGACGACGAAGGTGTCCAGGTGGTGAGCGGGCAGCCGGACGATCCGGGGCTGCCCGACGCCAGCGTCGACGTGGTGCTGATCGTGAACACCTACCACCACATCGAGGACCGCGAAGCCTACTTCCGCGGTCTGCGCCGAGACCTGCGACCCGGCGGCCGGGTAGCCATCGTGGACGGAGATCCCGAGCTCGGCGGAATCCTGGAGCTCTTCCTGCCCAAGGGACACACCATGTCGCGGGAGCAGGTGAAGGAAGAGATGGAGAGCGCGGGCTACCGGTACGCGGAGAGCCACGAGTTCCTGCCGCTGCAAGTATTCGAAGTGTACGCGGCGCCCTAGAAGCTACGCGGCGGGCTCGCCCAGCTCCTTGGCGAAGAGCTCGCGCACCTCGCGGGTGACGTCTTCGACGGGCCGGTCCCGGATGACCTCGTGGGGGATCTCATCCAGCACGCGGATCGTGATCGGATGCCGCCCCTGCAGGACGAAGCCGCGCTTGGGCAGCGCGTTGGCCGTCCCCTCCACCACGATGGGCAGGATGGCGCAGCCGCCGCCCTGGGCCAGCTTGAAGGCGCCGTGCTTGAAGTCCTTCAGATGCCCGTCCGCGGAACGCGTGCCTTCGGGAAACATCATGACCGAGCTTCCGTCGTCCAGCGTCCGGGAGGCGGCGGACATCATCTCGCCGATGCTCTGCTTGTCGCCGCGCCGCAGCTCGATGTACTGATTGAGGCGCATGTTCCAACCGACGCAGGGAATCCGGAAGTTCTCGATCTTCGACACCCACTTGAAGTGCACGAAGAGCCGGAACAGCACCAGGATGTCCAGCAGACTCTGGTGGTTGGCCACCATCACGTAGGTCGTACCGCGCCGCACCTTCTCGCGGCCCTCGATGCGCACCCGCCAGACCGGATTGAACCAGCTGTAGAGCGACGCCCAGAAACAGGTGAACTGGTGCTGCACCACCTTGCGGCGATCGAAGGGCAGGGTCACGGCCCAGACCAGGACCGCCACCGGGAAGAGCAGGATCGAGCTGAGCGTCAGGAACGCCCAGAACACCAGCGAGCCGAGTCGGCGAAGCATCCGGGAATTCTAGACGCTCTCTCCCCGCCTAGTCGAGCCCTGCTACATCTCTTCCTTGAGCCGGATCTCGCCGAACAGATCCGGGTTCTTGCCGACCTTGTCGGCGTAGAAGCCGCGGATCTCGTCCATGTCCTCGCGCAGATCGCCGGACGGCAGCAGCGCGGGGCCGAAGCCGCCCCGCTTGCGACCATAGTCGAGGAAGCTCATCACGATGGGCACCTTCGCCTTGCGGGCGATGTGGTAGAAGCCGGACTTCCAGTGCGGCGTGTAGCTGCGCGTGCCCTCGGTGGGAACCACCAGCGCCAGGGAGTCACGCCGCTCGAACTCCTCCGCCATCGCGTCGACCATGTTGGTGCGCTGGTCACGGCGCACCGGGATGCCGCCCAGGAACCGCATCACGCTGCCCATGGGTCCGCGAAAGAGCGTGTGCTTGCCCATCCACGATGCGCGTACGTCGTAAAGGGCCGCGAAGGCCAACAGATAGGCCAGGTCCCAGTTGGAGGTGTGCGGCGCCGCGATGATCACGAACTTGCTCTCGACCGGTCGGCCGCCCTCCGCCTCCCATCCCGTGAGACGCAGGAAAAGCTTGGCAAGCATACGCTTCATGTGTTGGGCCAGAGTTTGTCACCGGGAATCCACTTGGCGTGGAAGCCGGTGGGCACACGGGCGGGGAGCCTCACCCGGGCCAGGGGGCCGCGATCCACGTCGCGGGCGGAGAAGATCCAGCACTGCGACTCGAAGCTCCCCGCGTGGACCGCCAGGGTCACCACGTACCCGTCGTCCTCACCGGAACCCCCCACTCGCCGCGCAAACGGCGACTCGCTGGCGTACCAGCCATCAGGATAATCGTAGCGGACGCAGCTTCCGTCGTCGTGGTCGTACTTGACCAGCGCGCGAAACTCGACCGTATACGCATCTTCCGGGAGATGCTGGTGGTAGGAATACCGGGTGCGCGAGCCGTAGAGCTCCGTATCCGGCAGCGGGAACTCCACGTTCAGGTCGTCCAGCGGCTCCTCCCGGGCCTCTCCCGTGGCCAGGTTCATGCGCCAACGGCGCAGGTGGGCGCGAATCCTCAGGTAGCCCAGCATCGAGGCCAGCTCGCCTTCCTCCGGGCGGCGACGGATGTTCGGATCCGGCTGGAAGCAGCCGTCCATGACGATCCAGTCCCCCTCTTCCCAGGCGTTCACCATGTGCAGCACGTAGCCGGGCTCGAACTCGAACCAGCGAACCTGATCGCCGGCGCCCCGGCGCGGGACCACACCGAAGCGGCTGGGCAGGTCCGGATGGAACCGCGCCACGCGCCGGCGCGCGCTCTTCAGGATCTCCGGATCGTGGAAGAAGGGGAAATCGTGCAGGATGGAGAAGTTCTCGGTGATGGTCAGGTCGTGGGGCGCCCGCGGCCCGGGCAGCTCGATGGGCTGCTGGTGGACGAGCTCGCCGTCCTTGGAGACCACGCCGTAGGTCATGTAGGGCGGCTCGTCGGCCAGCGTGAACCAGACCAGCTCGCCCGTGCGCTCATCCACCTTGGGATGGGCCGACACCGTGGTTCGCAGCTTGCCTCCGAAGTCCGCCACTCCCCGAGCCTCGAGGCTCAGCGGATCCAGTCGATAGGGCTCTCCGCACATGTACCAGAGGGCCAGTAGATCCCCGGCGTGATACACGACGTCCGTGTTGGCGGTGTCCTTCAGGTAGTGGCGCGGAGCGTCGAAGTCGAACGGCCCCATGATCCCGGGCCAGAGCGCGTGTCCCGCCGCGGTCTCGTCGGCCAGCGCCCGGGTCTGCACGAACCGGCTGCGGTAGGTGGCCTTGCCGTCCCGGAAATGCACGGCGTGAACCATGCCGTCCCCATCGAACCAGTGATACAGGTTCGATGGCTCGAAGACGGAGTTGGGGCCGTTGCGCACGTAGGCGCCGCACAAGTCGTGGGGGATCTCCCCTTCGACCGGAAGCTCCTCCGCCGAGGTCTCGTGGCGGATCGGGGCGTAGATGCCGTGCAGGTAGGGGTTGTCGACGTGGTCGGTCCACGCCGGACGATCGGCGGCGTCGGCTCTCGGCATCTTGGGAGTCTAGCTCAACGGCCGAGTCACAGCGCTCACTCGATCGACAGCCAGAGCCGCAGCAGGTGGCGACGCCGCTCGGGCTCGGAGTGGTCTTCGTACTGGGTTCGCGCGTGCACCACCGTGTGGTTCGAGAGCCACTGGATGTCGCCGGGCCCGAGCTCCATGTCCAGGTAGATCTCGGGGCTCGCGGCGATCTCCTCCCAGAGATCGAGCAGCTCGCGCTCTGCGTCCGTAAAGGCCGCAACGTCCTCGTGCCTGTGCACCGAGCGGAAGTAGTCGCTGTGGTAGAAGGTGCGCAGGCGTCCTGCGGAGAAGCGACACGGCGGCACCGGCAGGTAACGCAGCGCTCCGCTCTTGTCCTCGTTGCGCACGTCCAGCAGGAAGGGCTCGTACAGGCGCTCCACCAGATCGGGACGCCGAGCGAGGAGCTCATTGTAGACGCTCACCGAGCTGGCGATGCGACTGGCGCCTCCACGCTTCGCCGCGCGCAGGCAGAGCAAGCCGACCACGTCCGCCGCGTCGCAGTGATAGGCGATGTCCGCGGCGGTGCGGTACAGGCGCACGAAGGGGTCCGAAGCGTCGTCGCCGGTATCGGTCACGTGACCCAACAGATCGCCTTGGGGATTCTGGGCGCCGGGACGCCCCAGGTGGAGCCCCAGGCACCAGAAGAAGAGCTCGGCGTCCGGCTCCGACCAGCGCTCGACGGGTACGCCGGAGACCACCTGGAACCCCCGCCCCTCGACGATCTCCGTGCGCCAACGGGCGATCTCCGCCGACAGGAAGGGCAACGGAAAATCGGCTGCGGTCATCTCGCCCGTGGGCTTCCCGGTGGCCCGGGCGCAGGCCAGGGCGCGCTCGATCTCCGCCACCTGCTCGTCGTCCAGCCGCGTGCGCCAGCCGCCCGCAGCGGCCAGCTCCGGCCCGCGCCAGGCCGCGGCCGACTTGAGAGGCGCCTTCAGGGCGCGGTCGTGAGGCCGGTCGAAGTAGTGGGCGGCCTGTTGGGCGTAGCTGAAGTAGCCGGCCACCGGGCTCACGGCACCAGCAGGACGCGGCCGAAGGCCTGGCGGCTTTCGATGTAGCGATGGGCTTCCGCGGCCTCGGACAACGGGTAGCGCCGGTCGATGGCGATGCGCAGCGCGCCGGTCGCCAGGTCCGCGATGTGGCGCGCCACCATGGGATGAACGCGATCGCGGTGCAGCGCCAGCTCCGCGCCGAAGAAGACGCCCGTGAGGCTCTTGTTGGCGGGTCGCAGCAGATCCACGTTGGGGCGGTAGTCGTCGCGGCCGGCCGATCCCACGTAGCTGATGCGCCCGCGATAGGCCGCTGCCTCGAAGCTTCCCTCCAACGTGTGTCCGCCGACGGAATCGACGATCACGTCCGCGCCGCGCCCGCCGGTGATCTCGCGAACCTCTGCCACGAAGTCGCCGGTCCGATAGTTGATCCCGTGGTCCAGGCCGAACTCCTCGAGCCGCTTCAGGCGCTCGTCGCTGGAGGCCGTCGCCAGCACCGTTGCCCCGGCGCGCTTCGCCAGCTGGATCGCGGCCATGCCCACACCCCCCGCACCGGCGTGGATCAGCGCCGTCTCACCGGACTGCAAGCGGCCGAACTCGAACAGGCAGTCGTCTGCCGTCCCCACGGCGATGGGTACGCACGCCGCGGCCTCCAGATCCACGTCGTCCGGAATCGGCCAGGTAGCCGCAGCCGGCACGACCGCCCGCTCGGCGTGGGAGCCGAAGAACATCACCGCCACGACCCGCTGCCCCGGTGCGCGGTCCGAGACGCCTGCGCCCACCTCGCGCACGGTGCCGGCGCACTGGTAGCCGACGATGTGCGGCTTCGCGGCCAGATCGCCTCCGGACCGGTGCAGCGTGTCTCCACCCTCGATGCTCACGGCCTCGACGTCGATCAGCACGCCGTCGGGCGGGCAGACCGGGTCCGGCACATCCTCGTACCGGAACACCTCGGGACCGCCGGTCTCGTAGTAGACTGCTGCCTTCACGATCGCCTCCTTGCTCGCCGGCGCCCGGTCTCGTAGTAGACTGCTGCCTTCACGACCGCCTCCTCTTTCGCCGGCGCGCGATGCTACCGCTCTTCCGGAACGAGCCCCAGGAGACCCCATGCGCTTCGACAACCGCTTGACCCGGATGCTGGGGGTGGAGATTCCCATCGTCCAGGCGCCCATGGGCTGGATCGCCCGCTCGCCCCTGGCCTCGGCCGTCTCCAACGCCGGGGGCCTGGGCATCATCGAAACCTCGTCGGGCGAGCTGGACGTCATCCGCGAGGAGATCCGCCGCATGCGCGATCTCACGGAGCGCCCCTTCGGCGTCAACATCGCCCAGGCGTTCGTGCGCGACCCCGGCATCGTGGACTTCGTCGTGGAGCAGGG